>CALFNB010000061.1 GCA_937902425.1 uncultured Acetobacteraceae bacterium | reverse complement strand
GGATGACGACGCGGCACAAAACCCGCCATCCGCGGGCCTAACCTGGCACTCATGCGATTGAGCCGGCTCGATCACAAATCGTGCCCCGAGTAGGAGCAATTGAAGCTTTTATTGCACAGCGGAAAGTCGGCGACGATGTTGCCTTCAACCACCGCCTCCAGCAGCGGCCATTGGAACCACGACGCATCGCGGATATGGCAACGATCCACGTTCCCTTCGTTGACCCGCATCCAGACCAGCACGTCGCCGCGGAATGCCTCCGTCAGGGTCAATGCCTCGCCCGACGCGACCGGCACCTCGGTCATGGTATCGCCGGCGGGCATGCCATGCACGATTTGCTCGATCAGATTGAGGCTCTGGCCGATCTCGCGGGCGCGGATCCAGACGCGGGCGTTCACATCGCCCTCGTCCAGCACCGGAACCTCAAAATTCAGTGCATCATAAGGCCCATAACCGGGGTGCTTGCGCGCATCGAAGGGGCGGCCGGATGCACGGCCGACATAGCCGCCGGCGCCGAATTGCCGAACGAGTTCGGGCTTCAACCTGCCCGTCGTCACGGTTCGATCCTGCAACGACGCGGTTTCGTCGTACAATTTCGTCAGCGCCGCGAACTTCTCCCGTACTTCACTCACGAGGCCCACGATGGTCGCCATGTTCTGCCGGTCCAGGTCCACCCTCACGCCCCCCGGAACGATCCGATCCATCATCAATCTATGACCGAACGCGGCGTCGGCGGCGCGCAGCATCCGCTCGCGCAGCACGGCGCAATGCGACAGGATGATCGTGAACGACGCATCGTTGCAGATCGCGCCGAAATCCCCCAGATGGTTGGCGATCCGCTCCATCTCCGCCATCAACGCCCGTAGCCAGACGGCGCGCGGCGGCGGGGTGACACCCAGCGCCGCCTCGGCCGCACGGGCGAACCCGATACTCAGCGCCACCGCGCTGTCGCCCGAAACCCTGCAGGCGAGCCGGGCCGCCGGCTCCAGCGGCAGGCCGTGGAACAGTTCGTCGACACCTTTGTGGACGTAACCAAGCCGTTGCTCCAGCCGCACGACCGTCTCACCGTCGCAGGTGAAACGAAAATGCCCAGGCTCGATAATGCCGGCGTGAACCGGGCCGACGGGGATTTGGTGCAGGCCCTCGCCCTCCACCGGCAGGAACGCGTAATTCGTTCCGTCGCGGTGGTCGAGCCAGGCGCGCGTGTCCGGCAAACCCAAGGGCTCGAACCCGAACAAATCACGGATCGCGCGTTCAAGACGAATCGCCGGCGGATGTGCCTGGCCAATCGACGGGTAACGCCCATCCGGGCACGGCAACGTCAGCACACCGATGTCGAACTCGACCGGTTCCAGCAGCGCCATGTGGACCTGCCCGGAGTCGCCCCAAACACTCAGCAGCGTCAGTTCCCCGGAGGCGAGCAAGGCGGTCGCGTGAACCCAGGTATCTTGATGCACGAGCGCGCGGACGACGGGCCGATGCGAGGGCATCACCTGGCCTGCGTCCAACAGGGCGGCGAGATGCGTCATCCGAGCAGGGCCGCCACGTGTTGGAACCATGCAACCAGCGGCGGCGGCAACCAAATGCCGGCGACCAACACCAGCGACAGATGCGCGATGACCGGCAGATAGGACGCGTGTACTGGGCCGGTCGGGCCCTTCACCTCGCCGAACGCGACCTCCGTCAGACGCAGCAGCAGAGCGCCGAACGACAGCAGCAGGCCGAAGATCAACAGTACCGCGAGCACCGGCTCCCGCGCGAAAGTCGTTGTCACGACCAGGAACTCACTGGTGAACACGCCGAACGGCGGCAGGCCCGCGATGGCCGCGACGCCCGCCACCAGCAGCCAACCGAGCAACGGATGCGTCGTCGTCAGGCCTCCCATATCAGCCATCCGTTGCGTCCCCTTCACCTGCGCCACATGGCCGACGGTGAAAAAGATCGCCGATTTGGTCAGGCTGTGCATGGTCATTTGCAACAACCCGGCGAGATTGCCCAACGGACCCGCCATACCGAACGCGAACACGATAATGCCCATGTGCTCGATCGAGGAATAGGCGAACATCCGTTTGATATCGCGCCGCCGGTACAGCATGAACCCCGCGAAAATCAGCGACAGCAGCCCGAGGCCGATCAACAGCGGACCCGGTGCGATCGCGGACGAATTCGCCGCGATCAGGATCTTGAATCGCAGCAGCGCATAAAGCGCGACGTTCAGCAGCAGGCCGGACAGCACCGCGGAAATCGGCGTCGGACCCTCGGCGTGCGCGTCCGGAAGCCATGCGTGCAAAGGCGCCAGGCCGACCTTGGTGCCGTAACCCAACAGCAGGAAGATGAACGCGATGTTCAGCAATGACGGATCGAAGTCGCGCGCGTGCTCGACCAGCGTGGTCCACACCATCGCATCCATGCCCTCGCCAATAACCGGGCGGGCCGCCAGATAGACCAGGATCGTGCCGAACAGCGCCAGCGCGATGCCGACCGATCCAAGAATGAAATATTTCCACGCGGCCTCCAGCGCCTCATGCGTGCGATAGATGCCGACCATCAGTACCGTGGTCAGTGTCGCGAGCTCGACCGCCACCCACATCAGGCCAATGTTGTTGGCGACCAGCGCGAGGTTCATACCGAACAGCATCAACTGAAACATCGCGTGGTAGAAACGCAGATGCCAAGCGGTCAGCCGGCCGATTTCCAGCTCATGCGCGATGTAGCTGGCACTGAACGTGCTGGTGGTGAAACCGATGAACGTGTTCAGCAGGATGAATACGATATTGAAGTCGTCGACCATCAGATACTCATGCGGCGGCGGGCGCGCGAACAGCAGCGAAATGGCGCAGGCCAGTGACCCGAGAGATGCGACGATGTTAAGCCCGGCGGAGATCCGATAGGCGGGCAGCATCGCGAGGATCGCCGCGAACACCAGCGGAATCACCAGAACGCCCAACAGAGGATCGAACCCGGGGGGCAGCGCGCTCAGCAAGGCGTTCATCGCTGCCCGCCGCGGAACTCGTCCAATACGCCGATATCGACGGTGTCGAAACGCTCGCGGATGCGGAACAAGAAAATGCCGATGACGATGAAAGCGATCAAAACCGAGAATGCCACACTGATCTCCACCACCAGCGGCATTCCCTGGGCTCCCGTCGCGGCGAGGTTGATGCCGTTCTCCAGGGACATGAAGCCGACAACCTGGCTCACGGCATTGCGCCGCGTCACCATCATCAGCAGTCCGATCAGCACAACCGACAGCGCGAGTGCGATGTCCTCCCGCACGACTGGTTCCGCCTTGGCGGTCAATGGCAGCATCACCTCCAGCGACAGCGCCACCAGTGCCATGCCGGCGAGCATGGTCAGACCGATACTGACCACCGTTTCGATTTCGCGATGAATGCCCATGCGGAACACCATGCGGCGGAGGGCCACCGGAACAATGATGGCCTTGAACACGAGCGCGATGGCGGCGGTGATGTAGAGATGCGGCGCATGCTGGATGTACGCCTGCCAGGCCACCGAAAGCGCCAGGACAAAGGCATGCGCCGCCAGCACGTGCAGCAGCGGCAGCAGCCGAACCTGATAAAGCATCAGGAAACTCAGCAGCACCAGGAACCCCGCCAGCATATGCGCGATATCGAAGGAAATGCCGTGCATCACATACCTTGAGAGACGAACAGCAGCAGCACGCCCAAAAGGCCGAGCATGAAGGCCGCGCCGAGGAAGTTTGGCACGCGGAATACGCGCATCTTGGCGATCGACATCTCGAACACCCCCAGAAACACGCCGCCAATGGTCAGTTTCACGAGCCAGAGCGCAAGCGCGACCAGATGATGTTGTAGCCCCGATCCGGTCTGGGCGATGCCGAACGGAAAGAACAGGCAACCGATCAGCGAGATGTAAAGCAACAATTTCAAAAACGACGCGAGATCGATCATCGCCAGGTGGCGGCCGGAATATTCCAGCACCATCGCCTCGTGCACCATCGTCAGTTCCAGGTGGGTCGCCGGATTGTCAACCGGGATGCGCGCGTTCTCGGCCAGCGCGACGATGATGAAGGCGATCAGCGCCAATGCCAGCGACACCCGCAGCCCGGCCTCGGGCGAGGCCAAGAACACCGCGATGGTGGATAACTGGGTGGAACCGGCGACCAACGCCACCGTCAGCACGATCATCAGCATCGCCGGTTCGGCCAGCGAGGCGATCATCACTTCGCGTGAGGATCCGATGCCGCCGAAACTGGTGCCGATATCCATGCCGGCCAGGGCCTGCATGAAACGGGCGCTGCCCAGAAGCGCGGTGATCGCGATCAGGTCGCCGGACCAGGAGAACAGCAGGCCGGTAGCAAAAGTTGGAATCAGCGACGCCGCGACCCAGGTGACGGCGAAAATCATGTATGGCGCCACGCGGAACAGCCAGGAGGCATTGTCAGCGAGCACCACCTCCTTCCCAAGCAAGCGGCGCAGATCGCGATAAGGCTGCATCAAGGGCGGCCCCTGACGGCGTTGCAGCCGAGCTTTCACCTTGCGCACCAACCCGGTCAGCAACGGCGCGAGCAACAGTACGGACGCCATCTGGACGCCCTCGATCAGCATATCTGGAAGCAGCAGATCGCGGATCATTGCCACAGCGCCAACACCAGCAGCAGCATAATCAACGCGACGAATACGAATGCGAGGTAACGGCGGATCGTCAGGAACTGCAGAACGTTCATCCAGTCCGCCGTTCCTCCGACCGCCGCGGCGACCGGTGCATAAAATGTCTCCCAGGCCGGATCGTGGATGTGCTTCTCGATCCGGGCGGGCGCCGTGTCGCCGGGGGGTGGCATCGTCACCGTCTCTCGTGAGCCAAATACCACGGTGCCAAACACGCGCCGGATCGGTTGGGCGAAACTGCCGGCGGTGTATTGCGTGGCCGGCGATGGATCGGGGAACCCGCAATCCCAGGCCGGGCCGCGCCGCAAACGGTGCGAGGCGAAACGATGCACCGCGAGCGCCGTGGCCCAGGCGGACACGGCGATGAAGAAGAAGATAAGCAACCCGTCATAGGAACTGCGCGCCTCGGCGATCGGCACGATCGACAGCCAGGCACGATCCATCTGCGTGGGCATGTGAGCACCAACAAGCGCCTGAGTGACCGGCGCCAGTGCATCGATCACCGCGCCCGGCAACACGCCGGCCAGCAAACAGATCGCCGCCAGCGTGAACATCGACGCCAGCGAAAATGCGTCAACCTCACGCGCCTGGGCCGCCTGCGTCGTGCGCGGCCGCCCAAGGAAGCTGACGCCAAACGCCTTGACGAAGCAGGCGGCGGCCAGAGCGGCCGACAGCGCCAGCAAGGCTCCATCGGCGGGGATGGCGACCTTCAGTCCCCATTGCGGCAGGTCAGGGTGCAGCACGATGGCCTGGAACGTCAGCCACTCCGACACAAAGCCGTTCAGCGGTGGCAGGGCGGAGATCGCGACACACCCCACCAGGAACGCGAACGCCGTCTTCGGCATCCGATGGATCAGCCCGCCCAGATGCTCCATGTCGCGTTCCCCGGTGGCGGTCAGCACGGCGCCGGAACCGAAAAACAGCAGGCTCTTGAACACCGAGTGGTTGAACACATGAAACAGCGCCGCGGTCAGCGCCAGCGCGGCGCCGGCAGCCAGGCCGTTGGCCCAGAACGCCATCGCCAGTCCGAGACCGATGAAGATGATGCCGATGTTCTCGACCGTGTGATAGGCGAGCAGCCGCTTCAGGTCGTGTTCCATCAGCGCATACAGAACACCCATGACGGACGTCACGCCCCCCACCACCAGCACCACGACGGCGGACCACCAGCTGGGCGTGCCGAGCAGGTCGAACACGATGCGGATGAAGCCATAGATCGCGACCTTGGTCATCACGCCGCTCATGAGCGCTGAGACGTGGCTCGGCGCGGCGGGATGGGCGAGCGGCAGCCACACGTGCAACGGCACGAGCCCCGCCTTGGAGCCGGTCCCGATCATCGCCAGCACGAACACGATCGCGACGGTGGCCGGAGGAAGAGGCGAGGCGCGGAACGCGGCGAAGGTAAAGCCGCCGGGTGAGCTCCCCTGTGGACCCGCCAGCAACCCAAACGCCAACAGCAAGGTCAGACCGCTGAACACCGCCATGATCAGATAGACGTAGGCGGCGTGTGCGTTCCCCTCCTCCCGGTGATGCGCCATGACCAACGCCCAGGAGGAAAGCGACATCAGCTCCCAGGCGAACAGGAAGGCGAAGGCGTCATCCGCGAGGACGACCAGGGTCATGCCGGCGAGGAAGGCGGGAACGAAGGGGACAACACGGCCCGGCTCGGATTCGTGACGACCGTAGCCGATGGCATAAACGCTCGCGCTGGCACCACCCAGGCCGACGAGCGCCAGGAACGCGGCCGCCAGAGCGTCAAGCCGGAAGTTCACCCCGATCCACGGCAACCCCAGTGGGAGTTTCATCCGTGCCGCGTCGGCACCGAGCGAAGCGATGCCGATCCACATCAGCGCGACGCAGACCAGCGCGGATGCGGCGTAAATGGTGGATCGTCCAGGCCCATAACGCGCCACGCCCACCCCCAAAGCCGCGAGGGCGAGCAGCGCGGCGACACAGTACGCAGCCGCCTCGATCATGCCGCGATCACGTCTGGGCGATACCGGTTCACTGTCGCGGAGCCTGGGATCCGGCGGCGGAACGGCCCGTCACCAGCCGTGACCGCCTGGAGTCCATCAAACGAGTTGTGCGCCAAAACCGGTACCTCGACCCATCAGATATGCACGGAACAAAACAGATGACGTATGAAGCATCATAGTTGAAGCTATTGACACGGTCAATTCAGGTTTTTAGCCTACCTGGGCAGATGGAGCGAACATGATCACCGCAGCCCAGATGCGTGCCGCGCGAGCGTTGCTTGGTATCGACCAGCGCCAGCTCGCCGAGTTGTCGGATGTCTCGCTGCCGACCATCCAGCGGATGGAGGCCAGCGACGGCAACGTGCGGGGGGTCGTGGATACGCTGACCAAGGTCGTCGAGGCGCTTGATGCCGCCGGAGTCGAACTCATCAGCGAGAATGTCAGAAGCGTCGGCGATGGACGGGGTGTACGGTTCAAGCATTCCGCGTCGCTGAAAGACTCGCTCATTGGCCAAAAACCATTGCGACGGCGATCGCAAGGTTCACCACCAGTCGATCCCGCCGCCAAAGCTCCAGGAAAAAGCTGACCACAAAGGTTGCAAGGAAGGGGAACAGCATGGGTACAACCAGGAAACGGCGCGTTTGGGCCAATACGATGAAGCGGTGGATCACTCGGATCGACGAAAGCAGGCCAACGACCAGCAGGCGCCCGTCGCGCCGGAGGTGGAATGTCTGGCGGCACGCAGGCGGATCGCCGAAAGACGGATTGTTTAGTCGACGCCGATGAGGAACGATCCCCGTGTGCGGACCGGTGACACGCTGCTGATTCTTTTCGGCGTGGCGCTCGCCGTCGTACTGCTGCTCCACTTCGTCGGGATAATCTAAGGTTCATCGGCGGCCATCCCAGGCCAGGACCGCGCCGCCTGGCGGTTCTTCACGCCGCCGGCGCGGCAGGCGTCTGCTCGTACTCCTCGACCAGCCACTCCGCCGGTTCCTGGGCGGCGCCATCGTACCACTCGCGGATGAGCGGATGGGCGCGGACCGCATCAACATAGGCTTTGGTCGCCGCCGAGATTTCCGGGCGCCACGTCAGCAGGCGGGCGACGACCGGCGCATACATCACGTCGGCGGCGGTGAAGGCGGCGCCAAACAAATACGGGCCATTGGCGCCGAATAATTGCCGGGCCTCAGCCCATGCCGTCTCGATGCGCGCGATATCGGCCAGGGTTTCCGCGGTGCGGCCCAGACCGGAAAAGTCGCGGCCCAGATTCATCCACATGTTCTGACGGAGCGCGCGGAAACCGGCGTGCATTTCGGCGGCGATCGACCTGGCATAAGCGCGGGCGATGCGGTCGGCGGGCCACAGCGACGGCTCGATCTCCGCGCAATAGTCGCAGACCGCGAGCGACTCCCAGACGCGGGCGCCGCGATGCTCCAGATACGGCACCAGCCCGTTCGGGGATGTGTCCATGATCCGCGGCGTGGGGCCTGGGCGGACGAACCGCGCCATCTCGATCGTGACGTCCAGACCGGCGAGCCGAACCGCGAGCCAGCCGCGCAACGACCAGGACGAATATCGGCGATTGCCGATCAGGAGTTTGCCTTCAGACATATTTTTACCGAATCCGTCCTCGGGTTACGATGCGACCGCGTCATGGTGTGGCTGAGACGTGTGGCTGAGACCTGGGGAAGCCGGTAACCCGAACTCAGGGGAGTGGCAATGGGGATCCAAGAAGCGGTTTTATCATGT
>CALFNB010000060.1 GCA_937902425.1 uncultured Acetobacteraceae bacterium | reverse complement strand
CACTGTTAGCGTTTTATTCAGACTTCAGGCCCATCTTCGCGCACCAAAGACATTCCACCCCGATCGAGCGTTCGGGTCGCGATCAGGTGCTGCATGGGATCCGGACTGTCACGGGAATCAAACCCGGCTTCCGGCTCAATCGAGGCACCCGTTGGCGGCTGAGCGCATGACCGGCCAACACAGGTCATACCAATGACACAAATATCCGCCGAGGGCGTTCGCGTGGTTCTTGAGGACGCTCTGACCATGCGAAACATCGAGACCGTCCACGCGACGTTGCGTGAGGCGGTTGATCCTCCGTCAGGCGGGGCCACCACGAACATTTCGATCGACTGTTCCGCCGCGACTGAAATCGATCTGGCCTTCGTCCAGTTGCTGATCGCGACACGCATCAGCACCGACCTTGTTGGTCACGCGGTCAGCCTCGCGGTGCATCCGGACGGCGCGTTGCTCGACACGCTGACTCGCGGCGGATTCCAGGTCGTATGCGAGGACGCGTCCGCGTTCTGGTTCGAGGGAGCAGGCGCATGAAGAAGCGAATCCTCGCCGTCGACGACTCCCCGAGTGTCCGTCAGATGGTGAAGCTGACCCTGACCGGTGCCGGGTATGACATCGTTGAGGCCGGTGACGGCGCGGAAGGTCTGAGTAAAGCCAAGGCCACGACGTTGGACATGGTGGTCACCGATCTCAACATGCCGGTGATGAACGGGCTCGGCCTCATTCGTGAGCTGCGTAAGCTCCCGGCGTACCGCGGCGTGCCAATCCTGTTTCTGACCACTGAATCCGATCCCGAAATGAAGAAGCAGGCGAAAGCCGCTGGGGCCACCGGTTGGATCACGAAGCCATTCCAACAGGATCAGCTTGTCGCCATCGTCAAGAAGGTACTCGGCTGATGAATGCAAGCGATCCGGACCAGGTCTTCCTTCAGGAAGCGCAGGACCTGCTTGAGCAACTCGAACACTCTCTGCTCGACCTCGAAAGCACGCCCGGCGACGGCGATCTCATCGACACGGCTTTCCGCGCCTTGCATACGATCAAGGGATCCGGCGCGATGTTCGGCTTCGATGCCGTCGCCGCGTTCACGCACCACGTCGAGAACGCCTTCGATCTCGTACGCAAGGGCAAGGTGACTCCGACGGGCGAGCTGATCGCGGTGGCGCTTGCCGCCAAAGATCATATGCGCATGTTGATCGACCAGCCGGCGAACGCGAGCGCGAGCGCGGGCGATACGATCCTCGAAGACCTTCAGCGTTTCATGACAGCGGCGATTGGATCTGCCTCCGAGGAGCGCCCCGGCGGGGAGCCCGTGGCGACGGAGCAGACAGTCTGGCGCATCCGCTTCAGATTGCCCGCTGACGCGATGGCGACGGGAACCAATCCGCTGCTGTTGCTGGACGAACTGCGAACGCTTGGCGAGGCGTCCGTCACCGCGCTGACCGGCGGCGTGCCCTCGCTCGAGGCGATCGATCCGGGCCTTGGCTATTTAAGCTGGGACGTGACGCTGCGGACCGACCAGTCGCGCGCGGCGATCGAAGAAGTGTTCCTGTTTGTCATCGACGAAATGGAACTCGACATCGAGCAGATCGCGACGGATGGCGACGACGCGATCCCGCCACCGATCGCTCAATCGGATGACGACGCGCCGCTGAAATTCGCGCCGGTCCCGGCCGCGCGGCAAAATCCTGGCGGTGAAACGCGCGAAACCAAAAGCGTCGATACCATTCGTGTTCCGGCGGAGCGGCTGGACGAACTCATGGACCGGGTCGGCCAGTTGGTCATCGCGCAATCACGGCTGAAGGAGATCGCGGCGGCCAGCAACGACGCCGCGATGAAGTCGGTCACCGAGGACATCGAGCGGCTTTCGCTCGAGCTGCGCGACACCACGATGGGTGTGCGCATGCTGCCGATCGGTCAGTTGTTTGGCCGCTTCCGGCGCCTGATCCATGACCTCGCGCGAGACCACGGCAAGAATATCGAGCTCGTCGCGGTCGGCGAGGAAACCGAGCTCGACAAGACCGTGATCGAGCGGCTCAATGATCCGCTCATCCATCTCATCCGCAATTCCGTCGACCATGGGATCGAGGATCCCGCCACACGTGCCGCTTCCGGCAAGGTTCCCCTGGGCCGCATCACACTGGCGGCACGGCACATCGGCTCCGGCGTGCTGATTTCGATCCTGGACGATGGTCGCGGCCTCGATCGCGCCCGCATTCGTGCCCGCGCCGAGGAGAACGGACTGTTCGCACCGGGCGCCAGACTCACCGATGGCGAACTGTTCCAGGCGATCTTTCAGCCTGGTTTCTCGACGGCGCGCGAAGTGACCAGTCTGTCCGGCCGCGGTGTCGGCATGGATGTGGTGAAGCGCGCGATCGACGGGTTGCGCGGCACAATCGATGTCGCCAGCACCGCGGGACAGGGTTCGGAGATCACGCTGCGACTGCCGCTGACGCTCGCCATCATCGACGGGCTGCTGGTGCGCGTGGGCCGCGGCCGCTACGTCATTCCGTTGTCGGCGGTCGAGGAATGCGTCGAACTCAGCATGGAGGAAGATGCCCGCTCACGCGGCCGCAACTTCCTCAACGTCCGCGGCGATCTGGTGCCGTTCCTGCGTTTGCGCGAGCTGTTCAATGCGACCACGCCGCCCGACCGCTATCAGAAAGTGGTGATCGTTTCGGCCGGCGACCTGCGCGTCGGGTTGGTCGTCGATCAGGTGATCGGCGATCACCAGACGGTGATCAAATCGCTGTCGAAACTGCACGCGAATATTAAGATTTTCTCAGGTGCGACCATCCTCGGCGATGGCGCCGTCGCTCTTATCCTGGACATCGCTCACCTGGTTGAGCACGGCCAGCGGCACGAAGAGCGGCTCAAGGCCGCGAGCTAAGGGACTCCCAGGGCATGGCGAAATGGAACGGCAATCGGTCGCTTGAGGTCCTTACGCTCGAGTTGGAGAGCGAGATGTTCGCCGTCGAAGCGCTGCATGTGCGCGAGATTCTGGACCTGGTACCGATCACCGACGTGCCGCGTGGGCCGCCCTTCGTCAACGGACTGATCAACGTGCGGGGCAAGGTCGTTCCGCTCGCCGATCTCCGCGTGAGGTTCGGCATGGAAATGAAACCGCCGACGATCGACACCCGCATCGTCGTGCTTGAACTCGACCTCAATGGTGATCCGGTCATTGTCGGCATTCGCGCCGACAAGGTGCACGAGGTCATTGAGGTCGCCGCCTCGGCGCTGCAGGAGGCACCCAAGGTCGGCATGCGATGGCGGCCCGAATACATCCGCTGCATCGGCAGGCGCGGCGACGACTTCATGGTGGTGCTCGACATCGCGCGGGTTTTCTCAGCCGCCCCGCACGAGGACGCGAACATCGATGCCCCGGTAGCCGAACAGCAAGCCGCCTGGGCCGGATCAGAATCTTTGAAGGAACATTGATCATGCGTCTCACGATAAAATTGAAGCTCGGTCTGGCATTCGCGACCGTTATCGTGCTGTCGGCGGTTACCGCGACGGTGGGAATCATTTATCTTGGATCGCTCAACGAGACGATCGCCGGAATATTACGGGGTCCGGTGCAACGCGTGGCATTGGCGAACCTGCTCTATACCGATCTCATCGCCATATCGCGGGCCGAGCGAAGCGTTCTGGCGGCGCCGACCGAGCAGATGGCGAAGCATTATGATGATGAAATCGTGACCGGCCGCAAGACATTGCAGGTCCGCATGAATGAGCTCGCGGCGATCGACACCACGGAAGGCGCGCGGCAACTCGCTGTATTTAAGACCACCTGGGAGAAATACATCCCACTACAGGATAAGTTTCGGGAGCTCGTCGCGCATGACCGAGCGCAAGCGGCTGAACTGTCATATGACCCGTTGAAAAAGATCGTCGACGACGGAAAGGCTCAGCTCACCGATATTATCGTTTCGAACAATCAGAACATGAAGCAGGCCGAGGCAGGTGCGATACAGCAATATCAAACCGCTCGCGCGCTGCTCATGATCGTGCTGGCGATATCGTTGCTCATCGCGTGCCTGACCGCGACCTGGATCGCGGTGGCCATCAGCCGCGGTCTCCGAAAAGCCATTTCGCTCGCCCATGCGGTGACCGCCGGCGATCTTAGCCAAACGGTGTCGGTGAAAAGCAACGACGAGGTGAGGGATATGGTCGATGCTCTCAACGAGATGACGACCAATCTGCGGGCGACAGCGAAAGTCGCCGACGCGATCGCCGATGGCGAACTGACGACCGAGGCCAAACGTCTTTCCGACAAGGATACCCTCGGCATCGCTCTGGAGCGCATGCTGGGCAAGTTGCGTATGGTCGTGACCGAAGCGTCAAACGCGGCGGACAACGTTTCGGCGGGCAGCCAGGAGTTGTCCTCGGGTTCGGAGCAGTTGTCACAGGGTGCGACGGAACAGGCTTCCGCGGCGGAGGAGGCGTCTGCCTCAATGGAAGAGATGGCCGCCAATATCAAGCAGAATGCCGACAACGCCGCGCAGACTGAAAAGATCGCCCGCCAGTCCGCGGTTGAAGCGCAGCGGAGCGGTGAGGCGTTGGGCCGTGCCGTGCAGGCGATGCAGACGATCGCCGAAAAAATCACCATCGTGCAGGAGATCGCCCGGCAGACCGATCTGTTGGCGCTGAACGCCGCCGTCGAGGCCGCCCGTGCCGGCGAGCACGGCAGGGGGTTCGCCGTGGTTGCCTCGGAGGTCCGCAAGCTGGCCGAGCGCAGTCAGACCGCGGCGGCGGAAATCGGAACGGTCTCCTCGCAGACGGTGAAGGCGGCCCAGGAGGCGGGAGAGATGCTGAGCCGGCTGGTGCCGGATATCAAGAAGACGGCGGAACTGGTCACCGAGATCAGTGCCGCGTGCCGCGAGCAGGACGTCGGCGCTGACCAGATCAACCAGGCGATCCAGCAACTCGACAAGGTGACGCAGCAGAACGCGAGTGCGTCCGAGCAGATGTCGGCGACCTCGGAGCAACTTGCGGCGCAGGCCGAGCAGTTACAATCCAGCATCGCGTATTTCCGCCTGGACGCGAATGCGACGGGTGCGAATGCCAATGGGGCGAACGCGTCGGGGGCAATGCCGCATCGGCCCGTCGTGGCCAATCGGCGTCCGACATCATCGTTCGCGGCGGCCAAGATCGCGAGGCTGACGCCAGCCCGCCCGGCGCGCCGAGGGCCCGATGCGAGCAAGGCGAACGGCGTCGCGCTCAACCTCACCAGCGGCGGCGCCGATCCGCGCGATGCCGAGTTCGAGCGGATGTAAGCCAATGGATCAGCATATCGCGACAACAGACACACAGTTCGTCATGCTTGGCATCGATCGGGAGATTTTCGCGGTCCCGGTCGAGACCGTGGTCGAAATTCTCGACATGCGGGATATGTTCCGCGTGCCCGACGCACCGGCGCATCTGGCCGGCCTCATCGATGTGCGCGGCCGAAGCGTGCCGGTGATCGATCTGCGGGTAAAGCTCGGCCTGCCCGCCAAGGCGGTCACCGAGGGAACGCGCATCATGGTGCTCGAGGTCCCGATCTCCGGAGGGCAACTCGTTCTCGGGCTGATCGCGGACCGGGTGTACGAGGTCGCGTCGCTGGACGATGGGAAACTCGAGCCGCCGCCGGATATCGGCACGAAATGGCGCTCCGAGTACATCCGCGGCGTGGGGCGGCGTGGCGAGCAATTCGTCGTCGTGTTCGATCTGAGTCGCCTGTTCGCGTCCGACGACCAGGCGTTTCTCGGGGTATCCGATCGCCCTCCAGTCCTCGACCGCGACGCCGCCTGATCCATCCCCTTTGTTTCCGGAGCTTTCCACCATGCGCATCACGGTTAAATCCAAGCTGGGTCTTGCATTCGCGGCCGTCATCACGCTGTCGGCCATCACCGCGGGCATTGGGGTAAGCAGCCTGGGGTCGCTCAACGCGACGATCGATGACGTTCTGCAAGGTCCGGCCCAGCGCGTGAAGTTGGCGCATCTGCTGTATTCCGACCTGATCGGCATATCGCGAGCCGAACGCAGCGCGCTTGCCTCACCGACTCCGGAAATGGCGAAACACTACGATGACGAGATAGTCGACGGCCGCAAGGCATTGCGGACCCATGCGGACCAACTTGACGCGATCGACACCGCGTCCGGCAAGCAGAAGCTGGCCGTTTTCAAAACTGAGTGGGAAAGGTACGTCCTGCTGCAGGATCAGTTTCGTCCACTGGTGGCGAGTGACAAGACCCAGGCTACCGAACTTTCTTACGGCGCCCTGAAACATTTTGTCGACGACGGAAAGGCGCAACTGAGCGAGATCATGAACCTCAACGATCAATTCATGACGCAAGCCAAGGTGGGCGCGAATCAGCATTATGAGAACGCCCGCATGCTCCTGATCGCGGCGCTACTGGCATCTCTGGTCATCGCGGCGTCCACGGCGACATGGATCGCTCTCAGCATCGGACGTGGTCTCGGCCGGGCAAGTGCGCTCACTCAGGCAGTCGCCGGCGGCGACCTGACGCAGACGGCCGCGGTTACCTCGCGGGATGAGATCGGAGACCTCATTGGGCATACCAATGCGATGGTCGAGAAACTTCGCGTCGTCGTTTCGGAGGCCTCCGCCGCCGCGGAAAATGTTTCGTCCGGCAGCCAGGAGTTGTCTTCGGGTTCGGAACAATTGTCGCAAGGCGCGACAGAACAGGCCTCGGCGGCGGAAGAAGCGTCCGCCTCGATGGAGGAGATGGCATCCAACATCAAGCAGAATGCCGACAACGCCACACAGACCGAGAAGATTGCCCGCAAGTCGGCGGTCGACGCGCAGACGAGTGGTGAGGCCGTGGCAAGCGCCGTGCTGGCGATGCAAACCATCGCGGAAAAGATCACCATCGTGCAGGAGATCGCCCGGCAGACCGATTTGCTGGCGCTGAACGCCGCTGTCGAAGCGGCCCGTGCCGGTGAGCATGGTAAGGGCTTCGCCGTGGTTGCCTCGGAAGTTCGCAAACTGGCCGAGCGTAGTCAGACCGCGGCGACGGAAATTGGCACCCTCTCCTTGCAGACGGTAAAGGCCGCGCGGGAGGCGGGCGAGATGCTCAGCCGGCTGGTACCCGACATCAAGAGGACAGCGGAACTGGTGACCGAGATCAGTGCCGCCTGCCGCGAGCAGGATATCGGGTCGGACCAGATCAATCAGGCGATCCAGCAACTGGACAAGGTGACGCAGCAGAACGCGAGCGCGTCCGAACAGATGTCGGCGACCTCGGAGGAACTGGCGGCACAGGCCGAACAGTTGCAGTCGAATATCGCCTTTTTCCGCCTGGACGACGCCGTCCACGCGGCACCTCGTGCGGCGTCCCAGCGCGCGGACGCCGCGCCTCGTCGGCCGGTTCGTCAGGCCACCGGAGCAAGGCCCGCGAAGTCCGCAGCGGCCGCGCATACGCCGACGCGCTTTGGCAACGCCAAGGCGAATGGGCTCGCGCTCAACCTCACCAGCGGTGCGGATCATCGCGACGCAGAATTCGAGCGGATGTGAAAGGATGAGCCAGACAACAGGTCCCGCCACAACGCCGACCCGCGGTTATGATCGCCTCAGCCAACGCAACTTTCAACGGCTGGCGACCTTTATCGAGGGGTATAGCGGCATCAAGATGCCCTCGACCAAGGTCACGATGGTCGAGGGCCGGCTTCGACGCCGACTACGGGCGACCGGAATCGCGGATCTGAAACAATACTGCGACTTTCTGTTTGAAAAGGACGGTCTGGCGTCCGAGGCCATACATCTCATCGACGCCATGACAACGAACAAGACGGAGTTCTTTCGGGAACCAGACCATTTCCGCTTCCTGGCCGATCATGTCGTGCCGCGGTTGATGTCAACCGCCCGAGGCGGCGCCGGACCGTCATTGAAGATCTGGAGCGCCGCGTGCTCGACGGGCGCCGAGCCGTATACGCTCGCGATGGTTCTGGCCGATCTCAGCCAACAGATTTCGGGACCGCGCTACGCGATCACCGCCACGGACATCAGCACCGAGGTGCTCGATGTCGCCGTCTCCGGCATTTACCCGGAGGCAATGGTCGCGCCGGTGCCGTCCGAGATCCGGCGCCGTTACGTCCTGCGATCAAAGGATCGCTCCCGAGGCCTGGTGAGAATCGTGCCGGACCTGCGCTCCACCGTGCGGTTCGCCCGGCTAAACCTCATGGATGCGACCTGGCCGGTCGAACGGGAGATGGACATTATCTTTTGCCGCAACATTCTCATCTATTTCGACAAAGAAACGCAGCAGGCGGTACTGCAACATCTGACCGACCATCTGCGCGTCGGCGGCTTCCTGTTTCTGGGCCACTCGGAAACGCTCGCCGGCTTTCAATTGCCCGTGGAACCGGTGGGCCCCACCGTGTTCCTGCGGCGGTAGCACGACCATGCATCGCAGAGTCCGTGTCCTGATCGTCGATGATTCCGCCTCGGTCCGTCAGACGATGACGGCGATCCTGTCCGCCGATCCGGACATCGAGGTCATCGGCACCGCATCCGACCCGTTCGTCGCCGCGCGCCGCATCCAGGAGGAGGTGCCGGACGTCATCACCCTCGATGTCGAGATGCCGCGCATGGACGGCATCACCTTCCTGCGCAAACTCATGGCGCAGCATCCATTGCCGGTGGTGATGTGCTCCTCGCTGACCGAGGACGGGTCGGCGACGCTGATGCAGGCGCTCGAGGCGGGCGCTGTCGATGTCATCCTCAAGCCGCGGATCGACGTGCCGCAATTCCTTCAGGAAGCGAGCATCCGCATCTGTGACTCGGTCAAGGCGGCGGCGCGAGCGCGGCTTAAGGGCGTGCCGGCCAACCGGTCCGATCGGGCCTTGGTGTCGCACGCTCCTGAACCGAAACTTACCGCCGATGTCATAATGCCGGCCCCGGTCGCCGGCCAGGCCATGGTGCGAACCACGGAAACCGTCATCTGCATCGGCGCTTCGACCGGCGGGACCGAGTCGCTGCGCGTCGTGCTGGAGGCATTGCCGGCGGATTGCCCCGGCATCGCCATCGTGCAGCACATGCCGGAAAAATTCACCGAGGCCTTCGCCCGCCGCCTCGACAGCCTCTGTGCGATGGAAGTGAAGGAAGCGGCGGACGGCGACACCGTGCTGCGCGGCCGTGTTCTCATCGCGCCGGGCAACCGGCATATGTTGCTGCAACGAAGCGGTGCGCGGTACTACGTCTCGGTCAGAGACGGGCAATTGGTTTCGCGGCATCGTCCATCCGTCGATGTCCTGTTCCGCTCCGCGGCGCGGTTCGCGGGTGGCAACGCTCTGGGAATCATCATGACGGGAATGGGCGACGACGGCGCGCGTGGTCTGGGCGAAATGAAGACCGCCGGCTCCGCGACGATCGCCCAGGATGAGGCAAGCTCGGTGGTGTTCGGGATGCCGAAGGAAGCGATCGCGCGCGGCGCCGCCGGCAAGGTCATGCCGCTCGATTCGCTCGCCGGTGAAATCATGCGTGCCGGGAAAAGATGACGTACTCAAATGCACATGCGGCGAACGGGGACCATCGATGACGGTGTTTCCGTGGGTAACGCCAACCTGGTGGACCCCGCCCCAGGGAGCGCATTTTGGACAGCCACCCGCGCAGGTCGAGCACGAGGTGCGCGTGTCACTGATGCAGGGCGACATCCATTACAGCGCTGAATCGAAAGTCCTGGTCACCGTGCTCGGTTCCTGCGTCGCGGTGTGTCTTTGGGACAAAGTCCGCGGCGCGGGCGGCATGAATCATTTTGTCCTGCCGGTCGACCGGAACGGCGAGAAAAGTGCGCGCTACGGTGACGTGGCGATCGACGAACTCCTGGCCGGTCTGCTGCGCCTCGGCTGCCGGATCTGTGACCTCCAGGCCAAGGTGTTCGGGGGCGCCGCGGTGCTGCCGTTCGGCAGCGGCCAAACGGTCGGATCCAACAACGTGCAACTCGCGCTCGAAAGATTGCGCCGCGACCACATCAGGATCACCGCGCAACGCACTGGCGGCACGGTGGGCCAGCAGGTCCGCTTCCATACCAGGACCGGCGAGGCCTTCGTTCGCTACCTTCCGAGTGGCAACCGCCGCAAACCCCGGGCTGAGGCGCCCGTACTGATAACGCCTGACGCTGTTTTCACCTGATCGCCGCCAAGGTTTCGTCGCAGCCCGATCAGAACAGGAAGTCTTCCAACTCGGCTGCCGGCGCGGTTCGCGGCGTGGGCGCCGCCAGGGTTGATCCGCCGAAAATGCGGTCATGCACGACCCGCTCGTTCGCCATCGTATAGCCGCGCGCGATCAGTTGCAGCATCTGCTCGACATGGGGCGGCAGTTCAGCGCGATCAGGCGAGCCGGACGGAGCCAGTTTTCCGGCCGCATCGCGCAGCACCTGGCCGATTTCACGTTGGCCCTCAAGCTTCGCGACGGTCGCCACGAGCAACGCTTCCACGCGATGGCTGTCGCGTACAAGATCCACCATCGCGAGATCCAGGCCTTGCCCCAACCGCCGCAGCGTCGCGAGCGAGTCCCGCATGGTCCGCGTTCCCTCGGACAGCACGG
>CALFNB010000059.1 GCA_937902425.1 uncultured Acetobacteraceae bacterium | reverse complement strand
CAAAGGCCCCGTCATGCTCATCGGCTTCAACCTGCCCATCTCCGGCCCCATGGCCACCGCCACCGATATGGCCCGCGTCGCCCGCCTCGGCGAGGAACTCGGCTTCGACTATCTCACCCTGACCGACCATATCGCGCTGCCGGACGTGGCCTCTCCCGGCTATCCCTATTCGGAGTCCGGCGAATTCTACTCCCCCGACCCCGGCCATCGCATGGAGCAGTTGACCGCCGCCGCCTGGATCGCCGCCAAAACCAACAAGATCCGCCTGGTGCTCGCGGTGATGGTGGTGCCACACCGCCCGGCGATCGTCGCCGCCAAGATGCTGACGACCATCGATGTGCTTTCAAATGGTCGGCTCGACATCGGCATCGGCGCCGGCTGGCAAAAGGTGGAGATCGATGCCGTCGCCACCACGCCGTTCGAGGAACGCGGCGCCGTCACCGACGAATACATCGATGCTTTTCGCGCCGTGTGGACCCAGAAGCACGTCAAATTCGATGGAAAATACACCAAGATCGACGGTCTGCTGGTCGATCCGAAACCAGTGCAGAAACCGCACCCGCCGATCTGGGTCGGCGGCGAGACCGGGCCGTCCATGCGGCGCGCCGCGCGCGTCGGCGACGTCTGGTATCCGATCGGCAGCAACAATGCCAACATGCTGGACACGTTGCCCAGGTTGGCGGCGGGGATCGGGAAAATGCGGGATTTGACGGGGAAGGCGGGCCGTGATCCGGCGAAGATGGGCGTTGCCTACCGCGTCAAGCGCCACGGTCAGCCCGCACCGCTCGCCTCCGATGGAAACCGCAAGCTCTTCACCGGCTCGATCGCCAACGTGATCGAGGATATCGCGGCGCTGCGCCAGCTTGGTGTGACCGCGATGGATTTCGACTTCGAGGGGCGCGATACCGACAAGGCGGTCGAGAAAATGAAAAAATTCCGCGATGAGGTGTTGGCGCGGATTTAAGTCCGTGCCCTGATAGCGGGCATGGAAGCAGACACCCCAACCCTGGACGCCCCAACCCTGGTCGCCCCAACCCTGGTCGACGAAGCCACGTCGCCTCCCGAAGTCGACGCCGACCTGTGCCACGCCGTCGCCGTCGATCTGCAGAACGCGGGTCGCAGGGCCGAGGCGGAAACCTTCTACCGCGCCGCCCTCGCCCTCGCCCCGGAACGCCCCGACTCCTGGGCTAATCTCGGGCTGACAGTGCTGCATGAAGGGCGCGCGGAGGAAGCCGTCGAGTGTGAGCGCCAGGCGCTCCGCCTCGATCCCGACAACGTCGAGGCGCTCAACAATCTCGGCATCGCCGCGCACGCGCTGAACTCGCTGTCCGAGGCACAGAACCATTTTCGCGCGGTGCTCCGGCTTGCCCCGGACCATGCCAACGCCACGCTCAATCTGGGCGTCATCCGCCAATCGCTTGGGCACGTGGAGGAGGCGGAGACGCTGTACCGCCGGGCTCGCGGGCTTGGCGTCGACGAGGCGCGGGTCTGCAACAACCTCGCGCTCGCCCTCGCTGAACTGGGCCGGCTGGATGAGGCCGAAACCACCTGCCGCGACGCGCTCGCGGCCAATCCCGACTATCCGGAGGCAGCGGTCAACCTCGGCATGATCCTGCTGATGTTGGGTCGGCTGGCGGAGGGCTGGCCCTGGTACGAGTCGCGCTGGCGGGTCGATCCGTTGCGCTCACGGGCGCGACTTCCGGCCGAGACACGCTGGAGCGGCGCGGAACCGATAGCGGGGAAGACAGTCCTGTTGCTGGGTGAGCAAGGGTTCGGCGATGTCCTGCAATTCTGCCGCTATGCGCCCATGGTCGCCGAACTGGGCGCCAGAGTGATCCTGGCGGTACCGGCCCCGCTCACCCGCCTGATGCGATCGTTGCAAGGCGTAGACCGCGTGGTATCGCAGGACGACGCCCTGCCGGCGTTCGATTTGCATTGTCCGCTGATGAGTCTGCCACTGGCGTTCGACACGTCGGAGGACACCATCCCGCGGCACGTGCCCTACCTCGCGGTCGATCCGGACGCGATCGAACGCTGGCGGACGATCATTTCGCCGCCACCCCGTATCACCGGGCTCCGCATTGGTCTGGTGTGGGCCGGCGCGCGCCGGCAGGATCAGCCGCATGCGGCCGCGATTGATCAGCGGCGCTCGATGCGCCTGACGCGGATGGCGCCGCTCGGCATGGTGCCTGATTGCGAGTTCGTATCATTGCAGCTTGGTTCACCGGCGGCCGAGACCGAGACGGCACCGTTTCCGATAATCGACGTCGCCGGCCAGCTGACCGACTTCGCCGAGACCGCCGCGTTGATCGACACGCTGGACCTGGTCATCAGCGTCGATACCGCGGTCGCCCACCTCGCCGGTGCCCTCGGCAAGCCGGTTTGGCTGTTGAGCCGGCTCGACGCCTGCTGGCGTTGGGGCAGGGACCGCGACGACACGCCGTGGTATCCGGCCATGCGCCTGTTCCGGCAGACCACACAAGGCGATTGGGCCGGCGTGATGCGGCGCGTGGCCGACGCACTTATCGGACTTCGGGCGAGCTGATCCGCCCCTGGTCAATCGCGTCCTCCGATGGCACGGTCTTTCCGTCACCAAGGGAGGCGGCGTTGCGAAGCAATCATTTGGAAGTTCGTCCCATGTCCGGAACCGCCGGCGCCGAGATTGGTGGCGTCGACCTGGCCGCGCCGCTGTCCGATGGCACGATCGAGGGGATCCGCGGTGTTCTGGCCGAGTACGGCGTCGTCGTGTTTCGCGATCAGATGCTGACGCCGGAGCAACATATCGCCGCCGCGCGCCGCTTCGGTGAGATCAACATCAATCGTTTCTTCGCCCATGCGGATGGTCATCCGGAGATCGCGCTGGTTTCGAAAGAACCTGATCAGACGACGAACATCGGCGGCGGCTGGCACACCGATCACAGCTATGACGAACACCCCGCCCTCGGCTCGATGCTGTATGCGCGCGAGGTGCCGCCGTTTGGTGGCGACACGATGTTCGCCAGCATGTACGCGGCGTATGACGCGCTGTCGGACGGGTTGAAGCAAACCCTGTCCGGGCTGCGCGCGGTGCACTCCAGCCGGCACGTGTTCGGCACCGAGCGGCCGGGTCTGAAGGGCCGCATCGGCAATCCCGAACTGGCGACGCAGGACGCGATCCATCCCGTGGCGATCACTCATCCGGAAAGCGGCAAACGCGCACTCTACGTCAATCCCGGCTTCACACTGCGCTTCGACGGCTGGACTGCGCTTCGAGGGCTGGACGGCGGAGGAGTCGCAACCCCTGCTGCGCTATCTGTACCAGCACGCCGCGCGGCCGGAGTTTACCTGCCGTTTGCGATGGCGGAACGGATCGCTGGCGTTCTGGGACAACCGCTCGACCTGGCACTACGCACTGAACGACTACCACGGTGAGCGGCGGCTGATGCACCGGATCACGATCGAAGGCGGTCCGTTGCACTGACGCGGCCGGGAGCCGAATTCGCGCGGACCGGCGGTTGTTTACACTTTCTTAAGCCTGGATCGTCAGAGTGCTCCTGGCGGAACCGATTCCTTCGGCCGGTCCGCGACCGCGAAGAACCGCCGAGGCATCTCGACAATGGACCAGCACAATGAGCATCTCACCAGTTTCCAGTTCGCCTTCGCCCGCCATCCAGGCCAACCAGGCCGCCAAAGCCACCCCGTTCAAACGCGATCGGGACGGCGATTATGACAATAATGCGGTTGAGACAAAGACCTCTGAGGCTAAGGAAGCCGCCAAGGGAGGCTCAATGCTGAACATCAAGGCCTGAGTGGGATCAAGGCACGAGTGGGCGTGCCCCATCCGCCACTCGGCTTGCGCGGTGTTCCCTGGCTGACGCGATCGGCCGGCCAGGGAACAACGCGCCGGTCAGTTGAGAGCCCAGTTGCTGGATTCGTAACCGGCGAAACGGTTCGCTCTTATCTCGAACTCTGTTGGCGAGAAACCAGGTAGAAGAATTA
>CALFNB010000058.1 GCA_937902425.1 uncultured Acetobacteraceae bacterium | reverse complement strand
GGTCACGCTGGACGACGGCGAAACGCTCCACAACGCTTTCTTCGACCGAGGATACCGTGAGGACCCGTCATGAAACTGCATTATTATCCCGAGACGGACAGTCTCTACATTGAGTTGCAGCCGCGGCCCGGCGCCGAAGTTCGCGAGGTGACCAATGGGCTGAATGTTGATATCGACGCGGCTGGCGAGGTCGTGGGTTTCGATATCGACCATGCCTCGAAGCGGTTTGATCTTTCGACGCTTGAGACTGTCGCCTTGCCGTTGAAGACACCACAGGAGGCTTGACCGCATGATCACCGCGCTCGTCCTGTACGACCTCCCGGCGCATATCGACCGCGAGGCCTGCCGTCAGCACTTCCTGAAAATCGCACCGGATTTTCTCGGCGTGCCTGGTTTCATCCGTAAGCAGTTCATCCATGACGTGAACGGCGGCGTGGCCGGAGGCTCCTGCATCTGGGAAAACCTCGCGGCGGCGACCTCGTGCGACCAGGCCCTCCGGCGGAGACGCCCAGAACACGCTTGGGGCGTATCGCGCGGTTGTTCCGCGTTCCGTAAAATTCCGTGCCTTAATCCCTGACAATCCGTGTTTGTTCTTTCCTTTTGGCGCTATCCCACTGAGCCGAAGATGGCGAGCAAATCCATCTGGCCGCCTCAAACTGACCTTGGACTCGCCAACTGGGGGCAGGTGAGCAATTACAAATTAGTTAAAAATTAACAGTCACGTTCTAAGCTCGAGTTTGAGCATTCCGAACACCACATATCGTCGCATAGTCGGCTGTAACGTTCCAAATGCGATTCGCCTGCCTTTCCGGACCCTGCGCGTGGATAGATTCGCAAAATCGGCGCGAGTTGCATTTCTGTTGATGCCTTTCGCGATCGGCCTGATTTGTAGCCTTGCGCCGGCCGCCCACGCCGAGAGCGGACTTTACATTTGTGTGGGGGCCATGACTTCGGATGCCTGGAAGGCACCACCCGTCCTCGGAACGGTTCGTGTGCCGTCAGGGACGGTCTTCGATTACGCCGGCCATGTAATGGAGAGCAATCCGCGGGATCCAAAGAATTCGGGTCACGGGTCGACCAGCGTATGGAAGGAGATTTCGCAGGACGAAATGCAAAGGCGACAACTCATGTTGGCTGTGAACGTCTTGCGTCACAGACATACCAAGGGTGCGATCACGTTAGATGACGTCGTTTTGACAGAGTCCAGGCCGTGCGGATTGGCGCGGGCGAACGTTGTTCTCTCCAAGCTGTGGGGCTGGACCGTTACCTCGATCGTCGCTGAAGAGTCAGAATAATATCAGGTCTATGGCGTTGTCCACCGTGGCGCTCTTGACATAAGCCTCGCCAGCGATACTGACCCTTTCAAAAGCCCCGCGGTGGCTGGTGAAATCAATGCCTCCGTGCGCGGCACGATATTAACGCGGCTCGACCTTGACCGTTGGAGCGCGTCTCAGCCACCTGACGAGGCACCCGTTCAAGGCCATGGTAATTCCGAATGCTGGGGCGACGACGGCCGTCAGGATATTACATGCCGAGCTCTGACGGAAAATTTCCTGATGGGCTTGCGCGGCGCGACGAAAGACCAGGTGCGACAGGCCATGAACGTGAAAGGACGTGGAACAGGAAATGGCCTGCACTTCCTTAGCAATTATTCAAAGGGGCAGCGTTTGGGAAGCGGTGATATAAACTTTACATTCGACGATGAGGGGCATGTGTCGATCATCTTCGGGTCTCTCGACCCGCCGGGTGGAAATGGGGGGTTTTCCGACTTCATCTGGAACAAGGAGCTTTTGCCAGCAGGGTGTTCCGACCGGCCCGACTCCACGATGAAGCGTTGCTGAGATGTTTGTGTAACATTACCCGGTGGGGGCTGCCAAGCAGGATTCAAAGAGGGACGATTATCGTCCCTCGCGTTTAATCCCGTGTGCGCGGTACCGGAATGTGATAGACATTGCCAGATTACTCAGACCGAGTCCGTCGCCCAAATGACAACGCCGTTGGTTCCGTCCGAACTGCTTGATCCCGTCGTGGCCTATTTTAAGCCGCGGCGGGTAATTTTGTTCGGCTCACGCGCCCGAGGCGATGCCGGGCCAGACAGCGATATCGATTTGCTGGTTGTGGTCGACGACGATACCCCAGCGGAAAAGATTACCATTAAAGCTGGGTTTGAATCCCGCCGGCCGTATCACGGCCCGGCGGATGTCTTTCCGGTGCGGGAGGAAACATTCCAGCGCAAATCGAAGATCGCGGGAACGCTGCCGCGCGCCGCGACGCTGGAGGGGATTGTGGTTTATGAACGGCGCTGATCCCGGCGATGTGTGGCGGGAGGTTCTTGGTCGGCTACGAGTGGCGGAGACTGATCGGCGCGCCGTGGAAATCTGCATCGGTTGCGAGCCACCACTGGCGGACGTGGCGGCGTTCCACTGCCAGCAAGCCGCCGAGAAATTGCTGAAAGGCTTCTTGGTCCACGCCTCCATCGATTTCGGCAAAACGCATGATCTGGACGTGCTCGGTCAAATCATCGGCGTCCCATATCCCTCCGTCGCGCCGCTGGCCCGGGCGATGCGAGACTGGACTAACTGGAACATAGCCTACCGTTACCCCGATATCGTGGAACCCGAACCTGTACCCACGTCCGCCGAACTGACCCAGGCTCTCGACCTGATCGCCCGCCTTGCCGAAATGCTTCGATCGCTCGGACCGCCGTCCGACCGTAACCCGACAACGCAGGAGGCTTGACCACATGATCACGGTTCTCGTCCTGTACGACCTCCCGGCGCATATCGACCGCGAGGCCTGCCGTCAGCACTTCCTGAAAATCGCACCGGATTTTCTGGGCGTGCCTGGTTTCATCCGTAAGCAGTTCATTCACGATGTGAACGGCGGGGTGGCGGGCGGCTCGTATATCTGGGAGAGCCTGGCGGCGGCGAAGGCGTTCTATAACGGACCCTGGCTGGAGGGCATTCGCGCTCGTTACGGGTGCGAGCCGCGGGTCACCTGTTTCGAAACGTTCGCCATCGCCGACCAGGCGACCGCCTATGCCGGTCCGCCACCTGGGCCGCTGGTTCCGGCGAAGCCGGAGGAGCGGGTTGGGTAAGGTCGATCGGCGTGCGACCAACCAGACCTCACGGGTGCGTCGGCATGCTCGCCGATCAGCGATTTGTCCCTCGGGAGCCTGATGGATCGTCGCTCGGTGGAATGTGTGGTTTCACGGCGGCGAGCAACCCTGGCAGCCTGTCTCGCGGCACCTCCGATACGATATCCAATCCGGCGTCCGCATGGTTGTGGATCAGCCGGTGATCTCGCGCCATTCGACCTCGGGGCGCGCCGCGCGAAACTCCGGGGAGACTTTCGAAGCAGCCTCTCCAATGATCTCCAGGCACCGTCCGACCAGGCGCGAGCAACGACGAGGGACCCCGCCATGATCCCCCTCACCTCCCCCGCCCGGCTGGGTGTTCTGATCTACGAGGGCGTCGAACCGATCGATCTCGGCGGCACCGTCGGCGTCGTTTCGATGGCAAGCCGCGTTCTGCCCCACGTCCGGGCGACCGTGATCGCCCACCACGCCGGTCCGATGCGCCTCGCCGGCGGTCTGACGGTCCTGGCCGAGCACGGGTTCGACAACGCCCCTCCGTGCGACGTGGTGATCGTTTGCGGCGGTCCAGGCTGGCCGGAGGCGGCGGCCGACATGGCGTTGCTCAACTTCCTGCGCGGGCTGCCACCGGAACGGCTTGCCTCGGTCTGCACCGGTGCGTTGATCCTGGCGGCGGCCGGCGTGCTGGACGGCCGCTCCGCCACCACGCGCCGGCGCGCGCTGGGACAGGAGACGGTGGCTCCGCTGGACCCCGCTCCGCCACCACGCGCCGGCGCACGCTGGGACAGGAGACGGTGGCTCCGCTGGACCGTCTGGCCGCGAGCGGCGCGATCCGGCCCAAAGTGGCCGCCGTCGTGGATGACACCGTGGTGACCGGCGGCGGCGTCTCGCTGGCGATCGATGCGACATTGTATCTGCTCGGCCGGCTGTACGGCGAGGCCGCCGCCGCGGAAATAGCCCAGATCATCGAATACGATCGCGCCTGGGCGGCGAATCGGGACGCTCTGGGGATTGTTGTCAGGAGCGATCCAACGGCCACGTGACGCTCGGATGAAACCAATTTGTAAACAGTTTCATGCGAATTTCATATCCTATTTTACATTAAAGAGATGCATTTCCCGCATAAGATTATAGAAATAACCATATTGGAGACCAATTATGATCCAAATCGCCACCACCTGGGCGGCAATCAAAGCGAACCGGCGCGGCGTGAGCGCCCTGGAGTTTGCCCTGCTCGCCGGCATTATCGTCGCCACCATCGCGATCGGCTTCGCCAGCCTGGCCAACGCGCTGTCCACTCAGTTCACGCACATTGGCGGTAGGCTCTGACGTATCATCGAGGGTTCTGACGGGGTCCCACAGCCCTGTCAGTTCCGGCCGATCCGCCACGGGTGCTTCGTATCGCCCATGAATGCGCTGGCCGGCGCCGCGCGCGTCCGGCCGGCGTTCAGGTTGAAACCGGTCTGTAATGTTTCCAGTGCCGAAATACGCCAGGCAGTCGCCTGAGGAAACGGAAGCATGAGACCCTTCGGCACTTTGATCGACAAGACCTTCAAATTCCGCGAGCCCACGATCCCTGGTGCGCGCCTTGAGCGCGTGAACCCGCCAGTCACGCACCGTCTGGACGAGGGAATCACGGACCTGTTCAACCACGCGTGCATCATCAATGACCTGGAAGCGGCGACCGATCTCGTCGCGCTGCTGGAAAAATGGCACGCGCGCCGTTCGTATGGCGATGAACAGCAGCGCCGGGTCGGCGGCGTTCATTTGAAACGGATGCATGGTGAACTGGAACGCCGGCACATCATGCGGGGGCACGCGTTACCCGAGCGCGCATAAAGCCTGAGTTCCGCCTGGCGCGATTCCGGTGTCGTCGGCGTGGAACGCGTGCGACGTTGCCAGGTTGCCGACCTTGATCGCGCGGGACGGCAGTTACCGGCCCGGCGCCATCGTGCCGACATTGGCGAGTCGATTGGCGGCGATGACCACCACCGCCGTCACCGCCATCAGCACCAACCCGAGCACCGCGATGCCGCCGAGTTGCCCGCCCTCGTTCAGATCGTAAATCAACACCGACACCAGCTTGGTGTCCGACGTGGTCAGCAATATCGTCGCCGACAACTCCCGGATCGCGCCGATGAAGATGAAGCACCAGGTCGCCGCGACGGATGACTTCAACAGCGGCGCCACGACGCTGATCAGGGATTTCAAACGCCCGGCGCCGAGGATGCGTGACGCGTCCTCCAGTTCCGGGTTCAGACCGCGGAAGGCGGCCTGCATTTGCTGATACGCGGGCGGCATTTCGATCGTCAGGAACGCCAGCAGCAGGATCCACAGCGTGCCGTAAAGTTGAAACGGCGGGCGGGTGTAGGCGATGAACAGCGCGACGCCCAGTACAATGCCCGGCACGGCGGCGGGCGCGGTCGCCAGGAAGCCGAGGAACCGATGCCCCGGCACCGCCCGCCGCGCCGTCAAATACGCGATCAGAACGGAAAACGCCGCCCCCAAAGTGGCCGAGGTCACACCGGTGATCAACGTGTTCCGCAACGTGTCCACGGTATGGCTGAGCGTGAACACCAGCGGCACGTTCGACCAGGTGATGGTGCTCAGGTTCCAGGGATCGGACACCGTGCGCAGCATGCTGGCGCGGATCAGCACCATGTTGGGCAGCAGCACGGTGGCGAACAGCACGAACAGCGCGGCCAGCAGCGCCGGCCAACGCCACAGGCCGAGCCGGGTCAATTGCGGCGCTCCGGTCTTGCCGCCGATCATGGTGTAGCCGCGGCGGCCGAGCAGGAACTTCTCGCCGCGCAACAACAGGATGGTGACCAGCAGCAACGGCATGGCACAGGCGGCCGCCAGATGCGATTTGGGCGGGAACTGGAACAGACTCCAGATCTTCGTTGTCAGCACGTGGAAGCCGGCGGGCAGCGCCAGGATCGCGGGCGTGCCGAACTGGGTCATCGCCTGCAGGAACGCGATCAGGAAGCCGGCCAGCAACGCCGGCAGCACCATCGGCAGCGTGACCCGGCGGAACGTGTGCCAGCGTCCGCCGCCGAGGATGGCACTGGCTTCCTCGAGATCGTACGGCATGCGGTCCAATGTGTTGGCGGTCAGCACGAACACGTAAGGAAACGCGTACGAGCCCATCACGAAGATAATGCCCTCGGCGGTGAAGATGTTGAACAAATGGTCGAACGGTCCCGCGCCGGCGATCCACCGGTAATACTGATTGAGCAGTCCGCTGTTCGGCGCCGCCAGCAACACCCAGGCGACCGCGCCGATGAACGGCGGGGTAATGAAGGAGATCATGACCAGGCCTCGCAGAGTGCGCCGGCCCGGCACATCGGTCCGCGCCACCAGCCAGGCCAGCGGCACCGCCACCACGCAGGCCAAAGTGGCGACGCCCAACGCGATGCCCAACGTCGTGATGAACGGCTGCAGGAACAGCGAGGGATCGCCGAGTTCCGCGAAATTGGCCCAACTCAGGGCGCCGGTTTCGTCGGTCACGCTGAACGCCAGCAGCCAGCCAAGCGGCAGCAGTACCAGGAACGCCAGGAACAAGCCGGCGAAGCCGAGCGGTATCAGTGAAAGGTCAAAACGACCCAGCCGAACCGGGTTTGTTTCGGTGAGAGACAGACTTGTGTCAGCGCTTTCAGAGATTGACACGTGCCATGATCCTTTTCACCGCATGGCCTGGGCGAGGCGTTGCATCACTCTCTCCATCGTCATTCTCGGGCGTGGCCCGAAATGACGTCGGATGCGCGATGCCAAGAGCACCTGACAGCATCATACACCAAAGATCTTCGAGTAGCGTTTCTTGATCTCCTCCGCCTCCCGCGCGAGGTCGGCCGGATCGTTGAACAACAGCTTGATGGACGACAGCGGCGTCCAACTCGCCGGCTCGGCCAGCGTCGTGTCGAAACTGCGCGACCCATTCTCCATGTTGACCTTCTGGCATTCGCTGGACGCGAGGTAATGCATGAACAGCCGCGCCGCGTTCGGCCGCGGCGATTTTTTCATCAGCACGCTGCCGACGCCAACCACGGGCACGCCCTCGGTCGGATAGACCGGAACCAACGGTGCGCCCTCGCCGATCAGGCGCAGCACGGTGACCTCGGCCGCGTCGGCCATCACCGCCCGTTCCCCCTGCGCCACGCGCATTGGCGGATCGGTCGCCGACTGCACCTGCAGCACGCCCTGTTTCGCCAGGTTCTCGTAAAACTCCCAGCCCAGAAGGTGGCTTAATGCATACGTTTCGTTCGTGATGGCACCGGAATAACCGGGATGCGCCTTCGCCAGCTTGCCCTTCCATTTCGGATCCAGCAGATCGTGCCAGGATTTCGGCGCATCCTCGGCTTTGACGAGGCGCGAATTATAACCGGAGATCACCAAGGTGAACTTGTCAACGATATAGATCCCATCGGGGCCGATCGCCTTGTCGGTCCAGTTCGCCGCCTCGGACGGCAGGAACGACTCCAGCCAGCCCGACGCATTCCACGACACCGTGTGTCCGAGATCCGACGTCGTCGCCACATCGACCGCGCTGATGTTCGAACTGTATTCCTGCGCGATCCGCTGATAAATCCGTTCCGCTCCCGACCGTTCGAGCTGCACGGTCATGCCGTACTTCGCCTCGAACGCTTTCGACACCCGCGTCGCGAGCACCAGATCGTCAGCGGTATACCACGCGATCTTGCCCTCCTTCTTCGCCGCGTCGATCACATCCGGCGTCAGCACCGCCGGCTCCGGCCGCGCGGCCCAGACGGGTCGCGCGATCGCCAACCCGGCGGCGGCGGTCAGAACGGTGCGGCGGCGTATCGGCATGGCGATTCTCCCGTTGATGTGATTTAGCGCACCAGGGCGCGGCAATGCGCCGGCGGCAAGGTCAGGCCGACTCGCTCCCCCACCAAAGCGCGCGTGTCGGACGATGTCAGCACCTGCAGCTTCGTTCCGGCGTCGAGCGCGACGACATAATGCCATTGCGCCCCCAGATACACCGCGCGTTCCACCGTTCCCTGGGCGGTGCCCGGCGCACCGAGAGCGATGCGGTGCGGCCGGATCGAAACGATCGCGGAGCCGTCCGCCGGAAAGTCACCCGTTTCGCACATCAGGCGGAGCCCGTCGCAATCGGCATCCCGCTCAGCCACGCGACGCCCGCGCAGAATGTTGGTGCTGCCGATGAAGCGGGCGACGAATTCGGTCTCCGGCCGTTCGTAAATGTCCTCGGGCGAGCCGGACTGTTCGATCCCGCCGTCCCGCATCACGGCGATCCGGTCGGACGTTGTCATCGCCTCCGCCTGGTCGTGCGTCACATAGATCGTGGTGTAGTGGAACCGGTCGTGCAGGCGGCGGATCTCGTAGCGCATGTCCTCCCGCAGATTGGCGTCGAGGTTGGACAGCGGCTCATCCAGCAGCAGGATTTTCGGTTCCACCACCAGCGCGCGGGCGAGGCCGAC
>CALFNB010000057.1 GCA_937902425.1 uncultured Acetobacteraceae bacterium | reverse complement strand
GAGCATTCCGCCAAGCACCGCGAACGCATCACTGTAACCCATGACCAGCGCCTGCCGCCTGATCGCCTGGCCGAGTGCGACGATGGCCTGTCCATGCGCGGTCGACGGATCGGCGATGCCGCGGGCCTCAAAATACCGGGTCATCGTATCGATCCTGTCGCGCACCGTTTGGCTGAACAGATTAACCGAGGAGCCGATCACGTTGGAATGGAACTGCTCGCGCTTCGTGACCAGCGTGCCCAACAGCGCGGTGCCGAAAGCGCCGCCGAGGTTACGCAGCATGTTGAAGATACCGGATGCGCTCGCCGACTCGCTTTGGGCGACGCCGATCATCGCGATGGCGCTCATTGGCCCCATGACCAGGGCCTGCCCCGACGCGCGAACGATGTTGGGGACCCAGAACTGGTCACCGGCATAATCCGGCGACATGTGCATGTTGAGCAGGAAGCTGCCGCCGAACACGCTCAGCCCGAGGATGACGATGACGCGGATGTCGAAGCGTCCCATCAGCACCGGCACGAAGGGGATGATCAGCAACTGCGGCAGACCGGTCCAGGCCATGACCGCGCCGATTTGCTCGGAATTGTAGCCTTGCGTCTGGCCGAGATATTGCGGCAGCAGAAACACCGAGCCGTAGAGCGCGAACCCGACCAGCATGTTGGCGAAGGTGCCCAGACCGAAGTTGCGCCGCTTGAGCAGGCGCAGATTGACAGCCGGATATTTAACGGTGAACTCGATCCAGATGAACAGGCCGAGGCAAACCACCGCGATCGCCGCCAGGCGAACGACGAACGGTGAGCCGAACCAGTCGTTCTTGTTGCCCTCCTCCAGCACCGTTTGCAGCGCGCCCAGGCCGATCGCCATCGTCAGGATGCCGAACCAGTCGCCCTGCTTCAGCAATTGAAGTTGCATGGGCTGCCGCTCCAGCGTCGCGAACAGCGTGGCCAGCATGATGACGCCGGGGACGAGATTGATGAAGAAGATATACTGCCAGCCGTAATTCTCGGTGAGGTAGCCGCCGATGGTCGGGCCGATGGCTGGCGCGAAGGTCGCGGTGATGGCGAACAGCGCCATGCCGATCGGCCGTTGCGCGGCGGAGAGTTTCGTGAGGATCAGCGTGAAGGCCATGGGGATCAGCACGCCGCCGGTAAAGCCCTGGATGGCGCGCAAGGCGATCATCTCCTCCAGGTCGCGGGCGAAGGCGCAGGCCACCGAAAAAGTCAGGAACAGGATGGCGTTGGTGAGCAGGAAGCGGCGGAAGGAAAACACCCGGCTGAGGTAGTCGGTCAGCGGAATGACGATGATCTCGCCGATCAGATAGGCGGTCGAGATCCAGGCGCCGTTGTCGACGCCGGTGCCGATGCCGCCTTCGATATTCAGTAGCGAGGCATTGGTGATCTGGATGTTCAGCACCGCCATGAACGCCCCCAGGAGACCGGCCATCACGGTGATCCAGGTCTTCAGGCTGGCGGAGCGTTCCTGGGGGGCGCCGATGGTTACACTGGATGCGGACATGGGGTGTTCCTCCGGTCGATACCCTCACTCATGACCCGGACGAGCCGCGCCATGACCTGAGACAGAACTCAGTTCGTTGCCGCCTTGGTGTCCACGATCGGCGTGACCGACATGCCAGGCCGGAGCAGGCCAGCCAACCGATCGTTACCATCCAGCACGATCTTCACCGGAATCCGCTGCACGATCTTGGTGAAGTTCCCGGTGGCGTTGTCGGGCGGCAGCAAGGCGAATTCCTGCCCGCTCGCCGGAGCGATGCTGTCGACGTGGCCTTTGACGGCGGTGCCCGGGAACATGTCGACATCAACGGTGACCGGTTGGCCCGCATGCACATCGGTCAACTGTGTCTCCTTGAAATTCGCCACGATGTAGACCCCGTTCACCGGCACCACCGCCATCAACTGCGTTCCCGCCTGGACATACTGTCCTGGGCGTAAGCTGCGATTGCCCACCACACCATCCACCGGCGAAACGATCGTGGCGTAGCTGAGATTGAGCGCCGCCTGCTCCGCCACCGCGCGATCATGCGCCAGCACCGCCTGAGCCTTGGCCAGTTGCGCCCGCAGCATCCCGGTCCGCCGCTCCGCCGCCACTTCCGCCGCCGCGTCCCGCTGCAGCATCGACTGCGCCACCTGAAGCCTGGACACCGCCTGCTGCTCGCTCTGCACACTGCCCGCTCCGGTCCGGGCCAGGGTGACGTAGCGGTCGTTGTCCTGCTGGGTGAACGTGAGATTGGCGCGGTCGACCGCGACGGTGGAGTGGGCCTGCGCGATCACCGCCTGTTGCTGATCGAGGCTCGCCTCGACGTTATCAATGTCTGCTTGCGCGGCCGCGACATCGGCTCGCGCCTGCGCGACGGCCACCGCGTAGTCGCGGTCGTCGATCCGCGCGAGCGGCTGACCGGCCGTGACCGGCTGATTGTCACCAACCAGCACCTCGCGCAAATAGCCGGAGACTTTCGGCGCGATGACGGTTGTGTCCGCCTTGACGTAGGCGTCGTCCGTCGACTCCTGAAAACGGCCCGTCGTCCAGTAATTCCAGCCCAGGTTGCCCGCCGCGGCGACCGCCACGATGGCGACCCCCGCCAGCAGCAGAGGCCGCCAACGGATATGCCGGGCGGGAGCGGCCACGGCATCCTGGAAATCGCGTGCCGAGAGCCGGGTCCCGGCAGGGGACGCGACCTTGTCCTCAACCTCGAGATCCAGGGTTTTGGCGATATGGGTCATGGCTTGGGCTCCGGCGTTTATTCGCTGGAGCCCACGTAGGGCCACCGTCGATTGGCGTTAATCAGGGATCGGAGGACAACATTTGTGCGAGATTCACAAAGGTCTCAAACCAGCCAGACGGTCTCGTGCTCGCCCCACACGCGTTCGTCGGCGAGGCGGGCGCCGACGGCGGCGAATCGCTCCACCAGAAAGTCGATGACCACTCGCGTTCTGGGCGCCAAATGCCGCCGGGACGGGTAGACCAGAAAGGCCCGGGTCCGCTCGGTTGGGTAGTTGGGCAACAGGCGGTACAGCCGGGCGGCGAGGATGTCTTCGAGCACCTGCGGCTCGGGTAACAAGGCGATGCCGTGGCCGGCCAGCGCGGCCTGACGCACCACCTCGGCGTTATTGGCGCTGAACGCGCTGACCACTTCGATGGTGTGGGGACCGCCGGGTCCGGTGAAGTGCCAGGTCGCACTGGTCGGGTCGGCATCCTGCACGATGCAGCGATGCGCGCTCAGGCCGGCGGGGTCGGAGGGCGCGCCGAATCGTTCGAGATAGGATGGCGCGGCGACCAGTGCGCGGCCGAACTCGCCCACCGATCGCGCGACCAGGGAGGCGTCGGAGGGTTGGCCCAACCGCATCGCCAGGTCCAACCGGTCCTCGATCAGGTCGCCGAATTGCTCGCGGACCACGAAATCCACCGACAGGCCGGGGTAGCGGGCGAGCAGGTCCACCAGCCCAGGGGTGAGGAGCCGGGCGGCGCCGGGAGTCAGGCCGACGCGGACACGCCCGGTTGGCGCGGTGCGCTGGTGGCCGATGGTGTCTTCCAGGTCGGTGGCCGCGTCGATGATGTTGCGGGCGTGGCCGAGCAGGTCCTGGCCGTCCTCGGTCAGGCTCAGGTGGCGGGTGGTCCGATGAAACAGGCGGACCCGGAAATGCTCTTCCAGTTGTCCGACCATGCGGGTGACCGCCGACGGGGTGGTGTTGGTCTCCCGCGCGACAGCGGAAAACGAACCGGTTTCGGCGATGCGCAAAAAGGTGCTCAGGGCGCGTAGCATATCCATGATTGGTGCATTTCAGGCAAAGATGACGGGCCACGGAATGGGATTGTTTCCGGGAAACCGGTCTATACCTGATCTGAGCCAAGAATGGGGAGTACCACGGTGACGGTTGGTTTCAAGGGACGGCGGGAGGACGCGCGGCTGCTGACCGGGCAGGGGCGATACACCGCCGACTGGAATCAGCCGGGTCAACTGTATGCGGCGTTCCTGCGTTCGGACCATGCTCATGCCGTCGTTCGCTCGATCGACACGGGCGCCGCGCGGGCCGCGTCTGGCGTGCTGGCCGTGCTGACCGGCGCGGACGCGGTCGCCGCCGGGTTTGACCGGGGTGCTGCGATGATGCCGGTGAAAGGCCGCGGCGAGGCGTTGCGCGTGCCGCCCAGACCAGCGCTGGCGACCGACCGGGTCCGTTTCGTGGGCGAACCGGTGGCGTTGGTGGTGGCCACGACCGCGCATCATGCCCAGTACGGGGCGGAACTGATTGAGGTCGCGTATGAGGCGCTGCCGGCGGTGGCGGATGCCGCGGGTGCGCTCGCATCAGGTGCGCCGGTGATCCATGCCAGCGTCCCAGGCAACCTGTGCTTCGATTTCGACTATGGCGACGCGGCCGCGACCGCTGCCGCTTTCGCCGCCGCCGCGCATGTCGTGCGGCTGACGCTGACCAGCGGCCGCGTCGTCGGCAATCCGATGGAGCCGAAGGCCGCCCTGGCACACTGGGACGGCGACGTGCTCGATCTGTGGACCAGCACCCAGGGCATGACCGCGTTCCGTGACAGTCTGGCCTCCCAAAGCGGCTTGCCCGCTGAGCGCATCCGCATCCGCGCGCGGGATGTCGGCGGCGGCTTCGGCATCCGCGGCCCGGCGTATCCGGAGCATATGGCGTTGGCGCTGGCGGCGCGGATCACCGGCCATCCGGTGAAATGGGTCGCCAGCCGCGGCGAGACGTTCCTGTCGGATTATCACGGGCGAGGCCTCGTCATGACCGGTGCGCTGGCGCTGGACGCGGAGGGGCGGTTCCTGGCGTTGCGGCACGAGTGGCTGGCCGATCAGGGGGCTCACCCGGTCGCCACCGGCCCGCTGATCAACACGTTGAACCCGGCCAGCATGTGCACCGGTTGCTATCGCATTCCGGCGGTTTACGGCCGCAATCGGCTGGCGATCACCAACACCGTGCCGATCACCGCCTATCGCGGCGCCGGCCGGCCCGACATGGCCTATATCGTCGAACGGCTGGTGGACGAGGCGGCCCGTCAGACCGGCATTGACCGCATCGAACTCCGCCGCCGCAACCTGATCCCGCGTGAGGCCTTTCCGTATCGCGTGCCGGCCGGCGCGGTTGTTTCGGAATACGACAGTGGCGACTATCGCGCGGCGCTGGAGCAGGCGCTGGCCGAAGCCGACTGGGATGGGTTCTCGGCTCGCCGCGCCGAGGCGTCCGCTCGTGGCCGTTTCCGCGGCATTGGCTGCGCGGTGTTCGTGGAGCCGTCCGGCGGAGTGGTGCCGAAGGATGAGGTCGCGATCACGTTCGATCCGGACGGGCAGGTGGTGCTGCACACCGTTGTCACCTCGAACGGCCAGGGTCACGAGACCGTTTATCCGGAGATCGTGGCCCGTGTGCTGCAAATCGACCCGGCCCGCGTGCGGCTGTCCGCCGGCGACCCGGAGGGACCGCGGCTGGAAGGCGGCGGTGCGTTCGCGTCCCGCTCCATGATGTCGCACGGCGCGGCGAGCCTTGTGGCGACGCGTGAGGTGGTGGAGAAGGGCAGGGCGCTGGCGGCGGACGCGCTTGAAGCGGCCGTGGGCGACATCGAATTCGCCGATGGCGCTTACCGGATTGCCGGCACTGACCGTGTGATCGAGCTGACGGCGCTGGCCGGCGGTGGGGCGCTGGATACCACGACCGGGCTGGCCGCGACCCGCGCCTTCCCCTCCGGCGCCCATGTGGCGGAGGTCGAGGTGGACCCTGAAACCGGCATGACCGAGGTGGTGAGCTACACCGCCATCGACGATTGCGGCGTGGTGATGAACCCCACCTTGCTGCATGGCCAGATCCTCGGCGGCCTGTTTCAGGGATTGGGCCAGGTACTGGGCGAACTCTGCGTCTACGACAGTGACGGGCAGCTCGTGACCGGGTCGTTCATGGATTACGCGATGCCGCGGGCGGACATGCTGACGCGATTCAGTATTGGCGATTCCTGCGTGCCGTCGCCGAACAACCCGTTGGGGGTCAAGGGCGCGGGGGAGGCTGGGACCACGGGAGCGTTGCCGGCGGCGATGAACGCGGTGCTGGACGCGCTGCGGCCGGCCGGCGTGACGCATTTGGATATGCCGGCGTCGGCGCGGAGGGTTTGGCGAGCCCTCAAAGAAGCCCGAGCAGGTGCGGCATGATCCAACCCAAACGCATTAATCAGACGCGTCGACAGGGTGACAACGGCTCTTAATTCGTCATGGCCCATGCGGCTGCGATAGCTCGTTGCGTCACTGGATCGTGAACCAACGATCAGGGTCCGCGACATGGCGGATCCTCGGAGTTTGGAACGGCCCGGCCACTCTCATGGCTCAATGCTCGCGGCCATTAGTTAGAATCCGACCCTGTGTGCGGTCGTATTTCTTTCTCAGGTTAGCAAAGTTACAGATGCGATGAATGCCGTCGCTGATAAACGTGCGAATGGCCCTTGGCTGTTTCCTCTGGGGGAGCGCACATGACGACCCATACAATTGATCTGGGTACGATCGACAATACTCTTACTGTCGGTAACGACGATTATGTCATCACCGGGGGGAACGGCAACAACACTCTGACCCTCGGTACTGGCACCGATCAACTGACCCTGGGAAACGGCAACAACACACTGAGCCTGGGTGGTGGGACAGACCAGATCACGGCCGGCTCCGGCAACAATACCATAACCACCACGGGCGCCGGTACCGATACGGTCACCGCGACCAGCGGTAATAACACGATCGTCCTTGGCGATGGCCCGAATGTGGTCCAGGCGGGCGACGGCCTGAACATCGTGACCGTGGGCAACGGAAACGATAGCGTCACGCTTGGCAACGGCTTCGACCAGGTGCCCACTGGCAACGGCAACAGCACGATCACGGCTGGCAACGGCGTCGGGGACAAGATCACCGTCGGCACGGGTGGCAACACGATCGTCGTCGGGACCGGCAGCGCGGATGCGATTCACACCGGGTCCGGCAACAACACCTTTTCCGTGTCGGGCGCCGCGGTCGGCGCCGACTCCATTCTTGGCGCTCTGACCAGCGGCAACGGCACCAACAACAAGCTGATCCTGACGACCCCCGGGACCATCGGCGTGCTCGGCGTGTCTGGATTCCAGACCTACCAGTTGGCGAATGGCGGCCCGAATAATCTGACTTTGACGAACGCGAACTTCTCGCGCCTCCCGGGAGCATCGATTACCGTCCAGGGCGGCAATGGCGTCAACACGGTAAACGCGTCAGCTCTCGCGGTGGCGAACGCCGTCGTCGTGAATACCGATCCCGGAGCCGACGTGATCACTGGCGGAGCGGGCAATGACCTTGTGAACGTGTCCGATCTGGCGTTCGCGAGCGTCGATGGCGGAGGCGGGACAAACACGCTGGCGCTGACGTCCTCTGGGCTGAGCCTGGACCTCGGCACTTTCACCAACCGCATCAAGAACATTGAAGTTATCGATCTGACCGGCACCGGAAAGAATACGCTGGTGTTGAACGCGGCGGACGTGCTGAACCTTTCCGCTACCTCCACTCCAATCAACACCCTGAAGGTGACTGGTAACTCCAGCGACGTGGTATCGGTACTGGATACCGGATGGATCACTGGCGCGACCGCGGGTGGCTTCACCACCTATACCAACGGCACCGCCATCCTGCAGCTTAACACGGCACTGACTGCTACCGGAGGAATCGGGACGCCGTTCGATAAGACGCCGCCGGTCTTCGTCAACGATAACCCGTTGACCGTGTCGATCGCCGGGACCGGAACGATCACATCAGGCACCCTGAGCGTCAGCGATCCCGACAATACGGCGTCGCAGTTGACCTACACGATAACCGGCGGCCCTTCGCACGGGACAGCGCTCAAAAATGCCGTGGCGACCACGCAATTCACCCAGGCCGACGTCAACGCCGGACTGATCGCCTATCAGGAGAATGGCAGCACCGCGACGTCGGATTCGATTTCTCTCGCGGTGACCGATCCGGCGGGAAACTCGGTCGCCGGGTCGCTGTCGCTCGTTATCAGTGCCGCGGGTGATAAGACGGCGCCGGTCTTCGTCAACGACAGCCCGGTGGCCGTTTTGATCGGCGGGGCCACGACGATCACATCAGGCAGTCTGAGCGTCAGCGATCCCGACAATACGGCGTCGCAGTTGACCTACACGATAACCGGCGGCCCTTCGCGAGGCACGGTACTGAAGAACGCCGTGGCAACCACGCAGTTTACCCAGGCTGACGTCAACGCCGGACTGATCACCTACCAGGAGAATGGCAGCACCGCGACATCGGACTCGGTTTCTCTCGCGGTAACGGACCCGGCGGGAAAGTCGGTCAGTGGATCTTTGACGCTCGCTGTCACCACCGGACTGATTAATACCCTTGGTACCGGCCAACAGCTCGAACTGATCTATATCGGGTACTTCAACCGTGCAGCCGACGGTGGCGGTCTGACATTCTGGCAAGGGCAAAACGTACAGGCGCAAGCCCGCGGGCAGAGTGCATCGCTCGCGTTAAGCAACATCGCCAACTCGTTCATGCCGCAATCGGAAGCCATCGCTCTCTACCCGTTCATGGCCACCGTCAATCCAAATCTTCAAAGTGCCGCCGAACAGACCGGCATCAGTGGTTTCATTGACAGCATCTACAACAACCTGTTCGGCCGTGTGCCCGACACCACTGGGAAGGCCTATTGGGTCGGTCAACTTACCAGCGGTGCGGTCCAGGTTGGCAATGCCGTCCTGGCGATTTCGAACGGAGCGACGGGTAGTGACGCGACTGAGGTGCAGAACAAGCTCGCCGTCGCGCTTGATTTCACGACCAGGACGCAAACGGCCGCCCTGGGCGCAACACAGCCGCTGACCACTTCGTTCGTCACGGCCGCCCACAGCGTGCTGAACGGAGTTGACGGAACGTCACTGAACGACGCGGCGACGACCGCCGGTGAGGCCGCGACGACCACCTACATCAACGGTTCCACGACCGGCACCTCGGCGGCCCTCGCCACCGGTCTCACAACCGCCTCCACCAACGAGCCGGTCGTGATCTCGGTGTCCAACGCCATGATCGATCCCGGGACGGGAAGTCATACAATTCAGTTCATCGGGGGTGCCACCGCCGACACGCTGGTGCTGCACAGCGGTGGAACGGATCAAATCGCCGGCTTCAATCTCGCCGGAGGCGATGTGATGGATTTGCGCGCCCTGTTCACCGAGGCGCGGCTTAATCTCCAGGATGTGCTGCCTGTACTGGGCTCCTACCTCACAATCGCCGACCAGGGGGCGGACGCCGTGCTCAGAGTCGTGATCTGGATTGCGTCATCGCGGACCGGCTACAACCCGAACAGCCTGGCCATCGCCTCGCGGTCGCGGTCCTGAATGTCGGCCGCATGTGCGATGACGTGGGCACCACGCGAATCGGTGGCCCGAACAGGGTCAAAGACGATCCGAGCCGGGCAAGCCTTTACCGCCGCCCGGTTCCGAAGGCCCGGCTTGTTCCCCGACGGTTACTGAAGACCCCGACGGTTACTGAAGACATTGTCTCATCCTCGAATTTATCACCGCATTGACGCCATGGATTCACGCCCCGCAGCCTTCCTCCCTTAACAACTCCTCCACCGCGTCCGGCGGCACATCGCTCGACGTGAACGACTCCCCAATCCCGTGCGCCAATACGAAATGCAGCGTCCCGTCGCGCACCTTCTTGTCCCGCCGCATATGCCCGATCAGTGTCGCCGCCGAGAACCGCCGGTTCAGCGACCGCAAATCAGAAGCCATCCCCACGGCGGCGACATGGGAAACCACCCGGTCCACTTCCTCGGCCGAGCAATGGCCCAGTTTCTCCGACAGCCGGAAGGCCAGGCCCAGACCGATGGCGACGCCCTCGCCATGCAGAAGACCGCCGTCGTAACCGTACTCCGCCTCCAGCGCGTGACCAAATGTGTGGCCGAGGTTCAGCAACGCCCGCCCATCATTGAGCTTTTCCTCGCGCTCATCGTCACCCACCACGGCCGCCTTGAACGCACACGCCCTTTCAATCGCCTCCGCCTGCGCCGCGCGATCGCCACCGACCACCGCGGGACCATACCGCTCGCACCAGGCGAAGAACGCGGCATCGCCGATCAGCCCCGCCTTGGCGATCTCCGCGTAGCCCGCGCGCAATTCCCGCGGCGGCAGCGTTGCCAGCGATCCGGTGTCGGCCAGCACCATCCGCGGTTGATAAAACGCGCCCACCAGGTTCTTGCCGCGCTTCGTGTTCACCCCGGTCTTGCCGCCGACCGAGCTGTCGACCTGCGACAACAATGTCGTCGGGATCTGCACGAATGGCAGACCTCGCAACGTGGTCGCCGCCGCGAACCCGGCCAGGTCGCCGACAACCCCGCCGCCCAGAGCGATGACCGTGGTGCGGCGTTCGACCCGCGCCTCCAGCAACTGGTCGACCACGGACAAGTACGAGTCGACGTTCTTCGTCGCCTCGCCGGCCGGAACGATCACCGTGCTCGTTTGGAACCCGTTCTCAGCGAGACCGTCGAGCACGGTCCGCATGTGCAGACGGGCGACGTTGGCGTCGGACACCACGACGGCTCGTTTCTGTGGTAGTATGGGCGCCAGCAGCGCTCCGGCGCGGGCCAGCAAGCCATCGCCGATCACCACATCATAGCGTGTGCTGGACAGCACCACCGGCAGCCGGCGCGGTGGCGCGTATGCGGTCAGGGCATCAACCACATGGGAGGTCGTTATTTCGGGCATTTCATCTCCGCAATCGACGATCAGGTCGGCTTCCGCGTAAATCGGGTAACGTTGCGCCATCAGGCGCGACAGCGTCGCGGCATGGTCCTGGCTGGCGAGCAGCGGCCGGTTCTCCCGGCTGGCGACCCGGCGCACCAGGGTCGGCAAGGCACAGCGCAGCCAGACCGTCACCGCTCGTTCTCGCGTCGCGCGCCTGGTGTCAGGGTCCATGAACGCGCCGCCGCCGTAGGCCAGCACCGCCGGCCCTCCCGCCAGCAGGCGGCGGATGACCTTTTTCTCGCCGTCGCGGAAATAGGCCTCCCCGTAGCGGGCGAACAGTTCGGGGATGGTGCAGCCGGCCGCCAGCTCGATCTCAGCGTCGGCGTCCACGAATGGCAAGCCCAGACGCGCCGCCAGCCGGCGGCCGATCGAGGTTTTGCCGGCACCCATCAGCCCGACCAGCACGATCCGTCGCCCCCGCAGCTGCTCGGGGAGCGTCGGAACCTCCCGCGGAGCGGCGGTGTTGCGTGTCATGGCTGGCGAGGCTAGCACATCGCGCATTCAGCGGGCCACGCCGGTTCGCGCGATTTGCCGACGCGAGACCTGGCAGACGTGAGACATAAAGGAGTTACGCCGCGTGAGGGCCCGAATTCTGCTGATCGTGCTGGCGGTCGTCATCCTGGGCGCGGTCGGGGGGCTGGCGTATCTGGGCCTGAACCCGCCCAATCCGGTCTCGAAACCGGTCGAGAAAACCTTGCCGAACGACAAATTCCAGGTGCACTGAATGAACCACGGGAGGGATCGCCATTGCGAGGCCTTCCTGGAAATGCTCGTCGCCGAGCGGGGCGCCGCGCGGAACACGCTGCTCGCCTATGATCGCGACCTGAACGATTTTGCCACATTCGCCGCCGGCCGGGGGGAGACGGTGGCGCGTGCGTCGGCGGAGACGTTGCGCGGGTATATGGCGGGTCTCGGCGCACAGGGCCTGAAACCGCGCACGGCGGCGCGGCGGCTGTCCGCGTTGCGGCAGTTCCACCGTTTCCTGCTGCGGGAAGGGATCCGGACGGACGACCCGACCGGACTGTTGGACTCGCCGAAACTCCCCGGCGTGTTGCCAAAATATCTGTCGGAGGCCGAGGTGGACGGCCTGCTCGCCGCCGCCGCGCGGCTGCCGGGCCGCCCAGGAGTGGTGGCGCGGACAGCGTTGGAGATCTTGTATGCGACGGGCCTGCGGGTGACCGAGTTGCTGTCGCTGCCTCGGACGGCGCTGGCGGGCGACGCGGCGCTGCTGATGGTGCGCGGCAAGGGTGGCAAGGAGCGGATGGTGCCGCTGTCAGACGCGGCGAAGCACACGGCGGCGGCATTGGTTGTGCTTTCCGACAAGCGGATCCGCTGGCTGTTTCCCGGCCGCGATCCGGCGCGGCCGTTGACGCGGCAGGCGTTCTTTCTTCTGCTGAAACAAGTGGCGCTGGAGGCGGGGATCGATCCGGCGCGCGTCTCACCGCACGTGCTGCGGCATTCATTCGCCTCGCATCTGCTGGCGCACGGGGCGGATCTGCGCAGTTTGCAGATGTTGCTCGGGCACGCGGATATCGCGACAACACAGATATACACCCATGTGTTGGCCGAGCGGTTGCGCAAGCTCGTGGAGGCGCACCATCCGTTGGCGATTGGGACGTAGCTTTGGACGCATCGCGGCTTCAGCGCCCGCGGGCCGCCGAGGCGCTGGCGAACACGGGCCGGCTGACCGAAGCGGAAGCCGATTGCCGCGCGGTGCTGGGGGAGGCACCGGAGCAGCCCGAAGTGCTCGCGCTGCTAGCCCATGTTTAGCACCCACCAAAATAAACCCCTTATTATCAGCGTCTTGCACCATC
>CALFNB010000056.1 GCA_937902425.1 uncultured Acetobacteraceae bacterium | reverse complement strand
CGAAAGAGAACGAGAAGGACCTGGCTGAGGTCCCGGACAACGTGAAGAAGCACCTGAAGCTGGTGCCGGTCGCCCACGTCGACGACGTGATCGCCCAGGCGCTGGTGCGCAAGCCGGTGGCGATCGAATGGGTCGAACCGCCGGAGTCGCCGGTGCCGGTGCCGGTGGAATCCCCGGTGGCGACTCCGCTGGCGCACTGACACCGGGGGGCATCGCGAGCCCACGTCGCGGCCCGCCGGGCGCTCCGGCGGGTCGTTTTCGTGGGAAACGCGGCACGATCGGGGAAAATGCGCCGATTCCGGCCCCGATCGGCCTCGGCTTCGTTGACGGGCCGGAAAACCGGCCTCTAGTCTGGCCGGCAGTGGCTGCGGCGACTCCGGTGCTCCGCTGCGACGGACGTATGGTACGACAGAATCAGGGGACTCCGACGTGAACAAAATGGACCTCATTGCCGCTGTGGCGGACACGACCGAGCTGCCGAAGGCCAAGGCCGCCGAAGTGGTGGACGCGGTGTTCGCTGCCATCGAAGGCGCCTTGAAGAAGAAAGAGGAGGTGCGCCTGGTGGGCTTCGGCTCGTTCGTCACCGCCATGCGCAAGGCGACCACCGGCCGCAACCCGCGCACCGGTGCCGACATCAAGATCCCGGCTTCGACCTCGGTGCGCTTCAAGGCCGGCAAGGCGCTGAAGGACGCGGTGAACTGAACCCTGCCGGCGGGCGGTTAGCTCAGCGGTAGAGCATCTCGTTTACACCGAGAGGGCCGGCGGTTCGAACCCGTCACCGCCCATGCCCGCAGTGCCGGGGCGTGCTTGACGGCGGTTTCCCGCGGCACTACACGCTGCGCCCTGCCGTTGCGGGTGTAGCTCAGTTGGTTAGAGCGCCGGCCTGTCACGCCGGAGGTCGCGGGTTCGAGCCCCGTCTCTCGCGCCACGGCGTGGATCCCTGAAATTCACAGCCTCAAACCGCACTGGCGCGGGCCGGCACGTTGCGGATCGGGACTTGACCAGCCCAACCGTCCCTGCCACGGCATGGCGTATGCGGTCTGGCGTTGTCCATTGTGCGACTCGGCTCCTGTTGGCCTTCGCGATGGTGATGGCCGCTGGCGGGGCCGGCCTGGTCCAGGCGATCGCGCCCACCGATCAGAGCACCGCGGACGTTCCGCCGAGAGAACCGAGGTCTCAAGGGAAGGCAGCCGCTGACGGAAAGACGGCCCCTGATGGAAAGACGGGGGAACACGCGCACGCACGGCCGGTCAAACACTCCGAACGAGCGGACGCCCACAAAGGACAGGAGCAGCACGGCAAAGCCCCGGCTGGCAAAGCCTCGACGGGCGCCGTCCCGGGCGCCAAGGCCACGGTCGCGCCGGGAGCCGAACAGAAGGGGCATGGTGCCGCGCCTGGCGTGGTGACGCCTCCTCCCGTTCCGAAGCCCACCACCGAGCCGCCCGCGAAGGAGACCGGCGAACCGCCGGCGAAAATTCCGCGGTTCGCCTCGCTGAAGACCGACGATACCAATATGCGCAAGGGACCCGGACAACGCTATCCGATCGAGTGGGTCTACAAACGCCGCGATCTGCCGATGGAGGTCGAGCGGGAGTACGATGTCTGGCGCTATGTGCGTGACCCGGACGGCGTGGAGGGCTGGGTCCACCAGGTGACGCTCAGCGATCGGCGCACGTTCATCCTGCAGAGCAAGGACGCCACCCTGCGGGCCGATCCCAAAGACACGGCTGCGGCGGTCGCGACAATCAAGGTCGGCGTGACCGGCCGTTTGCGAGAGTGCGCGGCGGGTTCGACGTGGTGCCAGGTCCAGGTCGGCGGCTACAAGGGGTATTTGCGCCGCGACCAGTTCTGGGGGTTGCTGCCCGATGAGGTGTTGCCGTCTTCGTAGCGCCCGGAACGTGCTTCTGACGTTGCCCAGACGATCGCCGCGTTCCACAGTGCGGCGTCAACTTCGGAACAAAGGCCGCGACACGCATGGACCTGAAAGACCACATCAGAGGCATCCCCGACTTCCCTAAGTCTGGGATCATGTTTTACGACATCTCGACCCTGCTGCGGGACGCCGACGCGTGGCAGGTGGCGATGGGCCGTATGGCGCGCGCGGTGCGGCCGCATTTGCCGGACCTGGTGGCGGGGATCGAAAGCCGCGGTTTCCTGGTCGCCGCTCCGCTGGCGCTGAAACTGGGGTGCGGCTTCATCATGATCCGCAAGCGCGGCAAACTGCCGGGCCCGACGGTCGGAGTGAACTACGCGCTTGAGTACGGCGAGGACCGGGTCGAGATCCAGGCGGACGCGGTGCACCCTGGCCAGCGCATCATTGTGGTGGACGATCTGCTCGCCACCGGTGGCACGGCGGCGGCGGGAATTAAGCTGCTGCGCCAACAGGGCGCCATCGTTCCCGCGGTCGCGGCGCTGATCGAACTGACGTTCCTGAACGGACGCGCGAGGCTCGATGTCCCGTGTGAAGCGCTGGTCGCCTACGACAGCTGACCGTTATTTCGTGCCCGTTATCTTGTGACAGTGACGACACCCTGGAACTCCGCGTTGCCGGGGATCAGGCGCACGGCGAAGCTGTCGGTGCCGACGAAGCCGGCGTCCGGCGTGTAGTCGATCCGCGTATTGGTCCCGACGTGGTGGGCGAAAACCCGGCCATGGTTCGGGCGGGTGACCGTCAGATACGAATCAAACGCGACACCATTCCGGTTGAGGCTCACGCCGCACCAGCCGCCCTCATTGCTCACCTGGATCTGCGCCAGTACGGCCTTGCCGTCCGGGGGCGACGTGGCCGGCGCCACGCAGGTCCTGGCGCCGCCGGCCGCATCGATCGCGAATATGCCATTCCAACCAGCCTGCGGCGCGCATCCGGTTATCAGGAACGCGGTAACGGCGAGGCAAAGCCTGGGCGCGCCCGACCGGGTCAATCGCGTGTGTTTCATGCCGAGGACGCCTCCAGGCCAATGCAAGATCCAGTCCCGGCCAGCGCGAGTCGTCAGGCGGGTCATCAGTCGCCGCGGGACATAGCTTAAGCGGCGGCGTTCGGAAACAGTGCTCGCGCGCCAGGCTTCCATGCCGGCGCGTCACCCCCGACATCCGTCATGGCCCACCACGGCCCGGACGCACTGAGCCATGACGATAAGAGTCACACCGAGAAATATTTGGCGTGCGGGTTCAGCGTCACGATCGCGCTGGTCGATTGCTCCGGATGCAGTTGGAACTCGTCCGACAGCGAAACCCCGACGCGGTCCGCGCCCAGAAGCCGCAGGATCGCCGCCTGATCCTCCAATCTCGGGCACGCCGGGTAGCCAAACGAATACCGGCTCCCGCGATAGCTCTGGGCCAGCATCTTCTCCGTATCGCGATCGTCCTCGGCGGCGAAGCCAAGTTCGGCGCGGATGCGTTTATGGACGTATTCCGCCATCGCCTCGGCCATCTCCACCGACAGCCCGTGCAAATAGAGGTAATCCTGGTAACGATTATCCTCGAACCATTCGCGCGCGACGTCGGAGGCTTTTTGCCCGACCGTCACCACCTGCAACCCGATCACGTCTCGTTGGGCGTCATCCACGTCGCGGAAGAAATCGGCGATGCATTCGCCGTCCTCACGCGGCTGCCTCGGCAGCGTGAAACGCGTGAGTTCGGTCGCGCCGTCGGTGTCGAAAATAATCAGGTCGTTGCCCTGGGCCGCCGCCATCCAGTACCCGTAGGCCGCCTGGGGCCGCAGGATGTCCTGTTCGGCGCATAACGTCAGCATCCGCCGCAGCACCGGCCGCAGTTCCTGCTTCGCCCAACCGAGGAAATCGTCGAGCGAACGGCCCTGCTTGCGAAATCCCCATTGAAACTGATACAGGCTGCGTTCGTTCACCAGCGGAACGATCGCCTTGGGATCGGTCTCGATCACGCGCGCGCCCCAAAACGGCGGTTCCACGACCGGAACATCTTGCGTCAGCCGGCGGCGGCGTTCGCGCACCGCGTTGACATCGACCGGTTGGAACGCCCGCGCATCGGCCTGCCCGAGGGTGCGCGTCGTGTTGCGTGCCTTGCCGACCCGTTTCGCCCGCACCGCCGCGAGATAGTCGTCGAAGCCATTCCCGGTCACCCGGTCCATCAGATGCAGCCCATCGAACGCGTCACGCGCATAAGCGACCCGGCCGCTGGCATAAGCGCGGACGCAATCGTCCTCCACATAATTCCGGGTCAGCGCGGCGCCGCCGAGCAGAACGGGAATTTCCAGACCCTGCCTGGACATTTCCTCCAGGTTTTCGCGCATCACCACGGTTGACTTGACCAGCAATCCGCTCATGCCGATCGCATGCGCATGGGACGCCGCCACCGCTTCCAGCATGTTCGCGAGCGGCACTTTGATGCCGAGATTGATGACGCGGTAGCCATTGTTGGTCAGGATGATGTCGACGAGGTTCTTGCCGATGTCATGCACGTCGCCTTTGACCGTGGCCAGAACGATCGTGCCTTTTTCCTGCCCCTCGACGCGTTCCATCAGCGGTTCCAGATAAGCGACGGCGGCTTTCATCGTTTCGGCGCTTTGCAAAACGAACGGCAATTGCATCTTGCCGGCGCCGAACAGATCGCCGACGACCTTCATGCCGTCCAGCAGCACATCGTTGATGATCGACAACGGCTCGCGGGTCTTCAGCGCCTCGTCCAGTTCATCGGTCAGGCCCTTGCGGTCGCCGTCGACGATGCGGTCCTTCAGGCGGCCCTCCACCGTATCGGCGCGCACCTTCTTCGCGGTGTCGGCGGCTTTCTTGCCCGCGAACAGCGCCAGAATCTTTTGCAGCGGATCGTAGCCTTCCGTCCGGCGATCGAAGATCAGATCCTCGGCCACCTTCACCTCTTCCGGCGCCAGCAGATGCAGCGGGCGGATCTTCGACACATGGATGATCGCCCCGCTCATGCCCGCGCGCGCCGCGTGATCGAGGAACACCGAATTCAGCACCGCCCGCGCGGCCGGATTTAACCCGAAGCTCACGTTGGACAAGCCGAGGATGATCTGGATTTCCGGGAACTCGGCACGGATGGCGGCGATGCCTTCCAACGTCCATTGCGCCAGCTTGCGATCGTCTTCGTTGCCGGTCGCGATGGTGAAGGTCAGCGGATCGATCAGCAGGTCGGATTGCGGCAGGCCGTGCTGGTTACAGGCGAAATCAACCAGCCGGCGAGCGATGCGCAGCTTGTCCTCGGGCGTCTTCGCCATGCCGACTTCGTCGATCGTCAACGCGATCACGGCGGCGCCGAATTGTTTCGCGAGCTTCAGACGATCCGCCGCGGCCTTCTCACCGTCCTCGAAATTGATCGAGTTGATGATCGGCTTGCCGCCATGCAGCTTCAACGCGGCCTCGATCACCGGCGTCTCGGTGCTGTCGATCACCAGCGGCGAGTTGACTGACGCGGTGAACCGGCGAATCACCTCCAGCATTTCCATCGTCTCGTCGCGGCCCACAAACGCCGTGCAAATATCCAGCGCGTGGGAGCCTTCGCCGATTTGCTCGCGGCCCATCGTGACGCAGCCGTCCCAGTCGCCCGTTTCTTGCAACTCGCGCCATTTCTTTGAGCCGTTGGCGTTGCAGCGTTCGCCGATCGCGAAGATGGCATTCTCCTGGCGTAACGGCACCGCCTGATAGAGGCTGGCGACGCCAGGCACCCAGACTGGCTTGCGCACGACGGGGGCGGGCCGGAATTCGCCACGCTTGCGCAACATCGCGTCCAGTGCCGCGATGTGGCCTTGGGTCGTGCCGCAGCAACCGCCGATCAGATTGACGCCATCCTCGGCGACGAAGCGTTCCATCCAGGTCGCGAGTTCATCGGCATGCAGCGGATAATACGTGTGTCCATCTACGAGTTCCGGCAGGCCCGCGTTGGGCTGCACGGACAAAAGCCCAGGCCAGTTGGCGGCGAGCCAATGGAGGTGTTCGGCCATCTCGCGGGGGCCTGTGCCGCAGTTCAGCCCGATCAGAGGCACGTCCAGCGCATGCACCACGGTCGCGGCGGCGGCGATATCCGGCCCGACCAGCAGCGTGCCGGTCGTTTCGACAGTGACCTGCACGAAGATCGGCGTGTCGGTCTTCGCCGCGGCCCGCGCGATCTTCGCACCGTTCACCGCCGCCTTGATTTGCAGTGTGTCCTGGCAGGTCTCGATCAGGATCGCATCGACGCCACCGGCGATCAGGCCGCGGCATTGCTCGGCCAGGGCCGCCTGCAACGGGTCGTAAGCGATGTTGCCGAGGCTTGGCAATTTCGTTCCCGGACCGACGCTGCCGATGACCCAGCGATGCCGGCCATCCGAAAAACCCTCGGCCGCTTCCCGTGCCAGTTCGCCGGCCTTTTGGTTGATCTCGAACGCGCGCTCGGCGAGGTCGAATTCCCCCAATGTGACGGGTGACGCGCCGAACGTATTGGTCTCGACCATATCGGCGCCGGCCTCGAAAAAGCCGCGATGGATGTCGCGCACCAGGTCGGGGCGGGACAACACCAGAATGTCGGTGCAATTCTCGCGCCCCCAATAATCCTTCTCGACATCCAACGGCAGCGATTGGGCTCGGCTGCCCATGCCGCCGTCGCACAACAGCACCTGATCGCGCAACGCATCGAGCAAATGGGGCCGGCTCATTTCGTTCCGTCTTTCAATTCACGTGTTCCAGGGAGGCATCCGCGGTGGCTGCATGCATTCGCGTGGCGCACCAGATGCGGACGTCGAGCGGACCGGGGATGGTCATATCGTTCCCCGGGGCGTTCCCCGGGGTGTCCCCCGGATCAAGCCCGGCATCGGTTAACAATTGGTGAACCCCGGTGTCGGAAAATCCAGGCCAGCGGTGCGCCCGTTTCGACACCAGATCGTCCCGGGCGTGGGATGCGAGATCGATGATGATCAACCGCCCGCCGGGCCGCAGCACGCGCGCCGCCTCGGCCACCGCGCCGGCGGGATCCTCGGCGTAGTGCAGCACCATCTGCAGCACCGCCGTGTCGAACGATGCATCCGCCAGCGGCAGCCGATACATGTCCGCCAGCCGCACCGCGCAATGCGCGAGCCCCGGTTGCGCGAGGCGGGCACGGGCCAGTGCGAGCATGGCCTTGGATGCGTCCACCCCGAGTGCCTGACGCACCCGGGGGGCGAGCAACTCCAGCACGCGGCCGGTGCCGGTGCCGATATCCAGCAACCGGCCGGGCGCGTCGTCCGGGACCAGCGTCAGCAACGCTTGCTCCACCGCCCGCGCGGGCAGGTCGAGGGCACGCATCTCGTCCCAGTCGGCGCCTTTGACGCGGAAGCTTTCGGAGGCGATCCGGGCCCGCTCCGCCAGGACGCGGGCGGCCTGGCGGCGGTCGGACTCCAGGATCGCGTCGCCGGTCGGCAGCCGGGCGATCAGATCGCGGGCGAGGGCGCCTTCGTCACCAGGCGGCAGAGCGAACCAGACATTCGCTCCTTCGCGCAGCCGATCCAGCAGGCCGCAATCGCACAACAGCTTCAAATGGCGAGACAGTCGCGGCTGCGACTGGCCGAGGATTTCGGTGAACTCCATCACGCAGAAACTGCCGCGGGCGGCGAGCGCGAGCAGCCGCAGCCGGGTTGGCTCGGCGACCGCGCGCAGTCTGGAGAGGAGGCGTTCCATACCGCATGTCTGACATAAAGATATCCTTATGTCCAGGGGGTCCCGCGGACTTTATCACCCCACGACGGTTGACGTGCCAGTGACACTTGACGTGCCAGTGGGCCGTCGCTCCAATCGTGCGCCATGGACACAACTCCTCCTCCCAGACCGCCCGGCCGGACTGCCGCGGATCGCCGCCGGAAAAGGGAGGCCGAGGCGCTGCGCGCCAATCTCCGCAAGCGCAAGGAGCAGCAACGTGCCCGGGAGGGTGAAGCGGGCGAGGCGCCGGCGCGTGGCGAACCCAGGCCGCCCGCGGAAGACGCTCCGGGAAATGACGCCTGACCGGTCGATGGTGTCGGGCACCGCGGGTATTCGCCTCATTTCCGCATCATCGGATGTGCCGCCAGTCAGTCCGATTCGGTGATCCGCTTTTCATGCGAACACAGCACGCACGTCAACGTCACCAGACTGGAATGCCGGACCGAATCTGCCGGATCCTTCTCCAATGGACGACGCCTCGACCCCTGCCATCGCTCCCGCCAGGTGGCTTGAGGCCGTTGCCGAGAGCGAGGCGCAACTCGCGGGCGGCAGATCGTGTCCGGCGAGGAAGTCATGCGGGAACTGGATGAGTGCATTGACCGGCTTGAGGCCAGGCGCACGGCCAGGCCACATCGCGAGGTCGCCACGCACCGTTGATCGCCCTCACGCCGGAGGCCCGGCGACAGGTTCGGGCGCTGCGCGATCGCAACGAGAAGCGCGACCGGAAAGAGGCCGTGCGTGGCTTGCGAACTTCGCTCGCCGCCGCGGGGGGGGAATCGTTGCTAATCCGGCGCTTGGGCTGGCCGCGCCACGCCCTTATCCTCATCTTGCCCTTCCCGGCCGCCTATGGATCAAGGCGGGAAGGTATTGGGTCACCTACCGCGGCGCGCGCTGGCCATCGTCGGCGTATTCTTCGAGACTGCCAAGATCCCGCGCCGGATGTAGAGCCGGAAGCCCCGCGGTGGCGGTGTGTTCCTCGGTTTTCGCCCCGCCCCTCACCATTGACCACGATTGTAAGAGGAACCTACGGGGCGCCAACCAGGTGCGGGTGAAGTCTTCGACCTCGCCGCCCGGCTGTCGGGGCGGAAACGGTTTTCTGCCGCGCGCGGGTTTCCATCTGTTCCACAATCCCGCCGATTTCCCTTGGTCTTTCAGGGGGATGACGACGGGTACAGCGGCGGCGGGATGGTGGAGCTGAGGGGAATCGAACCCCTGACCTCCTCATTGCGAACGAGGCGCTCTCCCAACTGAGCTACAGCCCCATCCCGGATTCCGCGCGGCCCTCCGCGACGCCGGCGCAAAATGATGACGTGAGCCGCCAGTGTCAACACGCAAACAGTCCGCAAACAGCCCGTGGCGGGAATGTCCTCGCACAGCCGGACACGGCACCGAGATGGAAATCCCGGCACTCCAAACTGAGATCCGGCGCGCGCGGCCGCTTTCCGGCCCAGGAGAATGCGGTCGCGTGCACACCGCCCCCCGGTTGCACCTCGCCCAACCAGGCCAGCCCGATCGGTGCGCGTTCTGGACTTAATAACCAGGCCGCGCCAATCTGCCGTCATGGGGGAGGCGGCAGAACCGACCCCATGCCGGGGACGATCATGCCGATTGAACAATGGCTCAAACAGCTTGGGCTGGAACGATACGCGGCGGCGTTCGAAGGGAATGACGTCACCGACGATCTGCTGCCCACGCTGACAGCGGACGATCTCCGCGACATTGGCGTCACCTCGGTGGGCCATCGCCGCCGCATGCTGGACGACATCGCCGCCACGCGGGCCCAGGTGCCGGCCGCCGCGATCCAGCCCGCGCTGGAACCGCTCGCCGAGCGGCGTCAGGTCAGCGTCATGTTCTGCGATCTGATGGGCTCCACGGCACTCTCAGCGCGGCTCGATCCGGAAGACCTGAGCGCCGTGCTGCGGACCTACCAGGAACGGGTCAACGCCACGGCCGCGCGCTACGGTGGGTTTATCGCCCGTTACCTGGGCGACGGGGTGCTGATCTATTTCGGTTGGCCGCAGGCGCGTGAGGACGACCCGGAACGGGCGGTGCGCGCCGCGCTGGACGTCATCGCCGCGATGAGCAACGGTCTGGTGCGGGGCGAGCGGCTGCGGGTCCGCATCGGCATCGCCACCGGCCTGGTCGTCATTGGCGAGCGGATCGGCGTCAATGACTCGCTGCAATATACCGCGATTGGGGAGACGCCGAACCGCGCCGCGCGTCTCCAGGCCATCGCCGCGCCGGACACCGCCGTGATCGACGCCGTGACGCGCCAAATGGTTGGGCGCCTGTTCGAGGTGCGCGACCTCGGCGCCCAGGACCTGGCAGGCCTCACCGGTCCGGTGCCAGCCTGGGCGGTACTGGGCGAAAGCGGCATGCTCAGCCGGTTCGAGGCATTGCACGGTTCCAGCCTGACCCCATTCATCGGCCGCGACGAGGAACTGGGGTTGCTGTTGCGCCGGTGGCGGGACGCGCAGTCCGGGCACGGCAACGCGGTGCTGATCACGGGCGAACCGGGGATCGGCAAATCCCGTCTCGTGGCGGCGCTGGAGGAGCAACTGCGGCGGCAACCGCATATCAGCCTGCGATATTTTTGCCGGCCACATCGCCGCGACACCCCACTGGCCCCGTTCATCGGCCAGTTCGAGCACGCCGCCGGGTTCGCCCGCGGCGATACGCCGGACGAAAAACTGGCCAGGCTTAGTACCGTGCTGATGCCCCGCACGCCGCCGGAGGATATGGCGCTGATCGCCGGCGTGCTTTCGTTGACGCCGGACGAGGCATCGCCAGTCCTCGATTTGTCCGCGCAACGGCGCAAGGAAGCAACGTTCGCCGCGCTCGCCCGTCAGTTCACCGGGCTCACGCAGATCCAGCCCGTGCTGGTCGTGGCCGAGGACGTGCATTGGTCGGATCCGACCTCGCGAGAATTGCTGGACCACCTGTTCGAGCTGTTTCAGCGTTTGCCGGCACTGCTGGTGCTGACCTACCGGCCGGAGTTCGCGGCGCCCTGGGTGGGCCGTGCGGGCGTGAGTGTTCTGACATTGAACCGCCTGCCGCCAAGGGAAACCGCGGAAATCGCGTTACGGCTCGCCGGCACGGCGATTCCACAGGTACTGATCGACAGGCTGGTGTCGCGCAGCGACGGCGTGCCGCTGTTCATCGAGGAACTGACCCGTGCCGTGCTGGAATCCGGACTGCAACCGGACGCGTTTTCCTCCGCGCTGGTGCCGGACAGTCTGCAGGCATCGTTACTGTCCCGCCTGGATCGTTTGCCGGTCGCGAAGGCCGTGGCGCAGATCGGCTCGGTGATCGGCCGGACGTTCCCGTACGAACTGGCGGCGGCGATCGCCGACATGCCGGAGAGCACTTTGAACGAAGGGCTTGAGCAACTGGTCGAAGCGGGTCTCGCATCCCGGCGCGGCGAGGCGGCGGCCACCACGTACCAGTTCAAGCACGCTCTGGTTCAGGATACCGCCTATCAAAGCATGCTGCGGACGCGCCGCGCGGCCCTGCATGTCGCGGTCGTTTCTGTCATGGAACGGGATGCCGTGGCGGTCCGCGAAGATCCGGCGCTGATCGCGCATCATTGCGCCGAGGCCGGTCTGATCGCCCAGGCGGTGCGGTATTTCCTGGCGGCGGCCGAACAGACGGCGGCGCGCGGGGCCATGGCGGAGGCGCACACGCATCTGATGCGTGGGCTGAAACTCGCCGAGGACAATCCGGACATTCCGGACGTGCTGGCCTGGCGCACGCGGTATCATCTCGCTTTGGGCGAAGTGCTCGGCGCGCTGCGGTTCTACGTTTCGCCGGAAGCCGGTGCGGCACTGGCCGAGGCGGTGAAGCTGGCCCGGATCATGGTGCCTGGCAACAAGCAGCGCGACCCGCTGCTGGCTCGATCGTTGTTCGGCTATTACGTGCATCAACTTTATCTCGGCGATTTCCGCTCGGTCCGTCTGCTCAGCGATGAACTTTTCAGTCTGGGACGGGAGCGGGGCAATCCCGGCATCGCCGCCCTCGGCGCGATCGCGAACGGCATCTGTCGGGTTTATCAGGGGGAAATCGTGCAGGCCCGGGCGATCTTTCACGACACGCTGGAAGAATGGCGCAAGATCGACTTCCCCGGCGCCGCGCTGGCACTGGGCCTGGATCCGATTTCGGTGCTGACGATGTTTCGCGCGCGGCTGGACGCGTTGCTCGGCTATCCCGATACCGGGGTCGCCGAAGCGCGGCTGGCGATCGAGCGGGCGCGCGGGTTGCGCCATGTCCGCTCGTTGGCGGTGGTATTGGGCACCGGGTGGGACACTTTCGCGATCGCCGGCGAGGAGGATGATCTTCGGCGGGCCACCCAGGAGTGGGACACGCTGGCGAATGATCAGGGGTTCCAGTTCTATCAGGCTCGCGCGCGGTATTGCTCGGGTTGGGTGAAGCTGCGGGATGGTGACATCGCGTCCGGGCACCTCATGGTGGAGGAAGCGGTGCGGGATCTCGACGCGGTCGGGGTGGTGCTGGACGCGCCTCAGGTGCACTCGATGCTGGCGGATGCGAGGGAAGCCGCGGGCGATGTGGCGGGGGCGCTGGCGGCGATCGACCGCGGGCTGGAGATCGCCACGAGCGGCGGTGGGATCTGGTGGAGCGCGGAACTGCATTCGCGCAAAGGACGGCTGCGGCAGGATGATCCGGCGGCGGCGGAACAGGACTTTCAGCGGGCGTTGCAAGCCGCGCGGCGGCAGTCGGCGCGGACGCAGGAATTGCGGGCGGCGACGGCTTACGCCGAGTTCCTGCTGGCCCAGGGGAGAGGGGAGGGCGCGCACGCGGTGTTGGCTCCGGTGTTCGCGTGGTTCACGGAAGGGCTGCACCGGCCGGATCAACGCGCGGCGGCGGCGGTGTTGGCGCGGATTGATGAGGACGTCAGGGCGCTGCCCTGAAACCCGCCAGGAGGCGCTGCCTCCTGGACCTCCGTC
>CALFNB010000055.1 GCA_937902425.1 uncultured Acetobacteraceae bacterium | reverse complement strand
GACGGTTTCGGCGATGGCGGTAGCTGAGGATGGTACATAATCAGGAAAACAATTGCCGCGGTGGGCCGGTCAGGAACCTGAGGGATGGGGTGGACATAGTGGAACGTTGTTTCGCGCCGGGTCGCTTTGGTCAATGACCGCGTGTGCGCGGGACACTCGAACAGGGTTGTGGATGGGCCAGGCACGCTCCCCGGATTGGCACAAGCCATACCCGACGCGGACGCGCCTGGAGCTGGCCGGCTGATACCCCAGGACCAGCCCAGTACCACAAGCCGGCGGGCGTGGCGGCATGGAACTCGATCTAAATCGTCATGATTCTCGCGGAACGCCACCGTGGGGTGATTCAGATCAAGGATGCGGTCGCTTTTGATCGCCAATGTTCCAAAGTCACTCTGAAGGACTGGGATAGCCTGATGCCCAAAAAGCCGATGCACCCCGGAACGAGGGTCAGGGTGAGCCGGGCTGGAACGATAAGCGGCTTCGTGGCGCGGATCGCGATGCCAGCCCGCGCGGGCTCACCACGTCGCCGCGGAGGGGCGTTCCCAGCCTCATGGCGCCGATGTGACGGTCCTGTCCGCCGCGACGCCGGCACCGCGCGAATGAGCAGCCGGTCGCCGCGCGGTGACGCGGGAGACGCCGCATGCTGGCATCCATGATCCAACCGAATGGAGGCCCGCCGGCTTCCAGGGGAACGCCGTTCGGGACATTTACCGGACGGCTGCTCATTATCCTTGTTATCGTCACGCTGGCCGCGGTCCTTTGGCAGCTTATCGACATCCTGGTGCTGCTGTTCGGTGCGGTCCTGCTCGCGATCGGACTGTGCGCGGGGGAAAGATTGGTCTCGCGGCACACCGGCATGCGTAGGTCTTTCGCGCTGACAGGGGTCTGCTTCATCTGCGTGACGGTTTTCTGCGCGGCGTTATGGGTCTTCGGGTCAACCGTCGCCGCGCAAATGGACAATGTGGTCCAGACCGCGCCCGCCGGCTTCAAGGTATTCATGGCATGGCTGGCCGGCAATCCCTATGGACGCCAACTGCTCGAGCAGGTGCGGGGGATGAATGTTCTCGGCGTCACCGGTTGGGCGACGTCGATGGTCACCACCACCGCGGGCCTTGTCACGCGCGCGCTCGCCTATGCGATCGTCGCTCTTTTTGTCGCGATCTATCTGGCGGCCCAGCCGGACCGTTATCGCCACCTTTGCCTCCGTCTTGTTCCGCCACGGCATCGTTCGACAAGCGAGCATTTCTTCGCCGTGACAGCGCTGATGCTGCAGCGCTGGTTGGTTGGTCAGCTGGTCGTCATGGTGACAATCGGGGTGCTGACCGGTGTCGGCCTGTGGCTGCTCGGCATTGAAGCCGCGTTCGCGCTTGGGCTGATGGGCGGACTGCTTTGTTTCATCCCTTATGTCGGGGCGATACTGGCCGCCATACCCGCGACACTGGTTGCTCTGACTCAGGGGCCGGAATACGCGGCCTACGTTATCGCGATGTATGGCGGGGTCCATTTCATCGAAGGCAACTTCATCACCCCGCTGGTGCAGGCGGAGGCGTCGTCGTTCCCGCCGGTCCTGGCGATCCTGTCGACGGTCGCATTCAGCGTGCTGCTCGGCCCGCTGGGTGTGCTCCTCGCGGCCCCGCTCACCTTGTTCTTCATGGCGGCGGTCGAGCTCCTCTATGTGCAGCGTGGCCTTGGGGAAGGGCCTGAAGCCGACGCTTCCGCGGTCAGCGCATTCTCTGGCGAACATCGTGTCGTGCACCCGAAATGAATCTGACACTCGGACCCACACTCGCGGCCGGCTTATCGGAATCGGGGCTCACGGCGGACGATGCCGCTGAACTGCTTCGTCGGGACGGTCGCAACGAACTCCCTCAGGAACGTCAACGAGGCCCGTTCCGGATCGTAATGGATGCCGTGCGCGAGCCGATGCTGCAACTTCTGCTGGCCGCCGGAGTCATCTATCTGGTCGTCGGCGATCTCGCCGAAGCCTTGATTCTTCTCGCCTTCGCGGTCGTTAACGTTGGCCTGGTCGTCGTGCAGGAAAGTCGCACGGAGCGCGCGCTGGCGACCCTGAAGGACCTGACCAGTCCGAGCGCGTTCGTGATCCGGGATGGCGCGCGTCAACGCATCCCAGGGGGAGAGATCGTCTCAGGTGATATCATCGTCCTGCTGGAGGGGGACCGTGTTCCCGCCGACGCGATGTTGCTTGAAGCGATCGATTTGGAAGCCGATGAATCGCTGCTGACAGGGGAGTCGGTCCCGGTCCAAAAGATCGCCGGTCACGGTGGCGTCACGGATGCGCGACCCGGCGGCGATGATGGCGGGAGCGTTTGGTCTGGCAGCCTCATCGTGCGCGGCACGGGTCTGGCGCGGGTTTCAGCCACCGGTGCACGCACGGAGATCGGACAGATCGGCAAATCGCTCGGTGCGGTCGAGAGCGCGCCAACACCGCTGCAAATCCAGACGCGCCGGTTGGTCCGATTATTCGCGGTGCTCGGGATCGGCTCGTCCGTCGCCCTGGCGGTGGTGTACGGACTGCTACACGGGGAATGGATCAAAGGCATCCTGGCCGGGATCACCCTGGCGATGGCAACTCTGCCCGAGGAGTTTCCGCTCGTCCTGACGGTCTTCCTGGTACTGGGCGCGTGGCGCATGTCACAGAGCAAGGTGCTGACAAGGCGGTCCGCGGCCATCGAGGCTCTGGGCGCCGTGACCGTGCTATGCACCGACAAAACCGGTACCCTGACCCTGAACCGTATGACGGTTACCGCCCTTGTCGCCGGCGGGGACCGGTGGGACTTGCCGGCCGGTACCAAAGCCGACCTTCCTGAACGCTTCCACCGGCTGGTGGAATTCGCCATTCTGGCGAGCCGGCCCGACCCGTTCGACCCGATGGAGCGCGCGTTCGGTGATCTCGGCGAACGCTTTCTTCGCGAGACCGAGCACATCCACGCCGATTGGGCGCTGGCGCACGGCTACCCTCTGCTGCCCGCCATGCTCGCGATGTCACAGGTTTGGCGGGCGAAAACCGGGGAGGATTTCGTGGTCGCCACGAAGGGTGCACCAGAGGCGATCGCTGACTTATGCCACCTTCCGGTTGACCCGGTGGAAGGCATTCGGAACGAGGTGGCCGTCCTCGCGGCACGGGGGCTGCGGGTGTTGGCGGTGGCGGAGGCTGAACATTCGTCCGCCGAGGCATGGCCCGAAAGTCAGCACGATTTCAACTTCCGTTACCTGGGACTCGTGGGCATCGCGGACCCGCTGCGCCCGGAGGTGCCTGGTGCTGTCGCCGCCTGTACCACCGGAGGCATCAGGGTCGTCATGATCACCGGTGACCATCCGGCGACCGCGGCCGCCATCGCGAGGCAGGCGGGAATTGTTGGCGAAGATGTACTGACCGGACCGGAGCTGGCCAACCTGGACGACGCCGGCCTGCGATCCCGTATCGCGCGCTCGAATGTGTTCGCCCGCGTCATGCCTGAACAGAAACTGCGCCTCGTGCAGGCGTTCGCCGCGTCGGGTGAAGTGGTCGCGATGACCGGCGACGGCGTCAACGATGCGCCCTCGTTGAAAGCTGCTCATATCGGTGTGGCCATGGGTGGCCGCGGCACCGATGTCGCGCGCGAGGCCGCATCGCTCGTGCTGCTCGACGACAATTTCGCGAGCCTCGTGACCGCGGTACGCCTTGGGCGGCGCATCGATGACAACCTGCGCAAGGCGATCGGCTACATTCTGGCGGTGCATGTGCCGATCGCGGGCATGTCGCTGATCCCGGTTCTGTTCGGCTGGCCAATGGTACTGGGTCCGATCCACGTCGTTTTCCTGGAGCTTGTCATCGATCCCGTCTCGTCGATCGTGTTCGAGGCCGAACCGGAGGAAGAGGACATCATGGCACGCCCGCCGCGCGCACCCGACGCACCGCTGTTCGACACGGCCTTGCTCGCGCACGGCCTGCTGCAGGGAGCGGTCGTGATGGTGGCGGCGCTCGGCATATTCCAGCTTGGTATCGGCGACGAGCGTGGCGAGGAAGTCGCGCGCTGCATGGCATTCGTCACGCTCGTCATCGGCAACCTCGGTCTGGTGCTGACGAATCGATCAACGGAATACAGTGCGTTTCGCGTGCTGGCACGACCGAACCGGGCGCTGGTCTTCGTCGTCATCACGACGATGGCGGCCCTTATATTGTCAATCTCGGTGCCATGGCTTCGCGGACTGTTCGGCTTCGCCCCGCTCGGGCTGCCAAGGCTGGCGGAAGCGGCGGGGGCGGCGGTGATTTGCATCGTGGTGAACGACGTTATCGGAATGATCTGGCGATGGCTGGCCGCGCTTAACGCCGCGCGGCGGGTCGCGACGAAATCGAAACCATTGACTGCCGCGAGATGACGTTTCGCACATCGTGCCTGTTCAGTGTGACGGGACGGTATGTGTTCCTGACCGGCCCGGCGATCGGTTCCATCACGCGGCGCGGAAGAAAGGAACCGACGCGTCGCGATCACCGGAGTAAGCGGCGACCATGAGCCGGATTCACAAAGAGAGCCATCTTGTTGAACGTATCGGGTGGCTGCGTGCCGCGGTACTGGGTGCGAACGACGGGATCATCTCCACCGCGAGCCTGATTCTCGGCGTGGCGTCCGCGGCGTCATCACGTCACGAGGCGCTCGTTGCCGGAGTCGCCGGTCTCGTGGCGGGCGCGATGTCCATGGCGGCCGGAGAGTATGTCTCCGTCAGTTCGCAGTCCGATACTGAACATGCCGACCTTGCCCGAGAGAAGCGAGAGCTCGCGAACAACCCCGAATATGAGAACGAGGAGCTTGCCCAGGTGTATGTCGCCCGGGGCGTCGAAATCGAGCTTGCTCGCCAGGTCGCGCTGCAGCTCATGGCCGCGGATTCCCTGGGCGCCCATGCGCGCGATGAACTCGGCATTTCGGAGACCACGACCGCGCGGCCGGTGCAAGCGGCCATGGCGTCCGCGGCGACGTTCACGATGGGCGCGGCGGCACCGCTGGCGCTCGTCGTGATCTCGCCGTCAAATCTCTTGCTGCCAGTAGTCGCCGTCGGATCGTTGGTATTTCTGGCACTTCTCGGAATGATCGGCGCCAGAGCCGGGGGAGCCGACATCCTTAGGCCGACCGTCCGTGTGATGTTCTGGGGCGCGCTCGCGATGGCGCTGACCACCGGGATCGGAGCACTTTTCGGCACGGTCATTTAGATCAGCGGGCCTGTGCCCGCCGGTGAAACAGGAGTTGGTTTGATGCTGAAAGCTATCATGATCAGTGCGTTTCTGATGCTCGCGGCTGCCCAGGCGATGGGAGCGTCGCCGCTTGATGAGCAGTTCGTCCGCTACGAAGCGCAAGGCAGCCTATATGAACTGGCCTTCGCCCGGCTGGGCGAGGCACGAGCGACGCGACCGGAAGTGCGCGCCTATGCCACGACACTGGTGAATGACCACGAGTCCTACAATGGCGCATTGCGCGAGCTGGCGGAAAACAAGGGCATCGCTGTCCCATCGAGTCTGGCGAAGAACGATCAGAAGAAGCTCGACCGTCTGGCGGGAACGCGCGACGCGTCGTTCGATACAGCCTTTGTCCGGGAGGCACGCCGCGTCAATGGCACCGTCATCCGCGCCTTCCGCCGGCAGGCCAGCCTTACAACGGATCCGGATATTCGCCGGTTCGTAACGCGCTTTCTGGAAGTGGAGGAGAAGCACGGTGCAATCGCGCGCACGCTGGCTGAGCGCTCCGTGGCCTCCCGCTTACCAGTCATCCCGCCGCCGCGGACAGGCGATACAATGCCGGTCATCTCGCCCCCGAGCGCCAGCAAGATGCCGGTCATCTCGCCGTCAGAACCTGCCCCAAAATAACCGTCCTCGCGGATCGCGGCGACGCGTCCGCGACATCACGTTTGGTATTGTGAATTGCCCCTGGAAACACGGTCTCGGAACAATCGTGGGAATCATTCCGATCGAGCGACAAGGTAAGCCCGGGCTTTCGCGCGCGACCGAAGTTTTGCGGGTGCCATGGAAGATGTTGGAGCCCGTTGCGGCGATGCAACGGGCTCCAAAGTGTTGGCCCGATCAGTTACCGGGTAATCGGACCGGCCGGCGCATCCGTCGTTCCCAACGCGGCATGATGCATTTCGTGCGGCTTGTGTGCCTTCAGACCCGGCAGCTCGGTCTGCGCCTTGGTTTTCTGCGCCTCATCCAACGAGGGCAACAGTGCCTCGGCCGCTGCTTTCACCGTGGCATGCGCCTGCGTGCGCTGGTCCCGCATTTTGGTCATGAATGCCTCCCGGTCCGCGGGCGACATGGCGTGGATCGCATCCCTGTCGACGCCCTCGCGCATCGCATGCATCCGCGCGACAGTGTCCAGAACCACTTTGGAGTAGGTATCCCACGAAGCCGCCTGTTCCGGCCTGATGTCCAGGTCGGACTTCAGGCTGGCGAGACGGGCCGCCGGGTCGCGATGGCCGCTCCGGTGATCATTACCTCGAACGCCTTGCATACCTGGTCCCATATGGCCATGCATGCCCGGCATGCCGGCGCCTGGACCGGGCATCTCCGCCCAGGCCGCTACGCCCGCACCGCCCATCGCGGCGACTAGCGCGCCGAGCACAAGCGCTTTGGTCATTTTCCTCATTGGAATCTCCTGTTGAATGGCGGCGATCTCGCCGTCACGCAGCCATCTGGGCTTCACATGTGACCAGGGTTTGCCGTCATCGGCCAAATGTGTGGCAAGGTTTGTCAAATCGGCCCGCGGACACATCTGGCTACAAGATTTCACGCGAGCTTGCGGGCTCGATGACCTACCTTCCGATCATGAATGCCACGCCGCACATCCTGATTGTCGACGACCACCGTGAGATCCGCGAGTTGGTCGGTCGCGTGCTGAGCCAGGAAGGCTTTCGCTTCAGCGCGGCGGCCGACGGTAAGACGATGCGCAGAATACTCGCTGACAACCGGATAGATCTGATCTTGCTTGACCTCATGCTCCCAGGCGAGGATGGGCTGTCACTTTGCCGGGCGATCCGGGCGGACTCGAATACTCCGATCATCATGCTGACTGCCAAGGGTGAGGAGGTGGATCGGGTCATCGGGCTGGAAATGGGCGCCGACGATTACCTCCCCAAGCCGTTCGGCAGCCGCGAACTCATCGCCCGCATCCGCGCGGTGCTGCGCCGAGGCCGCATGGACACCCTCCGAGCCGAAGCGCCATCCGGGCCAAAGCAGTATCAGTTCGACCGCTGGCTGCTGAATACCGAAAGCCGTGACCTGGTCGGCGACGATGGCGTGATGGTGCCGCTCAGCACCGGGGAATACGAGCTGCTCCTGGCGATGATCGAACGCCCCCAGCGCGTCCTGAGCCGCGATCAACTCCTGGATTTGACGCGAGGTCGCGCCGTGGCGGCATTCGACCGCAGCATCGACACCCAGGTGAGCCGGCTGCGCAAGAAGCTGGAACGCGACCCAGCCGATCCTCGGCTGATCAAGACCATCTGGGGCGGCGGTTACATGTTCACGCCGACGGTGATCCAGCGATGAGCCGGTTCCCGCCCCGAACGCTGTTCGGGCAGATGACCATGATTCTGCTGGTAGGTCTGATTATATACCCCGCTCACGCGAGAATCCGAAAATCCTTCGGGTCGATGACGCGGAAGTT
>CALFNB010000054.1 GCA_937902425.1 uncultured Acetobacteraceae bacterium | reverse complement strand
CCTTTGACGGAGGTCCAGGATTGGGCCGCGAAGAGCGGACCAATGCGCCTCCTGGCGGGTTTCAGGGCAGCGCCCTGACGCTTACCCCGGCAACAGCACCATCACCGCCGCCTGCGCCGCGATACCCTCGCCGCGCCCGGTAAACCCGAGCCGTTCGGTCGTCGTCGCCTTGACCGACACACACTCCACATCAACCCCCAATATCCCCGCCAGCCGCGCGCGCATCGCCTCGGCGTGCGGCGCGATTTTCGGCCGCTCGCAGATCAGGGTGACATCGGCATTGACCAGCCGGCCCCCGCGGGCGCCAATCCGCGCGCCGGCGTGCGCCAGGAATTGCGCGCTGTCGGCGTTCTTCCAACTGGCTTCGCTCGGCGGGAAATGATGGCCGATATCACCCTCGGCCAGCGCCCCATAGATCGCGTCGCACAGCGCATGGATCCCGACATCGGCGTCCGAGTGGCCGGCGAGTCCTTTGTCATGCGGCACGCTCACGCCGCACAGCACCATCGGCCGGTTGTCGGCCAGGACATGGACATCGAAGCCAGTGCCGACATGGGGGAGCAGACCAGGGGACATGACGGCCTCCAACCGGGCGAGGTCTTCCTTGTACGTGAGTTTGATATTGCTCTCCGATCCCGCGACGATCGCCACCGTTTGGCCCAGAGCTTCGAGCAAGGCGGCGTCGTCGGTCGCGCCGGTCACTCCGGCGAGGTGCGCGGCCAGCAGGGCGTCGAAGCGGAACGCCTGCGGGGTCTGGGCGCGGAACAGGCCCTCGCGCGGGACCGTTTCGACAATGGTGCCGTCGCGCACCCGTTTCAGCGTGTCGGCGACCGGCGCCGCCGGAATCGCCCCCGGGTACTGGGCCAACGCGGCGAGCAGCGCCGGAACCGTGCCGGGAGGAATGACCGGGCGCGCGGCGTCATGCACCAGGACGAATTCCGGCGCATGCGATCGCAGCGCCAGCAACCCCTCGCGCACGCTGTCCTGGCGAACAGCGCCGCCCGGCACCGTGGGCAAATGCGGCAACCCCTCCAGCGCGGCGTCGATCGAGGCCGCCTCGCCGACCGGCTGAAGTTCGGCGCCCGCTCCGATCAGCGCGCGGGCGGCGTGGCGGATGACGGGTTGGCCCAGAAGTGTGAGGAATTGCTTGGGGGTTTCGGTGCCGAAACGGCTTCCGGTGCCGGCGGCGACAAGGATGGCGGCGAGGTGCATCCCGGCAGGCAAGCCCAGAGGCCAGGCCAGGTCAATGGGCTCGCGCCGGCCAGGCGGCCGTTGTGAGCTGCTCAGACGAGAGTTGGCGATTTCAGCTGTTCAGCAGCCGTTACGCCAGACCTCGGCCTGGGCTCAGCCTGGCGCGCCGGCCGGCTGGTCCGCCTCGACCGCGGGGGCAACGCCGCGCAACGCGCTCAAACGTTCCAGTTCCTTACGGGCACGCACCAGATTCGCACCCGAGTTCCGCCGCTCGCGGCCATAACTGGCCGAACGCCGCGCGTGCCACTTTTCCAACAAATTAAGCAGATCGGCGGCCGATTCGAGATCATTGCTGGCGCAGGCGCGGCTGAACACTTCCTCGACATCGTCGTCCAGGCGACGCTTGAGGGACTGGTTCACGCGCGCCAGCCGCTCGCCTGGAATCTGAATCTCGTTATGCGACCTGATCTTGCTACCAATGAAGCCGAATGTTCTCATCGCATGGAATCCTGAGGCGGAGGGAGGACGACAGGCGCAGATTGCCGGCTGACCCGTTGCGGCCTTGCTACAGATCGATCCAGGACAAATGGCCGCCTTTGCCGGCGCCGGTGTCAAGGAACACCGCCGTGCCTCCGGCGCTGCCCTGCCGGACATAGGGCCGGCCGTTCGAACTGCGCCGGTCGTGGCCGCAATAGACGGTCATTCCGGGTGGAATATGATCGACCCAACGCAGGCTGCGCTCCGGATAGCCGTCGCGTTGGGTCCGGCCGGTCGGCTCCCCGAACAAGGCACGGGCGAGGGGACCTTCCGCGCGCTCCAGCCCGTGATCGGGCGGCGGGCCGGTCAGCATCGCGGGGTGAAACCCGCCATGCACCAGAAAGTCGGTGCCGCGGAGCAGCCAGCCGGGCGCGCGGGCGACCTCGATCTGTACCCGGTCGCGCAGTTCGTCGTCGAGCTGATCGATCGTCGCGCGGACCACCGGTTCCATGCGCGCGAGGCCGGCCAGGACCCGGGCAAGCTTCAGGTCATGGTTGCCCAGAAGGAACAGGCCGCGGCCGCGGTCAATCAGGTCGAACATGAGACGGAGCGTCGTCGCGCTGTCGGGGCCGTAGTCCGTCAGGTCGCCAAGCTGCACCACGAAGCGATCGGTCGCCGCCGCGTAGGCGAACGCCGTGGCGTCGCCATGAACATCACCCACCACGCGAATGGGGGTGCCGGGGGGAAGCGCGGCAGGGAGCATGCGCCATCAATACTGTAATACGGCGTCATCGTAACGCGCGCTTCGCCCCGAGGGCATGTTAATTTCACCGCGCCGATCTCTCAGGGCATGCCTTCGCAACCCGCGCCCTCTCAACCCGCGCCCTCTCAACCCGCGTTGGCTCGACCCGCGTTGGCCCAACCGCGCCACCATCCGGCGAGCACGACCAGAACGGTCAGGGCGGCGGCGACCCGGAACGCCGCGTGGAAACCCACCAGGAACGCCGCGCCGTCCGGCAGCCCCTCGGCCATGCTCCGCGACCGCGACATCTGGAAGATCAGCATGAGAACCGTCGCGGCGGTGACGACGCCCACGGTGCGGGTCATCATCACGAGGCTCCCGGCGACCCCGCGATCCTCACGCGGGATCGTCGCGGTGGAGATGTCGAAACAGGCGACCTGGAACAGGCCCAATCCGACGCCCTGAAGAAACATCGACGCGGCGAGCAACGGAATATTGGCGGGCGCGTCCGCCAGGCTAATGGAGATCTGCGCCAACGCCATCGCGGCGGCGCCGATCAACGCGAGCCGCCGCGCCGAGATCGACCGGGTCAGCCATCCCGCCACCGGACCCGCCAGCATGATGCCGGCGGGTGAACTCGCCAGCACCAGGCCGGTCGCGGGGACCGCCAGGCCGCCAAGCCGGTCGAGGTAGAATGGCACCAGCAGCATGATCGAAAAGCCGGCGAGGTTCAGCAACACATGGGCCGCGGTGACCAGGGCGAAGTCGCGATCGCGAAAGAACCGCAGATCAATGATTGGCTGCGCGATGCTGGTCTCGCGGCGGATGAAACCGATGACGCTCAAAATCGTGACGACACCGGCGGCGATGCAACCCCACGGCGATTGCTCCAATGTCCGCAGTTGGTTCAACGTCAGCAGCAGTCCGGTGATCGCCACCACCAGCAGCGCCGCGCCGGGCGCATCGAAGCGCTGCTGGCCTCGCGGTGTGCCGCGCGGCAGGCTCCAGGTCAGCGAGAACGCCAACAACGCGATCGGCGCGCGAAACCAGAACACCGCGCGCCAGCCGAACTGTTGCACCAGTTCGCCGGCGAGGATCGGACCGAGCGCCGAGCCAATGCCGAACATCATGGTGTAGAGACCAAGAACGCGGGTTCGCTGCTCCTCGGGATACAGGCTGGTGGCGAGCGCCGGTCCACAACTGAGCGCGAGTGCCGCGCCGACTCCCTGCAGGATGCGCGCACCCAGCAACCAGCCGTACGTCGGCGCGGCCGCGCACAACAAAAAAGCGACCGCGCCGCTGACGTTGCCCATCTGGAAGATGCGGCGATGACCGAGAATGTCACCGACCCGGCCAAACACCAGCGTGAGCGCGGCGTAAGTCAGCGTATAGCTGATGACGATCCACTGGATCGCCGGAATCGCCAGATTGAACCCGCGCACGATGTGCGGGAACGCGACATTCACCGACGAATCGAACGGCACCACCAAAGTGCCGAGGCCAACAACAAATACCCCGAATCCGGGATATCGTTCCGCGAGCCCGCCTGACCGGGTCATCCGAACCCGGTCAGACTGCCTCAGTCACGATTGCTCAGACCGCCTTTTTCAGTGTCGGCGAGGCCTTGAAGCGAACCGTCTTGCCCGCCTTCACCTTGATCGACTCGCCGGTCCGCGGATTGAGGCCCTTGCGCGCCTTGGTCTTGCGCACGGTGAACGTTCCGAAGCTGGGGAGCGTGAACTTGCCGCTCTTTTTCAGCTCTTTGACGATGGCGTCCATCAGATCGCCCGCCGCGCGGTTGGCCGCGGCACCTGTCAGATCGACCGACTCTTTGAGAACCTGGGAGAGGAACGCTTTGGACATGGAGGATTTCCTCGTGATGTAACGATGCGAAGACGCGTTGCAAGCGCGCGGTGCGTCGTCCTGTCTCGTCAGCCCGATATTTCGCGGGATCAACGTGACGTCAGCCGATTCGCGGCGCCTCGCAGTCGATTTTATGAGCACGGCGCGGATTCGGCCAGTAGCCAGCGAGAATTTTTTTCACTGTCGCCGGTAAGCCTGTGCGGACCTTGATCTTATGCCCATCTCCGGGGCTGGTTTGCCCAGGTCCGCTCCGACCTCAGATAGCGGCCTTTGTGGCGCCGTGCCGCCATCGTCACGGCGATCTTTCGATCGTTCGGCGGTGGTCCGGAGCACCTCTCGCAGCACCGCACGGCCGAGGATGACCCCGTCGATCCCCGGCCAGGCCTGGGGGAGCGCCACCGCGATGAAGCCGGCGGGCCACGTTGTCCGGATCGCCGGGCGCATCCCACACGTGACAGACGCGACATTGTTTCGGCTTTGACGCGACATCCGCCGGCGATATTCGACACCTCGCCTGGTAAGGCTGTCCGCCGAGATACGGGTGCATTCCGAAATGCACCAAATCCGCGGCGGTGCTCCACCGCGGTTAACAGGAGAAATTCGATGCCCAGAGTTCGACATCGCGCCATTCCTGGCATTTTCGCGCTGTTCGCCCTTTCGGCGCACGTCGACGAAGCAGGACCATCGGTTCTCGCTGCCCGCGTCGCGGCGGTTGGTCTGCCGGGCGCGGCGGCGTGCAGCCAGGTCGGTCGCTTCTTCGTCGGGATGCCGGGACGTCGCGCTCAAGGCCAGGCAAGCAAGTCAGTAAGGCTGTAACACCGAGGACACGAAGGCCACCGGAGCACACGAAGCAGGCAAGCGTGGCGCTTCGCGCGGTATTGGGACTGACAATCGCGCGAAGCGCCCCAAAACCTTTCTTTTTCGTGCGCTCCGGTGGCCTTCGTGTCCTTGGTGTTACAGCCTTGCTTACCTGGACGCGGACCGCGCCATCAGGACTTTCCGGCCGGCGGCACCAGGGTCGGGGCGGATTCAGGATGGGTGACTCTTACAGGGGCGAGTCCGAGGACGACAATAACAGCGTCGTCGCTCCCGCCGCTGTTCCTGACGCTCTCGCGGATCGACGGTAGCGAGACGATGAAGCGACGATATCTGGTCAAAGCACGCCGTGACGGGCGAACACCGCGCGCAATGAGTGGCCCGCTTCCAGTTCGGCGCGGGTGGTGTCCTCGGCGGTGATTTTTTCCAGCGCGGCGCGAAATACCTGCTCGGATCGATCCGCCGGGATCACGACCACGCCATCGACATCGCCGAGTATCCAGTCGCCGGGAGAAATGGCGACACCGGCGAGCGTGACGGTGACGTCCCTTTCGACCATCTCGGCGCGGTTCTTCGTATCCAGCGGGCCGATGCCGCCGTGAAACACCGGGAACCGCATGGCGCGGATGCGTGCGACGTCACGCACCAGGCCGTCCATCACGCACCCCGCCGCCTGACGGGCGCGGGCGGCGGTCGATAGCAACTCCCCCCATGGCGCGATCACCTCGGTCGGGCCGCCGCAGGCCAGTACCGCGACCTCGCCGGGCCGCAGGCTGTCGATCAGGTCCATCTCCAGCTCGTACGGATTGTGGTTCGCCGGCGATGGGGAGGACGGCACGGTGACGCGTTCGTAGCGGCCGGTCCGCGCCGGGCCGAACAGGACCAGCGTCTCGTCCAATGGCCGCACGAACGGCCGCAACGCCTGGTGCATCAGGCCAAAACCGTCCAGCACGTCGGACACCACCGCGGTGTAGAGCAGACGGCTGAGCTTTTCGCCCAGGGCTCCAGGGTCGGACAGGTGATCGGGTGAGGGATCGGTCATGACGGCGCCTTTCGCGACAGGGGACCAGGCTGACAGGATACCATGCACATGCATATGAGGGCCTGGGGCATATGAGGAGCTGGGGCATACGGGTAGCTGGGGCATACAGCGGGTTGGGCGTCCAGCCATTTTGGCGCTAAGAGGGCGGCCCACAACGCCAACAGGACCTGTTCAAACTCATGTTCGATTTCGCGTGGTCGGAAATCGCCCTGATCGCTGGTGTGGCGCTGGTCGTGATCGGCCCCAAGGACCTGCCGGTCGCCCTGCGCGCCATCAGCGGCTTCGTCAAGAAAGCCCGCCGCATGGCCGGGGAATTCCAGACCCATGTCGACGAGATGATGCGCGACGCCGACCTGAAGGACGTCAAGGACTCGTTCAACGAGATCCGCAATTTCGATTTTCGCTCCTCGGTCGAGAAGGCGATCGACCCCGATCGCACGCTACGGGACACGTTCTCCAGCAACCCATTGGACTCCGCGGCGACCGCCGCCGGCTCGGTGTCCGAAGCCGCCGTCAGCGAGCCCGTGGTGGACGAGTCTGACACGGAGCCCGAGCCGTCGCCGCCGCTCCGGGTCGCCGCCCCGCCTTTCGTCCCCCCGGCTCTGGTGCCGTTCATGGACGGGCCGAAACCGCCCGAGCCGCCACCACCTTTCATTCCGCCGGCCGCCATGCTCCAACGCCCGCCGGCGTGAGCCCCGACCTGACCCCCCACCCCCCCACCCCCGACTTGCCCCC
>CALFNB010000053.1 GCA_937902425.1 uncultured Acetobacteraceae bacterium | reverse complement strand
GCCAGCGTGCAATTCTCCAGAATTGTCAGGTGCGGAAACAAATTGAACGACTGGAACACCATGCCGACCTCACGCCGAATGGTATCCAGCGAACGCGTGTCGTCGGTCAGTTCGGTACCCTCAACGAGGATCCGCCCCGCCTGATGCGTCTCCAAACGGTTGATGCACCTGATCATCGTTGATTTGCCGGAACCGGACGGCCCGCACACCACCACGCGTTCCTTCTCCTGCACGGTCAGCGAGATGTCGCGCAACACATGCAGCGCGCCATACCATTTGTTGACCTTATCGAGCGTGATCGCCGCATTACCCATCTCGGTCTGGCTCATGGCGCGCGGGCTCCGTCAGCGGCGTTGGGAAGCGCCAAGTTCCCGTTCCAGCCCGCGGCTGTAACGCGACATGGCGAAGCAAAACGCGATGTAGATCACCGCGAGCGTGATGTAGACCTCGGTCGAAAAGCTCTGCCAGGGCGGATCGCTGAGCGCGACCTTACCCATGGTCAGCAGATCGAACAGGCCGATGATCAGCACGAGGCTGGTGTCCTTGAAGAAACCGATGAAGGTATTGACCAGCGGTGGGATCACGAGCCGCAACGCCTGCGGCAACACGATGAAGCCGGTCTTTTTCCAGTAACTCAAACCAAGCGCGTCGGCGGCCTCCGACTGGCCCTTCGGCAGCGCCTGCAGCCCACCGCGCACTACCTCGGCCAGATAGGCGGCGGCGAACAGAATGATGGCGATCTGCGCGCGCAACAATTTGTCGATGTTGACGCCCGCCGGCATGAACAGCGGGAACATCACGCTCGCCATGAACAGCACGGAGATCAACGGCACGCCGCGGATCAGCTCCACAAAGACCACGCACAGCATGCGTACCGCCGGCAGCTCGCGGGAGCGGCGGCCAAGCGCCACCAGCACCGCCAGCGGGAAGCCGAAGGCGAGGCCGAATGTCGCCAGGATCAGCGTGATCGGCAGGCCGCCCCAGGAATCGTCGGCGACCGGCGTCAGGCCGAAGATGCCGCCCCACATCAGCACGCCCACCACCGTCAGCGCGCCAATCCAGACCAGCACCAGTTCCTTACGCCAGAACGCGCGCATCGCCGAAACCCCGTAAAGCGCGATGAAAATCAACACCACGAGCGCTGGGCGCCACTGCTCGGCGTACGGATAGCGGCCGAACAGGATCAACCGGTATTTATCGGCGAGCACCGCCCAACAGGCGCCGATCCCTTTGATGACCTGACAAACCCCGGTTTGCGCGATCCCGTTGGCCGCGTACGGCACCGTCCACACCGCGTTGAACAAAGCCCAGACCACGAACGCCACCACCACGCGCGCGATGACGTAGCCCAGAGCCAGCGTCACCGCGGTGGACAGCCAGGTCGCGAACAGGTTCTCCTTCACCCAGGCCACCGCGCCGGCGCCCGGCGGAGCGGCTCTGGTCTCGGACGGCGCCGGCACGGATGGTGCGAGGCTTGACGTCATGCTCATGGCTCAGCGCTCCACCAGCGCGATGTGCGCGTTGTACCAGTTCATGAACAGGCTGATCGACAGGCTGATGGTCAGATAGACCGCCATGATCACGGCGATCCCCTCGATCGCCTGACCGGTCTGGTTCAATGTCGTGTTCGCGATCGAAACCAGATCCTGATAGCCGATCGCCACCGCGAGCGAACTGTTCTTGGTCAGGTTCAGATACTGGCTGGTCATCGGCGGAATGATCACCCGCAGCGCCTGCGGCAACACGATCCGCCGCAGGATCGGCCCGCGCTTCAGGCCGAGCGCGCCCGCGGCCTCCCATTGTCCCCACGGCACCGCCTGAATGCCGGAGCGGACGATTTCCGCGATATATCCCGCGGTGTACGTCACGAGGCCGAGCAGCAACGCGAAGTATTCCGGACTGATATTGGTGCCGCCCTGGAAGTTGAAGCCACGCAAGGCGGGAATGTCCCACTGGAACGGCGCGCCCAGTACAGCCCAGAGCACCAGTGGCAATCCGATCAGAAGACCAAGCGCCACGGGCCAGACGGCGGGCCGCTCACCGGTCGCCTCCTGCCGCAGCCGCGCGTGGCGGTTCCACAACCAGGTGCCGACCGCGCCCAAGACAAACCCGAGCACGGCGGCGGTGTGGGCGAATTCCCAGTTCAATGTCGGCAGTTTCAGGCCGCGGTTGGACAAATATACCGTGCCGCCGATCGATATCGCGGTGCGCGGCGCGGGCAGACCTTGCAGGATCGCGTACCAGAAGAACAACTGCAGCAGCAACGGGATGTCGCGGATCGTTTCGACGTAGAACGCTGTCAGCCGCGCCATCAGCCAGTTCTTCGACAACCGCCCGATGCCGATCAGGGTGCCGAGGATCGTGGCAAGCACGACGCCGATCACCGACACCTTCAGCGTATTGAGCACGCCGATGACCAGCGCCCGGCCGTAGGTGTCTACCGCGGGATTGTAGGATATCAGTGACTCGCCGATCGGCACGCCCGCCGTCCGATCGAGGAACCCGAACCCGGTCGCGATGTGGCGCGATGCCAGGTTCCGGTTGGTGTTACTGACCAGATACCAGACGACCGCGGCGACACAGCCCAGAATGACGACCTGCCAGACGATGGCTCGGAACCGAGGGTCGGACCAGGTCAGCCGCAGCGCACGTTTCGGTGCGGCGCGGCCGGTCAGGCGGGGATCAATCGTTGCGTCTGACACGTATCCCGGGGTCCTTTACCAGTGTTCGATCGCGAAAAGCTCCAGTTTCGATCAGCGAATCGGCGGCGCGTATTGCAGACCGCCCTTGGTCCAGATGTTGTTGATCCCGCGTGGCACACCCATCGGGGTGATGTCGCGGTCCCACATCTCGCCAATATTGCCGACCGCCTTGATCACGTTGTACGCCCATTTCGTATCCAGACCGAGTGCCTTGCCCATTTCGCCCTCCAGCCCAAGCAAGCGGCGAATGTCGGGATCTTTGGAGTCCATGAACGTATCGATGTTCTGGCTGGAGATGCCCTTTTCCTCGGCCGTGATCATCGCGGCGAAGGTCCAGCGCACGAGATCGAACCATTTGTCGTCGCCCTTGCGGACCATGACGCCAAGCGGCTCCTTGCTGATGATGTCGGGCAGCAGCAGCAGGTCGCTCGCCTTGTCGCCCTGAGTGAAGCGGAATGTCGCCAGCGCCGATGCGTCGGTCGAGTAAGCGTCGCAGCGGCCGGACAGGAACGCGCCCTGCAATTCCGTCAGGTCCTGGATCAGGATCGGGGTGAACTTCATATTGTGCAGCCGGAAGTAGTCGGCGACCGCCAGTTCCGTGGTGCTGCCGGGAGCGACGCAAACCGTGGCGCCGTCCATGTCCTTGGCCGCTTTGACCCCGGAGGCGGTTTTCACCAGGAACCCGGTGCCGTCGTAATAGTTCACCCAGGCGAATTCCAGGCCGAGGTTACCCTCTCGGCCAAGCGTCCAGGTGGTGCTGCGCGACAGCAGATCGACCTCACCCGACTGCAGGGCGGTGAACCGGTTCTGCGTCGTGGTCGGCACGAACCTGACCTTGGAGACATCGCCAAGCGCCGCCACCGTCACCGCGCGGCATGTATCGGCGTCCAGTCCGCGCATGACGCCCTGGGAGTCCGGCAGGGAAAAGCCGGGGACCGTGCCGGCGATACCGCACAGCACCTGACCGCGGGCCTTCGCCGCGTCCAGCGTGGCGGACCCGGAGCCTTGCGCGTGCGCCGCGCCACCCGCCACGCAAGCCAACACCATAAGGGCCGCGGCCCGAAACGATCCTCGCATGCAAAGTCCCCCTGTACCACAACGGGTCATCCCGCGTTTCCGCGACTGTCCCGCGGTGCGGCAAGAAGATCAATGGGTCGATTGATCCCGCGCGCCGGAGAGGCACGGCCGGGGACCACCGCTCCCGCGTGGCATTGAACGACGCAATTGGTTCAGGATCCGCTTTCCGCGCTCGTTCAGGCGACCTCGGCCGCTTGCTTCCGGCCGGTTGCCATGGCGGCCAGCGCATCCGGGTCCGGCGGCGCCGCGTCGCCCCGCCAGGCGATGTGCAGATCCGGCCGCAGCAGGAACACCGAGGCGCCGTAAACCTCGCGCACCCGTGCCTCATCCAGACGCAACACGTCGAGCGGCGCGCCAGGCGCGCGAAACGCCGCGACCAGAGGTGCGGCATCGCAATCGCCGCGCAGGTCGAGCAACGTGTAATCGTCGCCGAGCACATCCTGCAGCGCCCGCCCATCCTTCAGCCACATGTGCGGGATCCGCACCCCTGGGCGGGCGTGCGGCTCGTAGCTACTGGTCTCCCATTCGGCGACATTGTCCGGTTCGTGAGCGATCAGCGGCGAGCCGGCGTAGGAGTAGTTTGACTCCACCCCGACCATGCCGTGCATGCGACGATGGTTGACGTCGAAGGAGGCCGCCAGCGCCGCGCGAACCGCCGCGCCTTCCGGGGTGTCGTCGTAGACCGCCGGCGTGACCAGCGCGCGCCAGATCGGCACGCCCGCCGCCGCCCATCCCGCCGCGGCGACGTTACGGATGCCGATCGGCCGGCGCTCCTGCTCATAGCCGTCGAGCAGTCCTGGCCCGCCCCAGCCCTTGATCACGCCCGCGAGTTTCCAGGACAGGTCGAAGGCGTCGCCGACCCCGGTGTTCATGCCGAGGCCGCCGGTCGGGATGACCAGATGCACCGCGTCGCCGGCGAGAAACACGCGGCCGTCGCGGTAGCGCTCGGCGACCAGTAAGTGGTGGCTCCAGGGAATGACGTGGCGGACTTCGAATTCGCAGGGGAAGCCGATCAGGTCGCGGATGATGGGCACGAAATCGGTGTCCGCCGGCAGCATCGAATGCAGGGTGAATTCCTTGCGGTCGCCTTGCGCGATCATGCTGGAACCGTTGGCATCGGCGAACTGATAGTGCCGGCCTTTGCCGGTGACGATGCGCTCGTACAGCTCGTCCGAGTGGAAGATCACCTGGACGAGGTCTCGGATGCGTCCGCGTCCTTCCAGTCGAATGCCCAGTTGCTTGCGGACGGTGGAGGTGCCGCCGTCGGTACCGGCGAGGTAGCGGCAGCGGAACGTTTCAGTTGTGCCGTCTCTCGCGCGGGCGTGGACCGTTACGCCGTCGTTGTCCTGGGTGAAGTGGGTGAGTTCGAGCCCGTAGCGGACGGTGACGTTCGGCGTCGCCTCGACGACTTCCTTCAGCAGTGGCTCGAGCTTGTTCTGCGAGACGAGCTGATAGGGTTCCAGGAGCCAGGCACCGTTCGGTGACTCGGCGATCTGTTCGCGGCGCTTGGCGACGGAGGGGTATTTCAGTACCGCGATCGGTTTGTCGCTGAGGCGGGTGGTCAGGAAAACGTCCATCGGGTTGTCCGGCGGATAGCCGAGGGCGCGGACCCGGTCGACGATGCCGATGCGGCGGTAGAACTCCATGGTGCGGGCGTTGGAGCGGTCCATCTTGGGCCAGGGCAGGGTGGTCGGGTGACGCTCCATGATGAGGCAACGCACGCCGCGGCGGCCGAGGTCGATGGCCAGGGTCAGGCCGACCGGGCCGGCACCGGCGATGATGACCTGGTGGTTCGGAGTGGGCCCCATCGTGTGCATTCCTTCGGGCAGATTGGCCCTTCGCGCGTCTCTGGTGGGTTGCTACAACCTGAGCGGCACAATGACCAATCCCCGAACCCGGCGGGTGTATCAGTTTCGTTGATTGCAATCGACCCGAAGCGGAGATTCCTGCCGATAGATGACCGAATCGCAGCCAAGGTGCGGGAATGGGCTTCCTTTCGGTCGTGCCTTTCCGGAACCGTAACCTCTTGAAACCGCTGAACTGAGTATGGTTTCCGACAATCTTGATAATCGGTTACTTGTGAAGCCCGAATGGTTGGAGGCCATCGAGCCGACGACCGTCACACTCTCCTGCCAGTTCGGCCCGTTTTTGGAGCCCAGGTGCCTGGGCCAACCATGTGTTGCGCCGCCTCAAATAATGCATTACAATGTCATTCAATTGGATCGAGGAACGCAATCATGGCCGCCAATCGGCTCGTACAAACCCGCATTGATGGGACCATCAAGGCGGAGGCCGCCGCGGTGCTGGCCGCGATGGGACTGACCGTGTCCGATGCGGTGCGCCTCATGTTGACACGGGTCGCGCGGGAACACGCGTTGCCATTCGACCCGCTGATTCCGAACGCCGCCACGGTCGCGGCCATGATGGAAGCACGGGCGGGAAATTTGCCGCGCGCCAACAGCATTGAAGAACTGAAGAACGCGCTCAATGCGGACGATTGAATGGACCGGACAATTCAAACGCGATTACAGGCGCGAGGGCAAAGGTAAGCATCGGGTCACACTCGATGGGGAGCTTTTTCCTGTCGCCGATTTGCTCGCGAACGATTTGCCACTCGAAATGAGTCGCCGCGATCATCCGCTAATCGGCGATTGGAAGGATCACCGCGACTGCCACATCAAGCCGGACCTGGTGCTTATCTACCAAAAACCCGACGCCGCCACTTTGCGGCTTGTGCGGCTCGGGTCCCACAGCGAGCCTGGCTTATGAACCGAACATCCGCCCCCACCCAAAGCAGGCGTTTCATTCGGTGCGGACTGTCACACCGGGAAACCTCATTAATCGCCACGGCCGGGCGGGATTGACCATCATGGTGCGCGATCCGACAACAGGCTCCCGCACCGGGCCACCAACAACGGCATCAGCCGGCAAGTCAGGGGAGGACAGGAGAATGCTCGGCGGCGTTTTCCGCGCGGCGTTAGCGATGTTCGTCGTCGCGACCGGTGCGGCCATGGCGCAGCAGTACGATCCCGGCGCGTCCGCGACGGAGATCAGGCTGGGGCAAACCGTGCCCTTCAGCGGTCCGGTTTCGGTCGCGGGCGCGGTGGGACATGCCTCGATGGCTTATTTCGCGGCCGTGAATAAGGCCGGCGGCATCAATGGACGCCAGGTCAAACTCATCGCCCTTGATGATGGCTACATCCCTCCGAAAGCCGTCGAGGCGACACGGCGCCTGGTCGAGGACGAGAACGTTCTGATGATGTACGGGTCCGTGGGTACGCCCACCAACGCCGCGGTAGAGAAATACCTGAACCTGAAGAAGGTGCCGCAACTGTTCATCACCACCGGGGCGAGCCGCTTCAGGGATCCGAAGACATTTCCCTGGACCATGGCGTTCTTGCCTGGCTATGTGGCGGAAGGGCGGGCGATGGCACGATACGTCCTCGCAACGGTGACCCAACCCAAAATCGCCCTGCTTTATCAGAACGACGATCTTGGCAAGGACTTCCGGGCGGGGTTCCGGTCCGGTCTCGGCGACAAAGCGGACTACCTGATCGTTAGCGAGCAAACCTTCGAAGTCGCGGACCCGACAGTTGATTCGCAAATGGCCGCGGCGAAAGCATCAGGCGCCAATGTGTTCTACTTCGCGGGCACACAAAAAGCCGGCGCGGAACAAATTCGGGCGCGACACAATCTCGACTGGGCGCCGCTCCACCTCGTTTGCAGCATAGCGAGCGGCGTCGAGGGGGTACTTAAACCCGCCGGTCTGGACAATGCGGAAGGCCTGATCTCGACAGCCTATGCCAAGGATCCGTTCGATCCGACATGGGCCGATGATGTGGATGTAAAGACGTTTCTTGACTGGGTGAAAGTCAATCTGACCCAGGGTAATCCGCGCGACACTGGCATCGTCGGTGGCTACATCGTCTCCTGGCTGGCGGCGTACGTCCTCGAAAAGGCGGGATCGACGCTGACCCGAGAGAATTTACTCAACATCGCCACGCATCTGGACAACCTACACGTGCCGATGCTGCTTCCGGGCATCACGGTAAATACGACTCCCACTGATTACGGTGTGATCACGAGGTTTCAGATCCAACGCTTTGAGAGCGGCCGTTGGGTTCCGGTCGGAAAGGCGATCTCCGGACAGTGAAGCGTCGGTCGGATCGACAACCCGCTCACCCCGTCAAGGCTCGCGCCTATAGCCAGGTTCGCGCTGGCTTCGTATCGCCGGAACAAAGACCGTATCGACCGCGACAGCGGGCCTGGCGTCCGCTGTCGCCAGCTTGTGCCTCGCGCATGGTTCCGCCGCCGCACCGAAGCGGAAGCGATGCCTCTGGACGGGCGCCACGATCCCCGCTCGACTGTGCCCGGTCCACCGCCGGGTTTCATCAATCGAGGAGAACGGACCATGCGTGTCATTGCCCTGGAAGAACACTTCGCAGCGCCGGCCATCGCCGGCCGCATCGACCGGGAGGCGATCAGCCGCCGCGGCTATCGCCCGCGCCGAACGGCGCCGAACGAACCCAGCCCTCAGGAACTGCTGCCCGAGCTCGGAGCCGGCCGCCTGCGCCTGATGGACGAGTCCGGGATCACCATGCAGGTCCTGTCCAACAGTGGTCCTGGGCCGGATCTGGTGCCGGGTGCCGAGGGAGTCGCGATCGCCAGGGCGATGAACGACCATCTGGCCGAGGCGGTCGCCCGCCAGCCGGATCGGTTCGCGGGGTTCGCCGTCCTGCCGATGCGCAGTCCGGATGACGCCGCCCAGGAATTCGGCCGCGCGGTGAAGGAACTGGGCTTTCTTGGGGCGCTGATCAACGGGACCACCGAGGGACGCTTCCTCGATCACCCCAGTTACGACGGTATTCTGGCGCAGGCCGAAGCACTGGACGTGCCGATTTACATCCACCCGCATCTGGCGCCGGACGCCGTCCGGGAAGCGTATTATTCCGGTCTCGAACCAGGCGCCGGCCCGGTTCTGGAAGCCGCCGGCTGGGGCTGGCATTCGGAAACCGCGCTGCATGTCCTGCGCCTGGTACTGGCCGGCACGCTGGATCGCCACCCCAGGCTGAAACTGATCATCGGCCACATGGGCGAGATGCTGCCGATGATGCTGGCGCGCGCCGATGACGTCTTCCGGCTGGATATCGAGCATCTGAGCCGGCCAATCGGTCAGACGATCCTCGATCAGGTCTGGATCACCACCAGCGGCATTTTCACCGAACCGCCGTTCCTCGCGGCGCTGCTGACCTTCGGCATCGACCGCATGATGTTCTCCGTGGACTATCCCTATGCGTCCAACGCGCAAGGACGAGCATTCCTGGACCGGATTTCGTTGTCTCCGGCCGACATGGCCAAACTGACGCATGGCAATGCCGATGCGCTGTTGAAGTTGAAGGCCACGGCTGGATGACGCCATTTATCGGCGCGGGCTGTTTCCCGGGCGGTTGCCGGCTGGCGCGGCAACCCGCGCTTTCAGGTCGAAGCCATCGACCTGGACCCGGCAGGTGGCACTATTGCGCCAATCCAGCAAACGGTACCGTGGGCCACCACACCGCCCAGCCCCCGGGGCTTTCGCCCTCATTCGTCCGATTTGGCGACAAAACGCACTCCGGAAAGGTTCTCGAAGTGCCGGTCACAGGTCAGCAGGTCCGCACCATGCGCGAGCGCTG
>CALFNB010000052.1 GCA_937902425.1 uncultured Acetobacteraceae bacterium | reverse complement strand
CCGGTAGATCGCGCCAGGGCACGCCGGTTCGATAGCGGTATAGTATCGCATCCACGAATCGGCGGTTATCGACCGCCGTCGCGCCGACAGAACCCGCCCGCCCGGGCAATTCGTCCTTGATCCGGTCCCATTGGTCATCGCGAAGACGGTGGAGGCGCATTGGTCAGCCTTTGTGAAGCTGACACCTCATGAATCGAAGAATTCACCGCGCCGGAAGCCCACATCGGCCAGTTCGACGACTTTGGCGCGGACTGTGGCGGATCGGACTCGCTCAAACCTGACGGGCCGCCAGTCTGATCGCCCAATCCCGCTGAAACCGACCAGTGCACCAGGGCCGGTGGGCCAAAATGAGAGCCGCGGTCGCCTTCCTCGCGAATTGACGACACGCCCTAGCGACACAACGCTGGTTCATGCCCGCACCCGCCGCCACCCGGCCGCGAGGACGCCGCTCACCCCGCCAGGAAACACACACAGCACGAGAACCAGGACAACACCAAGGACGATCTTGTCAAAATAGGCACCGAATGAGAGGTAGCTTTTCTGAACCATCAGCACACTGATCCCGATCAGCGGTCCAGACAGCACCCGCCGGCCAATCAGCACCACCGCGGTCAGCATCAGCACCAGAAAATAGGTCTCGAACAGATCAGGTCCGACATAGGCCCGCTGATAAGCATATAACCATCCGCCAAGCGCGGTCAGCGGCGCGGAAACCATGAAAACCAACAGCCGCACCTTGCCTGGGTCGAGCCCGCTCATGGTCGCGAGCGGCGCGTTCATATGCACCATCAGCGCCGCATGACCCAGTTTGGAACGCCTGAAGCGGCTGACGAAATACAGCGTCAGCACCAACAGGCCGTAGGCATAGGGCCAGAGATCCTTGTTGCTGAGCGCGGTCAGCCGCAGGCCTGGCACTGACAGATCCAGTGGCGGCACACCGACGAACCCGTCGGAACCCCCCAAAGCATTCCAATTATAGCAGATCGTGTAGCAGACCACGTTGGCCGCGTAAGTCACGAGGCTGAAGGCGAATTCTCGGGCACGGAGCGTGATCAGACCCAGGATCACCGCCAGCACCAGGGCGGCGGCGCAGGATGCGGCCAGAGTGGCCCAGGCTCCCCAACCATACTCCACCGCCAGAATACCGGCGGCATAAGCGCCGGTGGCGAAGAACGCGGTATGGGCGAGACTTACTTCGCCGAGGTCGGATAGCACGATGTCCTGGCCATAGGCCATCACGGCGAAGATCGCGATCACCACCAACGTGTTGTAAATGAGGGTCGCGCCGCCCAGAAGCGGCGGCAGAAAATACCCGCCGACGATCAGCGCCACCCAGGCCAGTGGCCGGATCATCGGGACGGGCCTCCGCCCGACGCGAGACCACCCGGGCGCAGCACCATGATCGGGATCATCACCAGGAAGGCGGCCGCGGTGGTATAGGCCGGCGCCACCAGGGCACCGAAGAAGGCGCTGAACACACCCAGCGCCAGACCGGCGACGTAACTGCCGGCGACGCTGCCAACCCCACCCAGTACGACGACGACAAAGGTCATGATCACCTCGTCGAAGCCCATCGAGGTGATGATCGGCGTGCGCGGCGCCACCAATGTCGCCGCCAGCGCGACCGCCGCGCCCTCGAAGGCGAAGATCCCGAGATAGACCTGGGCGACGTTCACCCCGGCGAGCTGCGTCAGACGGGGATCCTCCGCCACCATGCGCACCCAGGAGCCGGCCAGTCCGCGGTTCATGACAAAGCGCAGCAGGATGAACATCGCGATGGTGACCACCACGACCGCCACATCCTGCGCGGTCAGCAGGACAGGTCCCCAATGCAGGTTCGTCTCGTTCAGCGGGCTGGCGATCATCCGCGGCTTCACCCCGAAGGCGAGGCCGGCGGTGCCCTCGATGATCTGGCCGAAGCCCAGGGTGACGATCATCAGGCTGACGAGGTTCTGCTGTAGCGTCAGCCGCAGCATCGCCCGCTGCATCACCGCGCCCAGTACCGCACCGGCGATGACCGCCACTGGGATCGCCGCGTAGTATGGCATCCCGGTTGCCTTGGTCGCCCACCACGCCATGAAGGCGCCCAACATGTACATCTGTCCGTGGCCGAAGTTCACCAGCCTGGCGGCACCCAACAAAAGGGTCCAGCCAATCGCGATGAGGGCGTAGGCATGACCCATGATCACGCCGTTGGCGAGCTGCTGCCAGACGTTCATGCCACCGCTCCGCTCGCGTTGTCCGGGCGCACGCTGCCCAGATAGGCTTCGACGATCCGGGGATCGTCCCGCATCGCCGCCACCGGACCGTCGGCGATCACCCGGCCGCGTTCGAGCAAATAGAGGTGATCCACCACCTCCATCGCCGCCCGCACGTTCTGCTCGACGAGCAGCACCGTCAGCCCCTCATCCACCAGTTGACGGATCGTCAGCAGCAGCGTCAGCACCAGCCGTGGCGCGAGACCGATCGAGGGCTCATCCAATAACATGACACGCGGCCCCAGACGCAGAGACCGGCCGATCGCCAGCATCTGGCGCTCACCGCCGGACAGGGACGCCGCCAGGTTGCGCCGCCGTTCCGCCAGCCGCGGAAACAGGTCAAACACGCGATCCACCGTGAAGGCCCGTGCCTGCGCCTCCACGCCATGCGGGCGCGTTGACTTCAGGTTCTCCTCGACGCTCATCGTGCCGAACACCGCCAGGCCTTCGGGAACCAGAAGCAGACCCCGGCGCACCCGCTCATGCACGGGAATACCGGACAGATCGGCCCCGTCCAGCCGCACCGTGCCGGAGACCCGGGCCGGCCCCCGAGACCAGCCGAGCACCCCGTTGACGAAGGTGCTCTTGCCGGCGCCGTTGGCTCCGACAACGCCGGCGAGGACGCCCCGCGGCAGGACCAGATGGTCGACCGAGACCGCGGGATCGCCGCCATAGGTGACCGAAAGGCTCTGGACTTCGAGGGCGGCGGTCATGCGGCGTGTCCCAGATAGGCTTCCAACACCCGTGGATCGGCCTGGATCACGGATGGCGGTCCCTCCGCCAGCATCTCACCTTGTTCCAGCACGACCAGGTGGTCGGCCAGTTCCATCACCAGATCCATGTGGTGCTCGATCAGCACGATGCCGAGGCCTTCGGCACGCAGCGCCGCCAGGGTCTCGGCCAGTTTCTCCATGTCCTGGCCGCCCAGCCCGGCGGCCGGTTCGTCCAGCAGCAGCACCCGGGCGTCGTCGGCATAAGCGAGCGCGATCGACAGCATCCGCTGCGTGCCATAAGGCAACGAGCCCGGCGGCAGCGCGTGCAGATCGGCCGGCACACCGAAACGCACCAGCAGAGCCCCCGCGACTTCCTCCGCTCGGTGACGGCGCCGATATTCCACCCAGGGCAGCAGCACGGCGGCGGCGAGTGGTGTTCCGGCGGTGCGCAGCAGCGCGCCGGTCATGTTCTCCAACACGCTGATACCGCCGAAGAACGCGTTCTGCTGGAAGGTTCGGTGCAGGCCGCGTTTGGCCAGCCGGTGTGCCGGCAGGCCGGTCACGTCCTGCCCGTCCAGCAGCACCTGTCCGTCGTGCCGGACCATGTTGGTGGTCGCGTTGAAGCACGTGCTCTTGCCGGCGCCGTTGGGACCGATGATCCCCAGGATCTGGCCGGACCGAACGGCCCAGGAAACCTCGGACAACGCGCGGAACCCGCCGAACCGAACGGTCAGGCCACGCACTTCCAGACGAGGCGGTTCGGTCACGGTTGGACGACGATCTTGCCGTCCTTCACCACCATGGGGAAATACCGCGCCTGCAACTGGCCGTTGGCGGCGAAGGTCGCGTCCCCGAAGATCGTGCCGGGGATGGTATGACCGCGGATCGTGGCGGCGACCTTCTCCTTCTCCAGGCTCTTGGCCTGGTTCGCCGCGATCGCCCAGACCTGCAACGCGCCGGCACCCAGCGCGGTGAATTTGTCGGCGATCACCTTTCCGTCCTTCTTCAGCGCGGCGACGAACTCCTTGTTGGTTGGGATGCTGGCGAAGGGCTCGACATCCGCGAAGTAGATGTCGGCGCTGACCACGCCATTGGCGGCCGCCCCCGCGACTTCCAGCACTTGCGGCGACACCGTGCCGACGGCGGCGATCAGCGGAATGTTAACCTGCTGCTGGTGATACTGCTGCAGGAAGGCCGGCATGCCGGAGCTGGCGGAACTGTTGGTGACCATCACCGCGTCGGCCTTGGAGTCCTTGATCGCGGTGACCGCGACCCGGAAGTCGGTGGAGGTGAAGGAAAAGCCCTGCTGGGTGGCGATCTCATACGCCCAGCCGGCCTTTTTCAGTTCAGCCTCCACCCCCGCCTGGGCGCCGTTGCCGTAGGCGTCGTTCTGACTGGCGAAAGCGATCCGCTTCGCCTTGACGGTCTTCATCAGCCAATCGGCCGCGGCGGCGGCGTCCATGCCGTTGGAGCTGTTCATCCGAACCGCGAGTGGGTTCGATGCACTGGCGAGGATGCCGTCCGCCTTGGACAGGATGGTGATATCCATGATGCCGGCACGCGCCAGCACCGGCTGGATCGCGAGCGTGACCGGGCTATTATAGCCCTCGATCACGACCGCGACGCCCTGGCCGATCAGATCGTTGGCCTTGGCGACACCGACCGCCGGAGTGCTTTCATCATCCAGGACCACCAGTTGCAGCGGCCGGCCGAGGACTCCGCCTTTCTGGTTGATCAGGTCCGTCATCACGCGGACAGCCTGGGTGACCCGTTGACCGTCATCGCCGGCGCCGCCGCTTTGCGGAAACAGCATGCCGACCTTGATCGGGTCCGCCGCGAGCGCCGTCACCGGACCCGCCAGAACAGCCATGGCGAGGCCAAGAGTCCTCATCATTGATCGACGCTTCATCGTTTCGCATCCCTTATTGTCAGTGCGCCCGGGCGACAGGCGACGCGACCTTATGAGGCACGCCGTGGTTGTCAACGCGCGCGCCCGTTGGGTAGTGGGTCACTTTGAATGTCGCTTACCGACCCGAAGCGGTCCTTCGGAACCAGCCCGTGGAGGGACCGCTTTGAAATGGGGTCACCACACGATCTGTTCGAAATCGTACGCTAAGGTGCTTTCAGATCGCGATTGCCTTTCGAGTTGGTTTTGAAAGAGAGTTATGAAACGAAAAGCGGCAGGCTTTGCCGTATGCGGATAACCCGTACGCAAACGTTCGTTTGTGAAAGCCCGAAAGACCAATAGCGCTGGCCTGCTGCTCGGCTATGCTCGCGCCTCCAAGGGCGATGAGCAGAAAAACGCCCTGCATACGAAAGCACTCAACGCGGCAGGTTGTAGGCGCTTGGGCGAGGAGGCGCCCTCCGGCGCCCGTTTGGGACCGGCCCGAGCTGCATCGCACGCTTGACCATCTGCGTGATGGCGATACCGTCGTTGTCTGACTTCTGGCCGCGCCATTGGCTGCAACGTGCGAAAGTTTCGATTCCAAATCGTTTGAGCCAAATCAAAGCACCGATTTTCGTTTCATGAAGCCATATGCGGGTTGAGCGCCCGTCACGAGCCTCACATCGACCTCGATGCCTGAGCGAGATGTCACGACGCGAGACAAATTGAGCGGAGTGAAATCATTGGGGGGAATGAGACGATGAGAAAGTATAAGAAGCTTCAATTCATGGTCGTGGGCCTGGCCGCCCTCGCCGCGTCCGGGAGTGCGAGAGCGGGCATCTACACCTATTTCGACGGCACGTTCAATCCGACGGACTGGACCGCGATCCCCTTTGCGGTGGCGGTGGCCTACGACGCCGCGCATGGATTGACATTCGGGTCCTATTCCCTGTCGCAGGTGTCGAGCGGCGGCAATCCGGGCTACTTTCAGCAACTCGCCATCTCTTCCGACAGCGGATGGACCGGGGTGGACGTGGTGGGCCCGTTTTCCTACTCACCCGCCGCGCTCGGCGCCATCTCGTCCCTGACGATCGGATATAGCCGTGAAACCCTGGTCTACAACCAGACGAATTTGCTCGAGATCAGGCAGGGTTCGAACACATTCACGTTACCGTCAGCCGACTGGCAAACCGGCACCACGACCGGGTGGTCGAATACGTCGTTCACCACGACGGCGAGCGACTGGAGCAATCGTGACGGCTCGGGAACACACCCCGATTTCTCATCGGCGGGAGGCCCGATCACGTTCGGCTGGTATGGCGCCGATACCTCGGTGTCCGGGACCGCCGGTGTCGATAACTTTTCCGTTTCGGTAGACTCGATCCCGAAACCGGCGACCCTGGCGCTGCTGAGCTTCGGCCTGACCAGCCTGGCTGTCCTGCGCCGCCGGCGCCGATCCGCGTAACGGCACCGAAAGGAAGAGAGTGATGGCGCGGCCCCCGGGGAAGTAAAAGTTCAGGGGCATTACACGATCCGTTCAAAATCGTAATCCAAGCGTGGAGGACGCGACAATGCCAAAGTTTCTGATCAAGGGAACCTACAACGCCGACGGATTGAAGGGTCTGCGAAAGGACAAGGCATCAGGCCGGGAGAAGGCGCTCGTGGCCGCGTGCGGCGCGTACGGCGGCAAACTCGATATCCTTTACTATGCACTTGGGGATGACGACGTGTTCGGCATCGTCGATCTGTCGAGCCACGTGCATGCGGCTTCGCTCGCCATCGCGATCGCCGCGAGCGGGATGTTCACAAGTGTGAAAACCGTGGCGCTGCTGACAGTCGCGGAAATGGACCAGGCGCTCGGCGAAGATACGAAATACCGGCCGCCCGGCAGCTAAGTCACCTCAAAAGGGGGGTAGCGATCATGCTGGGCCTCATGCAACAACGTCCACTGCTGATTTCGAGCCTGATCGTGCAACCGAAACCCGGACATGAGCCGGGCAAGCAGGATATCCTCGACTTCCTTTCGGACAAGATCGCGAAATGGTGGATGCCGGACGACGTGGTGTTCGTCGATAGCCTGCCGTACACCGCGACCGGAAAGCTGCTGAAGACCGAATTGCGCGAAAGGTTCCACGGGCATCTGGCGGTGCACGGATAGCGGAACGATCCACGCGAAGCCGCACGGCGGCGGGCAGCGGTGGCGTCGCGACATGCCTGCACAGGCGTAACAATCCTCCGAGCTGGCAAGAGATGGCCAATTCGTGAACCTGACGATGGAAGGGAACCGGGAAATGAAACAAACAGCGAAGCTTGTATTGGCCCTGCTCGCGGGCTTCGCGCTTGGCGCCGGAGCGATACAGGCGTTGCAGGCGCAAGGCGTTAAAACGCCCGCCTATATTATCGGCGACGTCGTGGTGACTGACGGTCCAGCTTACCAGGCGTACGCGGCGAAGGTACCGGAAACGCTGAAGCCCTATAACGGGCGAATCGTCGTCCGCGGCAAACCCGTGCCCAAGGAAGGGGCCGCTCCTCAAGGGACCATCGTAATGGTCGCTTTTGATAGCCTGGCGGACGCGGAGAAGTGGTACAGCACGCCGCCATACAGTGAGTTGATCCTGGAGCGACAGAAGGCGGCGAAGGCGAATATCTACCTCGTCGAAGGATTGCCTCAGTAGTGTGCGAGGGCCCAGGTGAAAGGGAATTACAAGGGTCGCCGGTCAACGTCTCGCGGGAGGGCCGATGATGTCCGGCGTCTCAAAGTGAACGATATGCCACCCACGGAAATCACCGCCAGATTGGGGAGTGGGAGGGGCTGCGTTATTGGACTCGGCTCCGCCTCAGCAAGCGGGGGCCAGGTGGGTTCCTGATGCCATGACAACACCATCGCTGGGGAGCACGAAGCGGACAACCCTCCATATCAAATTCGCGCGACAACAGGAGGACAGCATGCAAGTGACGTACACGCGGCTCTATACCGATAGCCAGGGACTGTCCCGATTTGAAGATATGAGCACAGACCTCAAGCCCGGTTTCGCCGTTCCGCCAGCGGAACCTCTTCACGTCGCACAGTTCCTGGGGACGGAAGGGAGCTATTGGGTTGGAGTACCATCTGATTGGAACGGGGATGTCGTGCACCCAACCCCACGCCGCCAGATATTCGTGACTGTGCGGGGCGAATATGAGGTTACGACTGGTGACAGAACGGCGAGGCGTTTCCCTGTCGGTAGCGTTCTTCTGGTTGAAGACACCACGGGAGTCGGCCATGCCAGCAAGATCACCAGTGAACAGGAGGTCCTCATCTTCGCGGTCGGCCTGCCGCCGAACGCGCCAGACTGATCGCAGTCCACGCGGAGAGTTTGGAAGTAATCGACCAGGCGGTCGATGTGGGCGCATTTGTTAACTATGCCCTTAACCGTTCGTGGCCTTAGGATCTCCCGGCTGGCTGTGGTTTTGCCCACGGGCTCCATCCGACTACCAATAGATGCGTTCAACTCGGAGGAGCCTGTTTTGGTGTTCGTCGCGTCATGTGAGGCGCATTGCCGGTGAGGGACGCAGGATAGTCGAGCAGGACGAGGACCGTCCGCCAAAGCGATAGCGTCCGCTCAGGCGGCCTCCCGCTGATTCAGCCGGCGCCTGATGACGACCATGTTCCACGGCAGCAGTTCGTGCACTCGTCTGACCGGGTGATCACCGACGCAGGCGAGGACCTTTCGGGTAGGTCTGGAATCCACCCATTGCGGACCTTCAAACTGGCTCTCTACCGCCCGTTGGCCTGGCAACCGCAAGACCCGGATGCTCGCGACGGATACACGGCGCTCTCCCCGCCGGCGCGGTGATTGGGACGCGTCGCGAACGGACGGGTCCGGTTTAGCTGTATCACCGCATCATTCTGACCTCGCGCGACGTCGAGCCGATCATCGCCGCGCGGGTCGTGGGTCCGCACGACCGTTACGGGGTCGGGGAAGAGCCCGAGCTACTTTATCCCGGTCATTGACGGCATATTACGCCGCCGCGAGGTGGGATCCAGGGCCTCTCGCAGCGCCTCGCCCAGAGTGTTGAACGCCAGCGCGGTCAACAGGATCGCGATTCCTGGCGGGTACATCTGCCCAGGTGCGATCTCCATGTAATTATAAGCCCGCGCCAGCATCGCGCCCCAACTCGGTTGCGGCGGCTGCACGCCCAGGCCGAGGAAACTGAGGCTGGCCTCGGCGAGCAAGGCCACCGCCAGCAATAAGGTCACCTGAACGATCACCGGCTGGATCGCATTCGGCATGATATGCCGCGGAATGATCCGCCACACGCTGGCGCCGAAACAACGCGCGGCGTCGACGTAAAGCTCCTGCTTCACCACCAAAGTCTGCGCCCGGACCAATCGCGCGAGTTGTGGCGAGAACACGATGCCGACCGCGATCATGCCGTTCGTGAGGCCAATGCCCAAAGCGCCGGTGACCCCGATCGCCAGCACGATGGCGGGAAATGACAGAAGCGTATCGATGACCCGGCTGATCGCGTCGTCCACCCAACCGCCCAGAAACCCAGCCAGCAGTCCGACGGGAATACCCAGGATGCTGGCGACCGTGACGGCGAGGACGCTCGCGTAGAGCGTCGCCGGTGCACCGTGGATCAGCCGGCTGAGTTCATCCCGGCCCAGATCGTCGGTGCCCAGAAGATGGGCGAGGCTGGGGTCAGAGAGCGTGTTATTGGCATCCTGCGCGGTTGGCGAATATGGCGCGATCACCGGCGCCATCAGCGCCAGCGTGAACAGCGCGGTCAGAAACACGAGGCTGAGTCCGGCGGCCGGATTGCCGCGCATCCAGGAAAGCAATGCGCGCATCATGTCCGTCCGACCCTTGGGTCCAGGATCGCATAGAGCATGTCGATCAGCAGGTTCATGCAGATCACGACGACGACCATCGCCAGCACGACGCCTTGCACGACGGGGAAGTCCTTGTGGATGGCGGCGTGTACAATCAGGCTACCCATGCCGGGAATGGCGAACACCGCCTCCACCACCACGGTCGCGCCCAACAGCCGGTTGATCAGCAATCCGACGACCGTCAGCAGCGTGACGCTCACATTCTTCAGTCCGTGCTTCCACAGGATCGCGGTCGGCGACAGGCCTTTCGCATGCAGTGTGCGCACATATTGCGAAGACAGGATTTCGATCAACGCGCTTCTCAACTGCCGCGCCACCTCGGCGATCCCTCCCGCCGCCAACGCGAAGGCCGGCAGCGCCGCGTGCAGCAATGCCTTCGCCGGATCCTTCCCGAACGCCACCGCTCCGGTCGCCGGAAAGATGTTCCAGGTCAACGCGAAGGTCGCGACCAGGATCATCGCGAGCCAGAAATTCGGCAGTGCTACACCCAAAGACGCGAAACTCGTCACCACCGTATCGAGGCGGGACCCTGGGCGTGTCGCCGCCACGATGCCAAGCGGGACCCCAATGATCAACGAAATCAGTAACGCGACCGCGACGATCAGCAGTGTCGTGGGAAACCGATGCAAGATCTGGTCCAGCACGGGCTCATTCGACAAATAGGAGCGCGACAGATCCAGGTGCGCCGCATTCCAAAGCCAGTGTCCGTATTGCACCAGGAATGGCTGATCCAATCCGTATGTCTGGCGGATTTGCACGATGCGCGCATCGGTCGCGTTTTCCCCCGCGAGCGTTACAGCGATATCGCCGGGCACGAGCTGCAGCAATCCGAACACCACGAAGGTCGCCAGCACGATCACCGGTGCGATTTGCAACAGCCGCCGCCCGATCATCTGGCCCTTGTTGTTCATGATACCGGATCAGGCCTCCAACCAGACGAACTCGAATTTGCATTTGCCGAGCAGATTCGGCTGATAACCTTTCACCTTCTGTGTGTGAGCGTCCATCTCGAACTGAAACACCAGCGGCGCGACAAGGGCGTTCTCGGTGACGATCTTTTGCAGTTTGGCAAAGGCTTTTTTGCGGCTGGAGAGATCCTCGCTGCGGCGCGTCTCCAGCAGCGCCGGACCGATCTCGGGCACCGCCTCGATCCGGCTCGCGTTGTAGAACGATCCGCCGCCGAACATGAGCTGATAGGTCAAACTGGGGTCCGGGCGGCCGGTCCATGCGCTGAGATAGACGTCGCCCTTCTTCTCCACGAAGAAGGCGTTGGTTTGCTGCGGAATGGTGCCGGCGAAGGAGGTGGCGCGGATGCCGACTTTTCGAAGTTGTTCAATCACGACCTCCAGCCTCTGCAGGGAACGCTGGTCGGAATAAACCGCGATGTTCAGATCGAGGCCGTTGGGATATCCCGCCTCGGCCAGCAGCTTCCGGGCTTTGTCGGGATCATAAGGATAAGCCTTGGCCATCTCCGGGTCATAAGCCCAGTGGGATTTTGGTAGCGAAAGGGTCGCGGGCTCGGACAGGCCGGCCATGGTCGCCTTGTTGAATTCCTCGCGATCGATGGCGAAGTTCAGCGCCTGACGGACCCGCACATCGTCCATCGGTTTACGGCCGAAATTGATGTAGAGTTGAACGCAGTACAGCGTCGGTCCAGCGACGGAGATAAGGTTTTTCGCCCGATCGATGACTGCTTTCTGTTGCGGCGAGAGAAAATAGACAAAATCGTTCTGTCCGGCGATCACCGAGCGTAGGCCGGTATTAACCTCCTGGATGATGGTCAGTTCGATTCCGTCCAGGTACGGCCGCTCGGGATCCCAGTATTTTTCGTGGCGCGTCACGGTGATTTTTTCATTGTCTTCCCAACTCACCAGTTTCCATGGTCCGGCACCGACGGGCTTGCGGTCATGGTCCTTGCCCAGGGCTTTCACGGCGGTGGGGGAGGACATCATGCCGGCGCGGTCGGACAGGATCAGCGGTAACGCTGTATCGGGCTGGTTCAATTTCATCGTGACCTGGAGTGGGCCGGAGACTTCCACCGAGGTCACGGTCGCGAGGTCGGGTTTGACGTTCGACCGCGGGTCTTCCCGGTTGCGGTCCAGGTTGAATTTCACCGCTTCGGCGTCGCACGGTGTGCCATCGTGGAACACCACGCCTGGCCGCAAAGTGAGCACCAAGGTGAGCGGGTCGGCATAAGACCAGGACAGCGCGAGGCCGGGTCTTGGCTCCAGCGTCGCGTAGTCGAACGCCACCAGCGTGTCGAACATCGTGTAAAGAAACACGTGATCCGAGCCGCCGCTGCCGGTCGCTGGATCGAGAGTCGTCGGATTGGTCGGTGCCGCGACCCGCAGGATGCCGCCCTTGCGCGGCGCGGCTCGCACCTCCGTGGACATCGCGCCGCCCGCCGCGAGCAGGGCGAGAAACGCGCGGCGGTCGATTCCGATGGGTATTCGCATGGTTATCGTTCCGTTCGTCATGATCGTGTACCGGTCGCCGAGCCGGCGAAGTGACAGGCGGCGAAATGCCCGGGTTCAATCTCCCGCCACGTCGGAATCTCCGCCGCGCAGACATCCTGGGCGGAACGGCACCGTGTGCGAAAGCGGCAGCCGGAGGGAGGGTTGGTCGGGCTTGGGATTTCCCCGGTCAGAATAATCCGCTGTCCGGTGCGCATCGACGATGGCAGCGGAATCGGCTCAGCCGAAAGCAGTGCCTGGGTATAGGGGTGCAGCGGTCGCCGCAGCAGCGCCTCAGGCGGGCCGAGTTCCATGAAGCAGCCGAGATACATCACCGCGATGCGTGAACTGACATGCGAGACAACGGCCAGGTCGTGGGTAATGAAGAGATACGTCAGGCCAAATTCGCGTTGCAGGTCGGCGAACAGGTTCAGGATGCCGGCGCGGATCGACACGTCCAGCGCGGCGACGACCTCGTCGCAGACGATCAGCTTCGGCCGCACCGTGAGCACGCGCGCGATATTGACCCGTTGCTTCTGTCCGCCAGACAATTCGTGCGGATATCGCGCGGCGAATTCGGCCGGCAGTCCGACCAGGTCGAGCATTCCGAGTGCGATCCGTTCCCGCTCCACCCGCGGTGCCGTGCCGATAATATCCAACGGCTCACGCACGGATCGAAGAATCGTCATGCGCGGGTTCAGCGCGGCATTGGGATCCTGGAAAATAATTTGATACTCGCGCCGCCGTCGGCGCAGGTCAGCCCCGGGCAGCGAATTGGGATCGGTGCCGTGATGCAGGACGCGTCCCTCGGTCGGCTTTTGCAGACACACCACGGCACGGCCAAGGGTCGATTTGCCGGAGCCAGATTCGCCGATAATGCCAAAGGTCTCGCCAGGCTGAACCGAAAAGCTAACGCCATCGACCGCCTTCACCGTCTCCCGTCCGTTTTGGGTCGGGAACTGGATACGTAGGTCCTCAACGCTAACGATCGCGTCCGTCATGCGACTCGTTCCAGGTCCGTCAGCGCACCAGGCAGCTCCAGCACATCGTGCCGCCAGCATCGGACAAAATGTCCGGCTTCGACCTCCGACAGAGTCTGGGCTTTGTCACAGTCAGGCAGCGCGTGGTGGCATCGCGCCGCGAAACGGCAGCCGGCGGGCATGTCGCGCAACGATGGCACCCGGCCCGCGATCGACGGCAGCGCGGCGCCGCGAGGCGACAACCTGGGAAGAGATCGTAACAATCCCGATGTGTAAGGATGCCGCGGCCGCACCAGGGCCGCATCCACCGGCGCGTCCTCCACCACCTCACCCGCGTACATCGTGATCATCCGGGTGCAGGTTTCCGCGATCACGCCCAGATCATGCGAGATGAACAGCAAAGCGGTGCCTGTCCTGGCGGACAGATCCATCAGCAGGTCTATGATCTGCGCCTGGATCGTGACATCCAACGCCGTCGTCGGCTCATCCGCGATCAGCAGCCTCGGCTCGCAGACAAGGGCGATGGCGATCATCGCGCGTTGCCGCATACCGCCGGACAATTGATGCGGATAGGAATCGTGAACGCGCTCCGGGCTCGGGATGCCAACGCTCGCCAGCGCATCGATCGCACGCCGCCGCGCGGCGCCGCGGTCAACGCCGAAATGGGTGCGGATCGTTTCGCCAATTTGCGAGCCGATGGTGAAAACCGGATCGAGCGCGCTCATAGGCTCCTGAAAGATCATGCTGATCTTGCGGCCGCGCACCCGGCGGAGCTGGCCGGGGGAGAGACTGATCAGGTCTTGTCCCTCGAACATCGCGCTGCCCGTGACCCGGCTTGACGCTCTGGGCAGCAGACCCAGCAAGGCAAGGCCGGTCACGGTCTTGCCACATCCGCTCTCACCAACGATGCCAAGCCGTTCCCCAGGTTGAATCGCGAAGCTCACGCCGCTGGTCGCCTGAACCACATCCAGACCAGCTCGGAAGAAGACGCTCAGGCCACGGACGGTGAGCAGAGGATCAGCGGCGTTCACGTGTCCAGCCAAACGTTTTCGAAGCGCGGCTTGCCGAGCAGGTTCGGCCTGAATCCGTGCAACCTCGCCGTATGCGCGTCCATTTCAAATTGGAACTGCAATGGCACCACCAGCGCGTTTTCCGTTACCAACTTCTGGAGCCGGGCGAATGCCTGCTTCCGGTCCGCGATGGCCTGATCCTTGCGTGTATCGAGCAATGCTCCGATCAGTTCGGGCACCGGGCCCGCGCGGCCCGCGTTGTAAAAACCGTCCTTTGAGAACAAGAGTTGATAGGTCTGTGTAGGGTCCGGCCGCCCGGTCCAGGAACTGAGATAAGCATCGTGCTTTTTCTCGACGAAGAACTGCGTGGTCGAGTTCGGGATCACGCCGTTGGTGAATTTCGCTCGGATGCCGGCCTTCTGGAATTGCTCGATCAGCACCTCCTCGCGTTGAATCGAGCGTTGATCGGACGTGCCCTGGATATCGAGGTCGAACCCATCCTTATAGCCCGCTTCCGCCAACAGGTGCCGGGCCTTGTCCGGATCGTACGAATTGGCATCGGCCATGGCCTGGTCAAAAGCCCAGTGTGAGGCGGGAAGGTTGAGCATCGCGGGCTCCGCCAGACCGTTGGCGGTCGCTTTGTTGAACGCGATACGATCGATCGCGTAATTCAACGCCCGCCTGACACGGACGTCGTCGAGCGGCTTGCGGCCATAATTGAGATAAATCTGGATGCACCACAATGTCGGGCCGCTGACCAGGACAAGGTTTTTCGCCCGGTCGATGATGGGCTTCTGTTGTGGTGCCAGAAAGTACACGAAATCGTTCTGCCCGGTGATCACGGAGCGCAGTCCCGTGTTGACCTCGCCGATAACCTGGATCTCGATCCCATCGAGATAAGGCAAAGCGGGCTTCCAATACCGCTCGTTGCGTGTGACGATCACTTTCTCATTGTCGGCCCATGACACGAAGCGCCACGGGCCGCTGCCCACGGGGTCGCGGTCATGACGGGAACCCCGCTCCTTCACCGCGGCGGGCGAAACGATCATGCCGGCACGGTCGGACAGAATCAGTGGCAACGCCGTGTCCGGTTGCAGTAAATCCAGCGCCACCTGTAACGGTCCGGTGACTCGCACCGCACGCAAGGAGGCCAGATCCGGCTTAACATTCGACGACGGATCGGTGCGCGCGCGGTCGAGATTGAATTTCACCGCTTCCGCGTCGAGCGGCGTGCCGTCATGGAACACGACACCTTGCCGCAGGTTCAGAACCAGGGTCGTGGGATCGGGCCAGGCCCATGATTCCGCGAGCCCAGGCCGCGGTTCGAGCGTCGCGGGCTCCCATTCCACAAGCGTATCATACAGCGTGTAGAGATAGATATGATCGCTGCCCGCGCTACCGGTCATGGGATCAAGCGTCGAGGGATTGGTCGGCGCGGAAACCCGCAGGACTCCCCCACGTCTCGGCTCGCCCTGTGCCTTCGCGGGGTGGGCCGCGGCGAAGGCGGGTGCGCCGCCCAGCAGCGCCAGGACCTGCCGGCGGCCCGGATGGCTGGCCCGCATAACGTTCCTCCATGCGTGTTCTCACGCGAGACAGCAGGTTACGGGAAGCCGGCCCGCACGTCACGCGGGCCGCGCTGGCGCCCGGTGGCGGCCGATGATACCCAGCGAAACCAGAGTGTGAGCGGGGAGGACACAATGGTTGGCACGCGGACTGGGGATGCTCCAGATAGTCTGGCCGATCCGCGCGGCATCGCGGCCGCGATTCCGTTCCAACCCGCGCCACGGCTTGTGAGGCTGGACGGGAGGCGCGTGCTGCTGCTTGATAACGGCAAGCTGTCTGTCGGCGATAGCCCCTATGCCGTCCTGGCGGACGCGCTACGCGCTGCCTTACCGGAAGCCGCCTGGTCGCGGGCTGTGATCAACCTGCTGGCAACCGGTGATGAGGAAGTTGAGTGCGTCGCGGACAGCCTCATCGCCATGCACCGGCCCGAGGCGTGCGTCCTGGCATTGGCGGATGCCGGGGTGACCGCTCACACCGTGCTGGTCGCCGTGGCGCTGGAGCGGCGCGGCATCCCCACCGCGGTGCTGGCGACGCCACTTGGCTCGGGTCTGGGCCGGGCGATCTTCCGTGCGCGCGTTCCGGGTCTGGACATGATCGTGCTCGACATCGTCCGTAGCGACAGCACCGATCGGGTGCTCGCGCTGATCGCGCCGGAAATTCCCCGCGTTCGCCGGATGCTGACCAGCGACGAAGCGGCGGTGCCCACGGTGTCACGGAAGCTGTTCCCACCCGAGAGCATGCCAATCTGGGCTGCCGCCGCGACAGACATGGCATCGTTCCAGGACTGGGCCGAACACGCCGGACTGGGCGACGGTCTGCCACTGATCCCGCCGGCCAAGGCGACGATCGCGTCACATCTGGCGGTGGTGAACGTGGACCCGGAGACGGTGTTGTACGAGGCCGCGCTGACCTCGGGGCGGACGCTACGTGTGCGCGACGCGGCCGCCAACGCAGTCATGGCCGGTTGTCCGCCGCGCGCCTTCCCGGTGGTGCTCGCCGCCTTGCGTGCGATGGCGAAGCCGGACTACCGGCTCTCGCAGGCCGCGATCACCACGCATCCATCGGGCAATGCCGTCATCCTCGCGGGCGTCGATGCGGCCGTCTACGGCATGTCCGGCGGCGCCGGCTGTCTCGGACCTGGCCATCGCGGCAACGCCTGCGTTGGGCGGGCCGTCTCGCTGACCGTCCTGCATCTGTTCGGCGCCCGCCCAGGCGAGGCCGACCTGACCATGTTCGGTTCGCCGGCGGAGTTCACCTATTGCGCGGCCGAAACACAAACCGGCAATCCGTGGCCCTCGCTGTCGGCCGATCTGGGCGACGGCAAGCCAGGCGTGTTCGTCATGAAGGCGGAGTCACCGCGTAACATCCTGGAGAACATGGCCCTGACGCCAGAGGCGCTGTGCGGCGCGATTGCTGACGCGTCGGTTTCTCTTTGTTCGAACAACAGCTTCGTTCCCGGCGATCTGCTGGTCTTCCTGAACCCTCAACACGCCGCGTTGTTCGCGTCCGCGGGCTGGACGCGGCAGGACCTGGCGCTTGGGATCCACGACCGTGCGAGGATCTCGCGCCGGCGTGTCACCGGGCGCGGCGTCGGCCCGATCCGGCCCCGCTACATGGACGCGCTTGATTGGCTGCCGGTCACGCGATCGTCCGGTGACGTTCACATCGTGGTCGCCGGCGCGGCGGGGCCGCAGTCGATGGTGGCTCTGCCATGGGGATATTCGCGCGGCCAGTGGCAGGCGTTGTGAGGCCTCTCTCCAGAGGAGGAAACAGCCGATCTCGGGCGGAAACGAACGGTTACGCCGGTCGCTGGCGCCAGGCCGACCTTTGATTCAGATCAATGTGCGGGGAGGCACGCGGAGCTTAGCCGCATGAACCAACTCGATTGGTACCACGACGAATCGCACGTGCGCGAGTATCGCCCATCAGTGTGGCGGCGCATGCTGGCGGCATGCGGCCTGGTCGTGGAGAGCGTTGAGACCTTCACACGGCACCGGCCTTTACCCGGCGCACAGCGAAGCATTGCGCCCGCCCCACAACATCACCTTGTTGCCACTGCCGGCCTGTTTGCTTGTATTACCTCCGAATTTCAGCGGCTCCAACTTTCGATGTCGTGACCTGGTCTTAACGCACCAGCAACGCCATCGCCGCTCCCAGATCGCCGCCGGTGTCGATCGTGTTCCAGGCGGCGAACGTCTGGGCGGCTCGTTCCGTGCCCAGTACGGGCTCCGCCAGACCGCGGAACTTCGCCGCGACCTCGGCGTCGTCCATCGGATTTGTGTTATCGCCCCGTGGATTGGCGATCTCGATCGAGCTGCGCCTTCCATCGGTGGCAACCGCCTCGACGCGCATGACGATCTTCGCCGGATACAGCGCTTCGATCGCGGCATCCTCGCGCACGCTGATCGTCGCCATCAGCGGCCGCAGCGACGGATCGAGGTAGGCCGCCTCATCGAATGAAGCCACCGTGATCGTGCCGTCGACCAGCGCGCGGGCGAAGATGAACGGCAGGCTGTGATCGGCGGTTTCGCGCGTGGTTGGATCCCATTTCTCCGGCTCGCTGCCGATTTCGTGCCATGCCGACCAGTAGGTCGCGATGTCGATGCGCGCGATGTCGGCGGGCGCGATTTCCTCACGCAATCGCAATGCTGCCCACACGCCGGCCTGGGCGTTGTATTCCACCGGCCAGTATTTCAAACGAACCCATGGAAACTTCCATGCGCCGCCAGCAACGCCGAATGTTTCCAGTTCGAACGGACCGGTGATCTGCTCCCACAGGCCGTGACGGCCCTCGAACGGCGCTTCGGGCCCGGTCATGCCGCCGGCCGCGAGCAGCGTGGCGAACACCGCGTTGCGAATGGCGAAGGCCGTGGCGGCGCCTTTCCACAGCGACAGCCTGCCGGCGCGGGTCGCGCGCATCGGCACGTTCGCCACCGCCGTGATGGAGATCGCATGGGCCAGCGTGTCCGCCGACAGGCCGAGAAGATTGCCGATCCCGCACGCGGTCGCGATGCCAATGACGTATCCCTGGTCCCAGCCACGTTCCCGCATCCGGGTGGGCGGAATCATTTGGAAGGCGACCTCGTACGCGGTGACCATGGCGGTGAGCAGACGCTTGCCGTCAGCACCCGTGGAACCGGCAAGCGCGAGCAACCCGCCGAGCATGTCGGACGGATGCCCGGCATGCCAGGCGTCGTTGAAATCGAGATAGCGAATCATCACCGTGTTGATGAACGCGGCCTCCTCGGCGGACGTTTGCGTGGTGCTGCCGATAATGCTGCCGGCATGGTGGCGCGGCACCGCACCATCGGCGATGCGGCGGCCGATCCGCGCCGCCTCGCAATCGCGCCCGCCGAAGGCGCAGCCGAGCGCATCGACCAGGCTGCGGCGAGCGTGATGCAGGATAGCCGGCGGTATTTGCTCGTAAGTCAGCGACGCGGCGAACGTGGCGAGTTGCTGTGTCAGGTTGTCCATGTCGATCGCTTTCGGTGGATGGCTCAGGCGACGAGGGGTGCGATGAAACCTTCGCGCTCCAGCAAGGGATAGATGCCGCCACTGAGCATGAGTTTCGCCAGGCGTTCCGGAATCGGATTGATGCTGAGTGTCTGGCCGGTGGTTTGGTTGCGCACCGTGCGGGCCGCGACCGAGACTTCGGCGATCTGGCCTTCTTCGAAGGCGGCGGACACGCCCGGACAGGACAACGCGATCAGTCCGTAACCGACACAATTGCGGAAGAACAACCGATTGATCGAGTCGGCGATCAAGCAGCCAATGCCAAGATTGCGCATGGAGCGTGCCGCCGGCCGGCCCGATCCGATACCGTAACTCCTGCCGCCGATTACGATGTCGCCCGGCCGGACCTCATCGACCCAGCCTGGCCGGTTCGCCTGGAACACCCAGCGCATCTGTTCCTTCTCCACCAGTGCCAGGGCCGGCCCAGGAAGCATGAGATCGGTGCTGATGTTGTCGCCGAATTTCCAAACCCGCCCGGAGATCATGTGACGGCTCCTTGCTGAAGGAATTCGCCCGCGTGGGTGATGGTTCCGGCGATCGCGGATGCGGCCACGGTCGCCGGTGAGGCCATGTAAATGCGTGCCGACGGATCCCCCATGCGTCCCTTGTAGTTGCGTGTGCTGGCGGTGATGCAGGTTTCATTGGGGCCGAGCACGCCCATGTGACCGCCGCCGCACGCGCCGCAGGTCGCGTTCGTTACCACCGCTCCCGCGTTCACCAGCACACCGATATAGCCGGCCGCTACCGCCTGCCGATAGATCGCCTGCGAGCCGGGTGTCACCAGGAACCGCACGCCGGGTGCGACGCGGCGTCCCGCGACCACGCGCGCCGCCGCCGCGAGATCATCCAGATTCCCGTTGGCGCATGAGCCGATGAACGCCTGATGGATGCGCTCGCCGGCCGCCTGGCTGACCGGCACGGCGTTGCGGATGATACGGTCGGGCAGCGCGACCAGCGGCTCGATCGTTGCGAGGTCCAGATCCCGCCGTTCGGCATAGGTCGCGTCGGCATCCGGATACTGCGCTTCGAACGGTGCCGGATTGCGTTCCCGAATGTAGTTCAGCAGCACATCGTCGGGTTCGAAAACCGAAAACTCGGCGTTCAGCTCGGTGCCCATGGTCGAGAGGGTGCGGCGCGCGTCCATACCCAGAGTGGCGAGCGCCGGGCCGCCGAACTCTATGTTGTGATCGGAATGATCGCCGAACGTCTGCGCCAGCCAGAGGAACAAATCTTTGGTGACGACGCCGGGTCGCAGGCAGCCGTGCAGTTCATAGCGAATGGTTGGGCAGAGCTCGAACCAGGTCTGGCCGGTCGCCGCGGCATAGACGAGGTCCGGTGCGCCAACACCGCGCGCGGCGCAGTTGAATGCGCCGCCACTGCCCGTATGCGAATCGCTACAGACCAGAACCGTGCCGGGCAAGGCATAGCCGCGTTCGGCGACGATGACATGAGAGATTCCCTGGTCGTAGCCGACGTCGAAGAACCGATCGATGCCAAAGCGCGCGACGAAATCGCGGCCGATGGCGTGCATGCCCGCCACCGTGCGGTCGGGTGCCGGAACGCGATGATCGAACACCACCACGATCTTGCGCGGATCGTCGAGTTTGAGGATTTCGCGCCATATGCCGGGGTAGAAGCTCGGATCGATCAGTACGACCGTGTCGGCGTTGGCGACGATCAGGTCGCCGGGCGCTACCGTGGCGTGGCCGGATGCGCGTGCCAGGATTTTTTCGACGACCGTCATGCCCATGGCGCGTATTCCCTTGCAAACATTTCAGCGGCCGGCCGCATGGCCTGGCTGCGCCGGCGCAACGAGTCCGTTGCGTTCCAGTACCGGATAGATACCGCCGCCCCGCATCAGGTCCAGCAGCATGGCGGGGACCGGCGTGCATAACAGAACCTGACCGGTCTGGCGGTTCCGCACTGTCCAGTCCTCGGTCGAGAACTCCGCCGTTTGGCCTTCCTCGAAGGCCCCGGCGATGCCTGGGCACTCGATGGCCAGCAGACCGAAATTGACACAGTTGCGGAAGAACAGGCGGGCGATCGACTCGGCCAGAACGCAGCCCACGCCAAGATTGCGCAGCGAGCGCGCGCCCGGACGGCTCGATCCCATGCCGAAACGGTGGCCGCCGACGATGCAATCGCCAGGCTGAACCTCGTCCACCCAGCCCGGCCGATTGGCCTGGAACACCCAACGTGTTTGTTCCTCCGGCGTGAGGATCAATGCCGGACCGGGCAGCATCAGGTCCGTGCTGACGTTGTCGCCGAATTTCCACACGCGCGCGGCGATCATGGCGTTGCCTCCGCACCGAGGAATGTGCCGGGGTGCGTGATGGTGCCAGCGATCGCGGAGGCAGCGACCGTCGCCGGGGAGGCCATGTAGATGCGCGCCGACGGGTCGCCCATACGGCCCTTGAAGTTGCGCGTGCTCGCCGTGATGCAGGTCTCGTTGGGGCCCAGTACGCCCATGTGCCCGCCGCCGCAGGCACCGCAGGTGGCATTTGTCACCACCGCGCCGGCATCGAGCAGCGTCGCCACGTAGCCCGCCTCCAGCGCCTGGCGATAGGTGGCCTGCGATCCTGGCGTTACCAGCAGGCGAACGCCTGGCGCCACCCGCCGGCCCGCGACCACCCGCGCCGCGATGGCGAGGTCGTCCAGGTTGCCGTTGGCGCAAGAGCCGATGAAGGCGTGGTGGATGCGCTCGCCCGTCAACTCGCTGACCGGACGTGCGTTGCGGATGATGCTGTCGGGCAGCGCGACAAACGGCTCGATGCGGTCGAGGTCGATGCTGTGCTTCGCCTCATACCGCGCGTCGGCGTCGGGATATCGCGGCTCGAACGGCGCGGTCGTGCGTTCATGCATATAGGCCAGCAACACATCGTCGGGTTCGAAGATGGAGAACTCGGCGTTGAGTTCGGTTCCCATCGTGCGCAGCGTGCGGCGGGCATCCAGGCTCAAACCGGACACGCCTGGGCCGCCGTATTCGATGTTGAACGTGTAATGGTCGCCGTAAGTCTGGGCTATATGCAGGAAAACGTCCTTCGTCGCCACGCCGGGCCGCAACGCGCCGATCAGGTCGTAGCGCACGGTGGCGCCGGCCTGGAACCAGGTCTTGCCGGTGGTGGCGGCGTGAACAACATCGGGCACGCCAATGCCGCGCCCGGCGCAATTGAACGCCCCGGCGGCGCCGGTGTGCGAATCGGAGCAGACGATGATCGTTCCGGGAAGTGCATAAGCGTTCTGCGCGACGATGACGTGCGAGATGCCCTGGTCGTAACCGACGTCATGCAGCCGCGTTATGCCGAAGCGCCGGCAGAACTCACGGCCGGTGACATGCATCTGAGCGCATGCGCGGTCCGGTGCGGGAACCCGATGGTCGAACACGACGACGATTTTCGCCGGGTCGAACACGTGCAATATCTCGCGCCAGGTTCCCGGATAGAATGTCGTGTCGTTGAACATCACCGTGTCGACATCGGCGACCACCAAATCGCCCGGGGAAACCTTCGTCAGGCCGCCCGCCCGCGCCAGGATCTTCTCCGCGATCGTCATGCCCATGAAGCAATCCCCCACTCGAAGTAAACGCCGACAGGCGTCCACGAATTGAATGAGCTGGCAACAGGTATCGGCACACTCAACCTCCCGGAAGCAGCAAATCGAGCGCCGCCGAAATCGTGGTTGCACCCTCGATCGATCGCCAGGCGCCAAGCGCGGCGCGCGTCCTGTCCGTTCCCAGGGCCGGTTCCGCGAGCGCGGTGAATTTATTGTCGACCTCATCATCGCTCATCGGGTTCATGCCGTGGCCACGCGGGTTGATGATTCTGATGATTTCGCGCTCGCCATCCGCGGCGGTCGCCTCGACCCGCATGACCCAGGTGGCTGGATACAGAGCGTCAATCTCGGCATCCTGATGCACGCTGATCTTCGCCATAAGCGGGCGCAGCGTGGGATCGAGGTAGTTGGCCGCGTCAAAGGTGCTTACCGTGATCGTGCCGTCCACCAGGGTACGAGCGAAGATATAAGGAAAGCTGTGATCGGCGGTTTCGCGCGTGGTGGGGTTCCATTTCGCCGGCTCGCTGCCGGCTTCGTGCCAGGCGGACCAGTGGGTGAATATCTCGATCCGCGCGATATCGGCTGGCGCCATCTCCTCGCGCAAGCGCAACGCGGCCCACACCGCGGCTTGAGCATGACCTTCCACCGGCCAGTATTTCAACACGATCACCGGAAGCAGATAATCCCCGCCCGCGTCGGGAAATGTTTCCAGTTCGAACGGTCCGGTGATCTGCTTCATCAGGCCATGTCGGCCTTCGAACGCGGCCTCTGGACCGGTCATCCCGCCGGCGGCGAGCAGCGCGGCATAAACGCCGTTGCGTACGGCGAACGCGGTCGCTGCTCCTTTCCACGACGAGAGCTGACCGGCGCGCGTGGCGCGCAGCGGCACATTGGCGACGGTGATGATGGCGATCGCGTTCGTCATCTGCTCCGCGTCCAACCGGAGCAGATGACCGGCACCGCAGGTCGTTCCAACGCCGATGACGAAACCCTGATCCCAGCCGCGTTCGCGCAGGCTCGTCGCGCGGATCAGGCGGATCACGACTTCATAAGCGACGATCATGGCGGTGATCAGGCGCCGACCGTCAGCACCGGCGGATTCGGCGATGGCCAGCAATCCGCCGAGCAGGTCGCTGGGATGGCCACCTTGCCAACTGTCGTTGAAATCCAGGTAGCGGATCATCGCGGTGTTGGTGAAGGCGGCCTCAGACGCGGGAACGTGTCGCCGCTGGCCGAGAATGCGTCCGGCATGCCGGTTCGGCGCAGTGCCGCATGCCAATTGCCGGCCGATCCGCGCGGCCTCGCAGTCGCGGCCGCCGAGCGCGCAGCCGATCGCATCGACCAGGTGCCGCGTGGCGGAACGCACGATATCCGCGGGGATATCGTCGAACCGCCGCGACGTGACATAAGCGGCAAGCTGGCGGGTAAGGTTGTCCATCGTAATGCCCTCGGCTCAATTGGCTGGCGTTGGCGCCGGAATGGCACCGCCTGGCTGGCGGCGGCCGCCGAACCGCATCGGCATCGCGATCAGCGCGGCGGCGATGAACGCCACGCCGCCGAACATTATGGCCGCGTCGAAGCTGTCTGTTATCGTGCGCAACCAGCCGAACAGGAACGGGCCGAGGAAGCCACCAAAATTACCCACGCCATTGGCGATCGCCATGCTGGCACCGGCGGCGTCCTTCGGCACGGCATCGGCGACGAGGATCCAGTAAGTCGTGATGCGGCCGAACCAAAGTGCCGCGGTGAGGGTGAGACACAGCAGCATCAGGCCCTGACTCGCCTGGCCGAACCACGCGGCCGCGAGCATGAACACACCCGCGAGGAACGTAGGCACCAGCATATGCCATTTCCGTTCCTGCCATCGATCCGAGCTGTAGGACAGCAAAAATGCCATCGCGACACTGGCGATGTAGGGTATCGAACTCAGCAGCCCGGCCATGCCGATCGTGTGACCGGCCTCCACCAGAAGGGTCGGCAGCCAGTAGGAAAGTCCCCACAGCGCGGTCAGGCCAAGCAGGTTGTAGATGGACAACAACAGCACGACGGGGTGCCAGATGACGCGGAACCAATGACGCTGCGAAACCGGGGCCTCCAGCGCTTCGGCGTCCAGCGTGGCGATGAGCGACGCCTTCTCGGCCGGAGGCAGCCAATTGGTGCTTCGCGGGTCGTCATCGATGGCCCACCACCACACCAGGCACCACAGCAGCGCCGGCACCGCGGTGATGACGAACATCATCCTCCAGCCGGTCAGACTGACGGCCAGGCCGCAGAGCGGATTGCCGATCGCCGTCGCGATCGGGGTGCCCAGTAAGACGAGGTTCGCCCGTGCGCGCTCGCCGCGGGTGAACCACGCGCGCATCAGCACGACGAAGCTCGGCAGCGTACCGCCTTCTGTCATGCCGAGCAGGAATCGGTTTACGACCAACTCGGTTTCGGTCTGAACCAGGGCTGTCGTGGCCGAAACCAGGGCCCAGCCGACACCAAGGATCATGAGTGTTCGTTTGGCGCTCCACACCGATGCGAGGCGTCCCACGGGGATCTGCAGCAGCAGATAGCCCCAGAAGAACACTCCGGTCGCGAAGCCGATCGCCGTGGCGCTCAGGCCCAGATCGGCACGCATGGAGGGAAACGCCAAAGCGATGTTCGAGCGGTCGATCTGCGACATGACGAACATCAACAGGGCTACGCCCTGGATGCGGACCCAACGGTTGTGGTGCGGCGCGGTCATATTGTGATGCTCGCGTTATGGTGGACGGGGCGTGCGTGCCCGGATTCTCCGGATGGGGTGTGAAACCGGAGCCACCAACGGAAAGCCAGTCCATGATCCGGGCCGTTGCAACGCATAATTGGCGCTACTCAGGCGGAACCTCTACCGCTTCGGACGAAC
>CALFNB010000051.1 GCA_937902425.1 uncultured Acetobacteraceae bacterium | reverse complement strand
GGCTCCATCCACCGCTTCCGCGCGCAAATGGTGGTGCTGGCAACCGGTGGTTATGGGCGCACTTTCCTGTCCTGCACCTCGGCGCATACCTGCACCGGCGACGGCAACGGCATGGTCCTGCGCGCCGGGTTGCCCTGCCAGGACATGGAGTTCGTGCAGTTCCACCCCACCGGCATCTTCCCCGCCGGCTGCCTGATCACCGAGGGCGCGCGCGGCGAGGGCGGCTATCTGACCAACTCGGAGGGCGAGCGGTTCATGGAACGCTACGCGCCCTCGGCCAAGGACCTCGCCAGCCGCGACGTGGTGTCGCGCTCGATGACGGTGGAGATCAACGAGGGCCGCGGCTGTGGACCGAACAAGGAGTACATCTATCTGCACCTGGAACATCTCGGCGCCGATTTGTTGCATGAGCGGCTGCCGGGGATCTCCGAAACGTCGAAAGTGTTCGCCGGCGTCGACGTGACCAAGGACCCGATCCCGGTGCTGCCGACCGTGCACTACAACATGGGCGGCGTGCCGACCAACGTGCACACCGAAGTGCTGCGGCCAACGCCGGACGACCCCGATGCCATCGTGCCCGGCCTGATGGCGGTCGGTGAAGGCGCCTGCGTCTCCGTGCATGGCGCCAACCGTCTGGGCTGCAACTCGTTGCTGGACATCGTGGTGTTCGGGCGCGCCGCGGCGACTCGTACGACGGAGTTGATCCGGCCCGGCGCCGGCCAGGCCCCGTTGCCGCCAAAGGCCGGCGAGGCCACGATGGACCGGTTCGATCGCGCACGGCACGCCAAGGGCGGCACCAAAGTGGCCGAACTGAGGCTCGACATGCAGCGCACCATGCAGGCGCACGCCGCCGTGTTCCGCAACAGCAAGACGATGGCGCGTGGCGTCACCGAAATGCAGCGGGTCTGGCGCGGCCTGGACGACATGGCGGTGTCGGACCATAGCCTGGTCTGGAACAGCGACCTGATGGAAGCGCTGGAGCTGCAGAACCTGATGGGCAACGCGATGACCGCCATGGTCGGCGCCGAGGCCCGCAAGGAAAGCCGCGGCGCGCACGCGCATGACGACTTCCCCGAGCGCGACGACCAGAACTGGATGAAGCACACGCTCGCCTGGTGCGGCGATGACGGCGCGGTGAAGCTGGACTATCGGCCGGTGAAGATGCGGACACTGACCAACGAGGTCTCGGTGTTCCCGCCGAAGAAGCGGGTCTACTGAGGTCGTGACCGTCATGAGTTCGCTTTCGCAGTTGCAAGGGTAACGAGAACGCCATGGTCGAGTTCAATCTTCCCGCCAACAGCCGCATCGGCCATGGGCAGAGTTTCCCCGCTCCGGCGGGTGCGAAACGCACGCGTGAATTCCGGATTTACCGCTGGAATCCGGATGACGGACTGAACCCGCGGATGGATTCGTACAACATCGACCTCGACGCGTGTGGGCCGATGGTGCTGGACGCGCTGATCAAGATCAAGAACGAGGTCGATCCGACCTTGACCTTTCGCCGCTCCTGCCGGGAGGGGATTTGCGGCTCCTGCGCGATGAACATCGACGGTGGCAACACGCTCGCCTGTCTGAAGCCGATCAATGAGGTGAAGGGCGCGGTGCGCATCACGCCGCTGCCGCACATGCCTGTCGTGAAGGACCTCGTGCCCGATCTGTCGCAGGTCTACGCGCAGTTGCGCTCGATCGAGCCGTGGTTGCAGGCGGACAGCCCAGCGCCGCCGGATGCGGAACGACTGCAGAGCAAGGAGGAGCGGTCGAAGCTGGATGGATTGTGGGAGTGCATTCTGTGCTTCTGCTGCTCCACCGCGTGCCCGAGTTACTGGTGGAACGGCGACCGGTATCTGGGGCCGGCGGTGTTGTTGCAGGCGTACCGGTGGATCGCCGACTCGCGGGACGAGGCGACGGGTCAGCGGCTGGATGCGCTGGAGGATCCATTTAAACTGTATCGTTGCCACACGATCATGAACTGCACCGATACGTGCCCGAAAGGGTTGAACCCGGCGAAGGCGATCGCGGAGATCAAGAAGCTGATCGTGGAGCGGGCGGTTTAAGGGGCTCGCGGACCGCGAAGCCGGGGTGCGGCAACCGCGTCATGGCTCTCACGTGCGAGCAAACCATGCGACGCGGCCTTTGGCTGGCGGACGATTTCCTTCCCGGACCACGTTCACGGTGATATAGGCTCTCGCGATATCAGAAGCCCATGGGACCCTGACGATGCCCACAATCATCCTTGAACCCGTTACGGAGCAGCGCATCGCTGAGCGCGCCCGGCGCGACGGCATCTCCGAGGTTGACCTGATCCGCGCGCTGATCGAGGAAGGGTTGGACGACCTCGACGACGCGCAAATGGCGGTCGATCGTCTCGGTAATCCCCTGCAACCCCTGACCAGTGCCGAGGCACGCCAGGCCCTTGGCCTGGAGGATTGAATACGATCCCCGCGCGATCGACGATTTGAATCGCCTGAGCCGAGGGGTCCGGCGGGAAATTGTCCAATACCTCGAAACGCGGGTCGCGCCGGCTGACAACCCGCGACTGTTCGGTAAACCGTCGCGGCACGGTCTTGCCGGATTGTTGCGGTATCGCGTACGGGACTATCGCATCGTTTGTGCGTTACGCGACGAGGCGCTGATCGTCCTTGTCGTCGGTGTCGGGCATCGGCGAGAGGTCTACCGTCAGGTGCGGCCACATGTGCCTGCTGTTATACGCAGCCCGCGATTTGCGTATAATCGGCCGCCTTCGAGGGCCGCCAATTCCTATCGGTTGACCTGGTTTCCGGCACGCCCTCCGCGGTCGCCGAAGCCCTCAATCCGGCAAATCGAACAACCGGCACCAACCGTTCGGACTGATGTCTCCCTCGACCACCTGACACGCTCGCGGCCGCCGAAAGAACGTGCAACCCACGCAACTCAACCCGCCGCGCGGGGTATCCTGATATCGCGCCGCCGCCCGCGACATTTTCGCCGGAGCGTCAGCCCAGACCGCGCGCGTTCCACAAAACGCCGCCACAAGCACCCAACGTCTACCCCGCGCGACTGACATACCCGTACCGCAGATTGCTCCGACCGGGCCCGTTCGCCTGGTAATCCGCCTTGATCGCGGCGAAACGATCCTGGTTCACGACGTCCGCGTGTTTCTCAAGCCCGTACAGCCGTGCCGAATTGCCACTGAACACCGCCGTCTTGACCGCGCCATCCGCCGCACCGAGCGGCTTGAACCCGTACTTCTTTTGCATGTCCTCGGGGATTTCCAGCCGGCGCAATCCCTCGATCTGCCATTGCGGCGCGCCGGTCCACACCGCGTCGGTGCCCCACACGACGCGGTCAGAGCCCAGACCCTTGATCAGCATGCCCATCAGCGCCGCCGACAGCCGAGGCTCCGCCACGCTGGTCCAGGCGAACAACTGGCCGAGATCGCCATACACGTTGTTGACGCCGAACTTTTCCGGGATCTCCGCCAGATCGCTGGTCCAAGAACTGCGACCGGTCTTGTCGAACTCCGCCATCCCGTCGGCCGGATTGCCGCCGACCCAGCGATAACCCGAGTGGTAGACAAGGAAATTCAGTTGCGGCCAGTCCTTGGCGGCGCGGCCGATATCGCTGACGTCGGCATAGGGCCGCAGCCGGGGAAACTTCTCCTCGATCGCCGGCGCGAACAGTCCCTTGTGAATGCAAACGTTGCGAATGCCGGTTTTGGCGATCTTTTCGTAAAACGGATACATCAGCTTCTGATCGTCGGCGTGCCAGGGATACGCGGCGAGGTCCTTGTGCGTGTTGTCGCCGACGGTATAGCCTTTCCACGAATCCGGCTTGAACCGTTCGATCGCCTCATCGACTTTGTCAAGCCAGCCTGGCTGTCCCGGCGTGAACGTGAAATGCGCCAGCATCCGTCGCGAGCCGGCCTGTTTGTTCACCATCTCACGCGTTTTGAACACTTGCTCCTGCGGAATGAACCAATCCGCCGGCACGTCGGACGGGGAGTTCGACAGCAACGCCACCTTGGTGTCGCTGTCCATGTATATTTCCTTCACGTAATTGCCGTACTTCAGATCGTCGATCGTCTGTTCCTTACCGCTGAGTTCCTTGTTCCAGCCGAATTGACCAACCGCCTCGCGGCCTTTGATGAAGCCCAGCAACCGCGTGTCGTCGCGCAGAAAATGCGTGTGCCCGTCGATCACCATCTGGCCCGACAATGCATCCGCCCGCGTCTGGGCTTGCTCCGGGGTCGCCGCCTCGGCCTCGCTGACGTCGAACAGATGGCCGAACACCTGATTGA
>CALFNB010000050.1 GCA_937902425.1 uncultured Acetobacteraceae bacterium | reverse complement strand
GTTGAGATTCTGGCAAATCTAATGTCGCTTTACGTACCATTGAGCAAAGGAACCCACCATTGAGCAAGAGAACCCCATGCGGGCGAAACGCCTTGTTCAGAACGGCACGCCGGCGAGGTTCCGGCTGGTGCGGATGGTCTGAAGGGTCTGCACCCGGCTGACCGTGGGCAATCCGGTGAGCCGTTGCGTCAGTTGATTTTCATGCGCGGTGTCGCGCGCCACGAAGCGCAGCAGGAAATCGCCGCCGCCCCGGATCATGTGGCATTCGCGCACCTCCGGCCAGGCGGCGACCAGTTGCTCAAAGGCCGCGAGCACCGTTTCCTTCTGGCTGTCGAGGCCGACAATCGCGAAGACGGTGATTTCCCAGCCCAGTTTTTGGGGGTCGGTGTCGGCGTGGTAGCCGCGGATGACGCCGGATTCCTCCAGCGCGCGCACCCGGCGCAGGCAGGGCGGCGCGGATACGCCGGCGACCCGCGACAGCGCGATATTGGTGATCCGCCCGTTCTCCTGCAACGCGGTCAGGATGCGGCGGTCGATGGCATCAAGGTGGATCGGCGTCTCCGGCGGGGGCGACTTCATCTGTGGGCGACCATGGGCTGGCGGATGGGCGAGTGTATTGGTCGTTGCGCCACGGGCAAGAGGGAAACCGCGGCAGCGGAACGATTGTGCCAAGAAGATGCCGCTTATGTACGGTAGCCGCTACAGTGGGATCGCCAGCAACGTGTCGAACCGTTGACTGTCGCACACCACGATGCGCTCGGCATAGTGCCACGCCCCGGCCTGGTCGCGGCGCAGTTTGTCGAGATAAACGCCGGCCACGAAGACATCCATCTGGCCTTCCCGCATGGTGCGGACCACCATGAACGACGTCTCCGCCGAGACCGCGTTGTCCCCCGTGGCGGTGATCAGCGGCATGCCGAGGATATGACGATAGCGCTGTCGTTCGTAGATGTTGGCTTCCCGCAGCGCGAAGACGCGATCGGTCAGCATGGCCCGCGTATCGGCGTAGATGATGCCGGCCTGGTAGCCCTTCGCGTGGTTGTCCGCCGTGGTGACCTTATAAAGGCACTGCTCCAGGAAAAACCCTGGCCATTCCTCCAACCGGTCGGCATCGATCGCCGCCGCGCAGGCCGCGTTCAATTGGGCGATTTCAAATGATACGGCCGGGTCGGTCATGAGCTTACATATCCATATGCGCGCGCCAGGCTTTCCAGAAGCCGCGCACCGAGGCCTCCGTCGCGCGGGTTTCCGACGTTTCGGCTCCGGCGCCGCCCATTTCAACGACCGAGGTTTCGCCATCCGCGGCGGCGATCCCGCGCTGCACGAAGCCGCCGACCGCGCCGTCCTCCATCGAAACGAATCCGGCCGGACCCGCGAGATTGGCCTGCTTCAATCGCATCGCCCGCAACTCCGGCGTGTCGTCGGCGAAGCCGAGATAGGTCCAGTTGAGGTCCATCTTGTCCACGCCGCGCGGCACGATCTGCCGCACCGCCAGCGCGTTGTGGATCTGTTGCAGGATGAAGCCCGGGAAGATCGACAGGATCTGCAGGTTGATGTCGTCGTTGAACTCGGCGACCGACCGCATGAAGGACGGGTCCTTCAGTTGAAACCCCTGATTTTCGCTGCGCATTCCGGCATAGGTATTGTCGGTGCCCTCCGGCGGTCCCTTCGTCGTGCTGGCATGCGCGACGCCATTGTCGCTGACCATCACGCCACCGCCGAAGCTCAGCCGGGTGATGCGGAAGGTGGTGAAGAACATGTGGAGCAAGCTCGCATGGTACGTGTCGCGCACGTTCTCCATGTAAAGTTTCCAGTTGCACGGCATGGGTTGCGTGAAACGGCCGATCACCTCCAGCTTCTTGTGCAGTACGCGGCGCAACCGGACCATGACCGCGGGTCCGACGTAATCCGCGAAGGCCGGCGCGTCGTCGGCGAGCGTGCCGAACACAAGGCCGCATTGCACGGTGATACGCAGCTTGCGCGGGCCGTGTGCCTCCATCTGGAAGTCGTCCGGCATGCCGCCGCGGCCGTTCACACCGTGACGGAAAGCGACGGACTTCAAATTGCCGCGCAGGTCGTAGCGCCAGGCGTGATAGACGCAATGGAAGTCCTTCACCTTGCCGCCATCGTCCAGGCAGATCAGCGCACCGCGATGGGCACAGCGGTTTTCGAACGCGACGATCTCCCCGTCTTCGGCGCGCGCCACCACGACGGGCATCGCGCCCATCATGGTGGTGCGGTAGTCGCCCGGCTCCGACACGTCGATCTCCAGGCAGAGGAAGTGCCAGGCCGGGCCTTCAAACACGCGCGCCTGTTCGTCGCGCGCGACATCGGGATCGCGATAAACCCAGTACGGGACACGGGTCAGGCCCGCGGGCCAGGTGCCGGCCGGAAGATCACGCACTGACTGATCCATTTCACGCTCCCGGAGTCGCGGCGGTCAGAGTTTGCCTCGGTCGCGGACCGTCAGAGTTTGGTTGACGCGCGGTCCAGCAGTTTCCACTCCCCACCCTGTTTTTGCCAGGTCATGAGGATGGCGAGGTTGGTGGAACTTCGCTTGCCGTCAGCGACGGCCTCGCTCTCGGCCACCCAATGGAACCGCACGATCGCGGCGTCGCCGACCACGCGGATCGAGGGATCCTTGTATTCCAGCGAAATGGACTTCGATTTCCCGTTGGTGGCGTTCTTGACGAACGTCGCCTTGTCCTCGATGTGGGCATCGGAGTGGCTGTAGCTCAATTCCGAAGCAGTGAGCGCGTCGAGTGCCTTCGCGTCCTGCGCCGCCTGGGCTTTACGAAACGTCTCAAGGTTCTTGGCGACGGCCTCCTCGTCGGCCGACAGAGCGAACGCCCTTGGGACGAACGCGGATATCAAACCCAACGCCAGTGCCGGCAAGGCGAGATGACGACGGTCGATGTTCATTTGTTTCCTCCGTATTTTGTTTCGGCTTCAGTCTTTGTAGTCAGGCTCCTTGCGATCGAGCATCCGCTTCAACGCCGCGAAATGCCAGACATGGTTCGGTTTGCCACCGTATTGACAGGAATTCGCCTGGTACTCCCCAACAGTGTGATCGATCACGTTCTGTGGAATATGCTTCAACTTGCGTCCGGTCCACATGGCATAAAGCTGCACTTGCGCCACACGCTCCACGTAGTACAGCCGGTCGTACGCTTCCGACACCGAATTGCCGACCGTGGCGACGCCGTGATTGGCCATCATCAGCACGGTCTTGTCGCCGATCACCTCGGCGAGGCGCTCGCCCTCGGCCGGGTCGAACGCCAGGCCGGTGTAGATGTCGTCATAGGCGGTGTGCATCAGCGTGCCGAGCTCGGTCTGGCCGATCGGCAGGATGCTCTGATCCTCGAGCCGCGCCAACGCGCTGGCGAACGGCATGTGGGTGTGGAACACCGCCGCGGCATTGGGGTTCAGGCGGTGGATCGGGGCGTGGATGCAGTAGGCGGAACGTTCGATCTCACCCTCGCCGGCCAGTTGGGTGCCGTCGTAGCCGATTTCCATGAAGCAGCTCGCGGTGACTTCCGACCAGTGCAGGCCGAAGGGGATCTGATAATAGCGGTCGTTCGTTCCGGGTACGCGCAGGGTGAAATGATTGAAGATCCCCTCGTGGAACCCGTGCATGACGGCGAGGCGGTGCGCCGCGGCGAGGTCCACCCGCGCCTGCCAGCGCGCGTCGGACAGACTGAGTTCGGCGGTTTCAATCGATTCCAATGGCATCGTGTCGGTCTCCTGTTGGGCGGGATGATCCGCCCGGATATGTCACTGGTCAACATGGGAGCCGCGGGGTTTCACCCCCCTGGGCCGCGAAGAGCGGACCAATGCGCCTCCTGGCGGGTCCGAGGGCGGAGCCCTCGCGCCTCCCTCAAAGATCGGCCACCCTGATCCAGATCCCAATGCCGGCAGCCACGCACAGCCCCACGATCAGCACGCCGGTCGTATCGGCCGCGAGTTCATGCGCGACCGCGGCCCACAGAACAAAGCTGGCGGCCGCGACGGCGATCCCGCCGATCAGGCTGGCACGGCCCGGCTTGATGCGCGTGCCGGACTGGTTCATCGGGCGGCAACCGAGACATGGCCCACGCGCACGTCATCCGTCGTATTGCGCACCCGCTTCAGGTCGCGCCTGACCCGCGACGTGTCGTAGCCGTTGAAGACATGCTTCAGCAGCCCGCAGGCAAGATCGGAGGTGCCGAAGAACCAGTCGGCGACCGGATAGGTGAGGTTGAAGTTCCGCTCCATCATGATCGCCGTGTTGTGGTGCGCGATATGATGCCGCCGGATCGAGTTGATCAGCGGAATATAACGCACCAGCCGGTCGTTCTTCACGTGGCAGCAGAAATGAAACAGCTCGTAGTTCAGATACAACGCCACGTTGGTGATCAGCAGCATCCATCCGGCGTTCGGCAGTCCCAGCAGTCCCAGCACGGCGGCGGGCGGCAACGACAGCGCCATGAACGCGACCAATGCGTACGGCGGGAAGAACACGATGCGGAAATCGCGCGCGCTGTCGAACGTGGGCTCGACGTCGGTGAAGAACTGGTGATGCGCCAGCGTGTGGCGCTTGTAGATCCCCATGAAGCCCGCCACCGGCCGGTGCATGATGTAGCGATGGATCCACCACTCGAACACGTTGGACACACAGAACGCGAACGGAACGACCAGGAATTCGTACCAGGCCGGCGCGTGCACCTGGCGGGCGCAGAACCAGATCGCCGCGAAACCGAGTGCCGCGATCAGCGCGACGTGGGCCCAACCGAAATAGGCGGGTGCGATGCGGGTGCGAAAATCGGCGCGAAACGCGGCCTGGCGCTGCGATAACCGGGTCTGGCTCATGGCTACACTCCTGGAGCGTGCTCCTCGGCCGCTTAAGATACGCCGTTCGGCCAGCCGCGCAAAGGCCTCGACAGGAGCGTGGCCCGCGTTACTCTCCCCGCATCGAAACGAGGGAGCGGACCATGCTGACGGTGGACAAACCAGCCGACATGAAGGCGCATGTGGGCGAGGATATCGGCACCAGCGACTGGGTAACGGTGGATCAGCCGATGATCGACAAATTCGCCGAAGCGACCGGCGATCATCAGTGGATACACGTTGACGTGGAGCGCGCCAAGCGGGAAATGCCGGGTGGGAGGACGATCGCGCATGGGTTCCTGACGTTGTCGCTGGTCGCCGGGCTGGGGCATCAGACGCATGCGATCCGGCACCGCTCGCGGGGGATCAATTACGGGTCGGACCGGGTGCGGTTCACGGCGCCGGTGCCGTCGGGGTCTCGCGTGCGGCTGCATCAAAAGCTGGTGAAGGTCGAGGATATCGAGGGCGGCGTGCGCATGACGTTCGCCAGTCAGATGGAGGTCGAGGGCCAGTCGCGGCCGGCATTGATCGCGGAAACCATTTCGCTGGCGTATGATTAAGGCGCCGATCATGATAAGTCCGTGCGCGCTCTGACGCCAGAATAATCACGGAGGACGCGGAGTTCGCCAAGGACGCGGAGAAGGGCGACGACGCACCATGGCACTTAGGGACGACGCGACGCGCGCGTTTTACCAGCGTCCTCCGCGACCTTGGCGAACTCCGCGTCCTCCGTGTTGATGCGAACCTCAACGCCGGGAAAGCGCCGAATTGTCATACCAAGGCGCCAGCCACGTCATTCCCGGCTCGGAAGCGACGCCCCGACCATGCTTGGCGCGCGCCCCTCACCCCAGTGCCGCATCGATCTCCTCACTCGTCATTCGCCAGGCGTTGTCCAGCACCGACACCACCTCCCGCATGAACTTCTCCGTCAGCTCCAGCGCCTTCTGATCATCCCCCAGATGGTCCGCCAGCAGCGCCAACGCCAGTTGCCGCGGCCCATCGCCTTCATACGTCCATTCGAACCCCATCGCGCTGAAGCGCTTCAGGTCGAACCGCGGGTTCAACGGCCTGCCATCGACCGTAACGACCGCGCCGTCCAGGCTGCGTCCGCCCTCATAGACCTTCATGCGAACACCACCACGCTTCGCACCGTCTCACCACGCTTCAACGCCGCGAACCCGTCATTGATGTCCTGCAACCCGATCCGCGCCGAGATCATTTCATCAAGTTTCAACTTACCGTCCAGATAGGCCCGCGCCAGCATGGGGAAGTCGCGCGCCGGGTTGGCGCCGCCGTACGAACTACGGGTAATTCGTTTCTCCCGCATCAGACTGGCCCAGAGAAACGTTACCTCATCGTTCACCGCGACCTTGCCCAACCAGACGACCTGACCGCCGGGACGCACCGCCTCCACCGAGAGCCGGAAACTGGCGTTGACGCCGGCGGCCTCGATCACCAGGTCGGCGCCACGGCCATCGGTCAACGAGCGCGCCACCTCCGCCGCCTCGTCCGGCCCAACCGCGCGCGTCGCCCCAATCGACTGGGCCAGTTGCCGCCGCGCCGGATTGGGATCAACCGCGACGATCTCGCCGCATCCGGCAAGAGCGCAACCCTGGACGGCGGACAATCCGACGGCGCCGCAGCCGATCACCATCGCCGTATCGCCCCAACCTGGGCGAGCGATCCGCGTCGCCGCGCCCACACCCGTCATCACGCCACAGCCGATCAACGCCGCGCGATCGAACGGCATCGCATCGGGCACCCGGATCGCGCTCTGCTCCGGCACGATGCAGTATTCGGAGAACCCACCCAGATACATCAACTGATGCACCGGCACGGCGTCACAGGACAGCCGCGGCTTGCCATCGAAATGAAATCCACGCGGTCCATTCGCCAGGAACGTCCGGCACAGAATCGGCTGTGCCCGCTCACAGTAAAAGCAGCGTCCGCAATGTGGATTCCATGACAGGATCACGCGATCGCCCTCCGCGAGGCCGGTCACCTCCGCGCCAATCGCCGCGACTTCACCGGCGGCCTCATGACCCAGTACCGCAGGCAGATCGACCGCCAGCGCGCCCTCGATCGCTTCGAGATCGGTATGACACAGACTCGCCGCCCGCACCCGCACCAGCACATCGCCCGCCGCGAGCGGTCCCACCCGCAACGTTTCGATGGTCATCGGTACGCCGGTCCGGCGCAACACCGCCGCGCGAGATGTCCACATGACCCGTTCTCCCTTACCCGACCTCGACGATTTTCCCATCGAGGATCCGCACGGTGCGATCCATCCGCGCCGCCAGATCCGGATTGTGTGTCGCGATCAACGCCGCCACACCGACCTCCCGCACCCGCGTCGTCAGCTCGGCGAACACCGTCTCCGCCGTCGCCACGTCCAAATTGCCCGTCGGTTCATCCGCCAGCAATACCTTGGGCTTGTTGGCCAGCGCCCGAGCGATCGCCACCCGCTGCTGCTCGCCGCCCGAGAGCTTGCCGGGCAAATGCCGCAACCGGCTGCCCAGCCCAAACGCACCCAGCAATTCGGCGGCGCGCCGCTCGGCATCGCGGCGGCCGCGGCCGGCGATCATCTGTGGCAGCGCGACATTCTCCAGCGCGGTGAATTCCGCCAGCAAATGATGGAACTGATACACGAAGCCGATGGTGTCGCGGCGCACCGCGGTACGCGCGTTGTCGGGCAGGTTGCCGGCATCCCTGCCCTCGACCAGCACGGCGCCGCGATCCGGCCGGTCGAGCAAGCCGGCGATGTGCAGAAGTGTGGACTTTCCGACACCGGACGGCGCCACCAGGGCGACGATCTCCCCCGCCCGCAGGGTCAGATTGATGCCGCGCAGCACCGCCAGATCGCCGGCCTCACTGCTGTAGGTCCGGTGCACGTCGCGCAGCACGAGCGGATCACTCATGCCGCAGCGCCTCCACCGGATCGGTCCGCGCGGCACGCCAACTGGGATACAATGTCGCCAGCACCGACAGCACCAGGCCGAGCGCCACGACGCGGATGACGTCAGCCCAGTCGATGGTGTTGGGCAAGGTACTTAACATGAAGACGGAGGCGTCGAAGACCTGACCGCCGGTGAGGTTCTCGATGACCCGCTGGATCTCGATGATGTTACGGCAGATCACCACGCCGATGATGGTGCCGAGCACGGTGCCGGCGACGCCGACGAAGGCGCCGCACATCATGAAGATGCGCAGCACCGATCCGCTGCTGGCGCCGATCGTGCGCAACACCGCGATGTCGGCTCGCTTGTCCTTCACCAGCATGATCAGCGAGGACACGACATTGAACGCCGCCACCAGAACGATCATGCCCAGTACGATGAACATGGTATCCTTCTGCACCTGCAGCACGCTGATGATCACGTCATTGGCATGCCGCCAGTCGCGCAATTGCACGGGCATATCGCGCAGCAACGGCACCAGCTTCGGCACCAGTTGCTCGACCTGCTCCGGATCGTCCATGCGGATTTCGATCTGCGTCACCGCGTTCGGCTTCTGAAAATATACTTGCGCGGCCGGTAGCGGCAGAAACACCACGGACGAGTTGTAGTCGTGCAATCCCGCGTCGAAGATCGCCACCACTTTATACGCGCGCACCCGGGGGATGGTGCCGAACGCGGTCGCCGCGCCCTCGGGCGAGATCAACGTCACCAGATCGCCAACGCCGACCCGGTACGACGTCGCGAAACCGATACCGATCGCCAGCGCGTTGTCGCCGGTGAAATCGTCCAGGCCGCCGGCCAGGATATGGTCGCTGATGCGATGCAGCGACTTCAGATCCGGCTGACTGATCCCACGCACCAGACCGCCGGTCGAGACGTTGGTCGACGTGGTCAGCAACACCTGACCATTCAGCAAGGCCAGTGCCGACTCGACGCCGCTCAACGCGCGGATCCGTTTCGTCAGCTCCTCATAATCGCCGATTTTCTGGCCGGCGTAGGCCTCGATCGTGACATGGCCGTTGACGCCCAGAAAACGCGAGACCAACTCGGTCTGGAACCCGCTCATGACCGAGGTGACGACGATCAATGTCGCCACGCCGAGCGCGATGCCGATCAGCGAAAAGATCGCGATGATCGAAACGAACCGTTCGCCCTTGCGTGCGCGCAAGTAACGGCCGGCGACGGCGCGTTCGAATGCTCCAAACATGGGTGGGGTCAGGCCCGCCGATCCACACCGGCGGAAATCCGGGTCAGCGCGTCTTCGGGGGTAAGTTCCACCCGCTCCCCGCTCGCGCGGCGTTTCAGTTCGATCTTGCCGGAAGCCGCGCCGCGCGGACCGACCACGAGTTGCCACGGATGGCCCATCAGGTCGGCGTCGTTGAACTTGACCCCCGCCCGGTCCTCGCGGTCGTCGTACAAGGCGTCGGCACCCAACGCGTCGTACAACTTCGCGCAGGCCGCGTCGCAGGCGGCATCGCCCGGCTTCAGGTTCAGAATGGCGGCGCGGAACGGCGCGATCGACTCCGGCCAGATGATGCCGGCGTCGTCATGGCTCGCCTCGATCACCGCGCCGACGAGGCGGGACACGCCGATGCCATAGCTGCCCATCTCCGGATGCACCTGCTTGCCGTCCGGGCCGGTGACGGTGGCGTTCATCGCCTTGGTGTATTTGTCGCCGAAGTAAAAGATGTGGCCGACCTCGATCCCCCTGCCCTCCCGCCGCCGCTCCGGCGCCACGGCGTCCCATTTCACGGTGTCGTGCTTTTCGTCGGTGGCGGCGTAATGCGAGGTCATCTCCCGAAAAAACCGCTCCAGGTCGGCCGCGCTGTCGTGCCTGAACCCGCCGGCGCCGCGTGCCAGGTAATCGATCTCCTCGAACGCCGCGTCGTAGAACACCTGGCTCTCACCGGTCGGCGCCAGAATGATGAACTCATGGCTGAGGTCGCCGCCAATCGGCCCGGTATCGGCCTCCATCGGGATCGCCTTCAGACCGAGGCGCTGGAATGTCCGCATATATGCCAGCATCATCTTGCGGTAGCTGACGACGGCACCGGCGTGATCCAGGTCGAACGAATACGCGTCCTTCATCAGGAATTCCCGCCCGCGCATCACGCCAAATCTGGGCCGCACCTCATCGCGGAACTTCCACTGGATGTGGTACAGCAGCTTCGGCAGCTCCCGGTAACTGCGCACCGACTGGCGGAACAGGTCGGTGATCATCTCCTCATTGGTCGGCCCGTACAGCATGTCGCGCTCATGCCGGTCCTGGATGCGCAGCATCTCGGCGCCGTAATCGTCGTAGCGGCCGCTTTCCCGCCACAACTCGGCCGGCTGGATGGTCGGCATCAACAACTCCTGCGCGCCGGAGGCATCCTGTTCCTCGCGCACGATCCGCTCGATGTTGCGCAGCACCCGCAGGCCCAGAGGCAGCCAGGCGTAAATGCCGGCGGAGGTCTGGCGCACCAGGCCGGCGCGCAGCATCAGCCGGTGCGAGGCGATCTGCGCCTCGTTCGGCGTTTCCTTGATGGTCGGAATGAAACCTTGTGTCAGACGCATCGGTGGCTCGATCCCATGGGTTCGTCGGCGGGCTGGTCGCGGCGCGGCGCGGACCCTAGGCGGTGTCGCGCGCTTTGTCACATCGCGCGGAAAGCGCGTGCGAACCATCGCCGCGGGGCGCGTGGTGACATCGCCGCGGGCAGTGTGTTCCGAAATTCAGTCGCGAACGGCGCGTCCCGAACATTGTCACGGTGGGTCGCTCAGGAAACGGGAGACCGATCCTGCCGCGGGACCGTATGGCGAATTAAAGACAAGGGATCCATCAATTCGCGCCGTGCCGCGAAATTATTGTGCAGCGCACAAGAGAATCACGAAACAAACAGCCAGTTTATCGTGAAAAATCGGACGAAACGTAGTGACAAATGGGTGGCGTTTGGTTAACACACGCGTGGCCCGACTTGGCGCTTTCGAGGGCCAGGTTTGGGGAGGAAACGGCAACCGCCCGCCAGGCTGAGGATGATCTTTCCCTCGCCTGGCAGAGGCGGTTTTCGTGCTTCCGGCACCATCAGTCATTCCTCGGCGCCGCGAAGAACCCGTGCCGGAAGCTGATCCAATCGCTCTCGATCAGCGCGAAGGCCGCCAGCCAGAGCACACAAGCCACGACCGTCGTCAGCCCGACTTTCATCCACAAACGCGGCCTTTCCGGCGCCCCGCGCCAGCCCGAGGTCTCGTCAGCTTGCTCCACCGCGTGGGTGCCGATCGGCAGTATGGCGAACAGGGTGACCCACCAGATCAGAATGTAGAGCACGAGGCCGGTGAACCAGTTCATCGTGGGGGTCCGAGGTCAGGGCTTCGCCCTGAAACCCACCAGGAGGCGCATTGGTCCGCTTCGCGGCCC
>CALFNB010000049.1 GCA_937902425.1 uncultured Acetobacteraceae bacterium | reverse complement strand
TTCCACCCAAAGCGGTCCTTCGTGGTGGGTAGCTTGACGGACCGAGACTGGCCGAAAGCGGAACGGCCGCTTTAAGCCACTGCGACGCCGAACCGGGCATTCACGTCCGCGCAATAGAAAGTCTGCGATCGACCCGTATCGGCCATAGCCTGGCCGATCAGGAGATCCGGAGAGCGGACATCCAACGACCTTCGCCACGCGCGACAATCGTGGATAAGATGGATTTGCCGAATGACCATTGGAGGCAACGAATGTCCGTCCGCGCGTTGATCGTGATCGTCTTGCTGGCCGCGGCGCTTCCGGCGCTGGCACAAGAGACGGCGAAAGAGCCCACCACCAATTGGCCCGGTTATCAGGAAGGCGATTACGTCGTCAGCAATTACAAATTCACCAGCGGCGAGAACCTGCCGGAGGTGAAATTGCATTACCGCACGATCGGCACGGCGAAACGGAACGCGGAGGGCCAGGTGGTCAACGCCGTGCTGCTGTTGCAGGGTAACACCGGCACCGGCGCCAACTGGTTTCGCTCGAGTTTGGCCGACGAACTGTTCAAGCCGGGCCAGCCGCTCGACCCGGCGAAATATTACATCATCATGCCCGACGCTCTGGGCCGCGGCGGCTCGTCGAAACCCTCCGATGGTCTGAAGGCTGGATTCCCACACTACCGATACCACGACATGGTCGACCTGACGCACCTTCTGGTCACGGACGGGCTGAAGGTCGCCCATTTGCGGCTGATCATCGGAAGCTCTCTGGGCTGCATGCAGCAATTTCTGTGGGCCGAGTGGTATCCCGATTTGATGGATGGCACGGTCGGGATGTCGTGCCAGCCGGTCGAGATCAGCGGCCGCAACTACATGCTGCGCCACGCCGCCGCCGAGCTGATCCGCCACGACCCGGCCTGGCATGACGGCAACTACGACAAGACACCGACCCTCTACATGTACACGGCGGCCGGCAACGACCTGACCGAGAGCCCAGTACGCATTCAGGAAGAAGCGCCGACCATGCAGGCGGCCAAGGCGCTCTACGACAAGCGCCTGGCAACGCTGCTGAAAAGCGGCGACGCCAACAACACCCTCTACGAGCTCGAATCGATCTACGACTACAGCCCCGAGGCCGACCTGCCGAAGATCAAGGCACATGTGATGCTGATAAACAATGTCGAGGATTTCGCCGACCCGCCAACGCTCGGCACCGTCGAACGCGCGTTCAGGAAGATCGCGCATGGCAGCTACGTGCTGACCCCCTATGGCAAGGACACGCACGGACATTTCACCCATTACTACGCGGCGGTCTGGAAGCCGTATCTGGTGAAATTCATGTCCGGTCTGCCGCCGGCGGCGCGATGACGGCGGCCTGTCCGCGGCTTTCGCCGCGTCCGTTGACTACGAACAAAGTCTCGCGGTGCGCCGGCATCAACTCGTTGCGTTTCCGGATTATCTACTGACGCACGGCATGATGCCATGGCCCTTGGCCAGCTTTGCCATATCGAGGAAGCACGCGCGGCGCCTGAAAAGGCGAAGACCTGGTGGGGACCCGGTTACGACCCGGGGATTCCGCCCGCCTGGAAACGCCCCGAGGACCACGAGCTCGTCCTCGAAGGCCCGCGCAAAGCCGGCTGGGCCGCCGGCGTGCTGGTGATGCTGCCGGTGCTGGCGTTCACGTTCTTTGTGCGCAACTATTTGGTCAATGGCCTGATGACGGTCGGCGTAAAGGAGTACGCTCGGGCCTGGCGGCGGGAGAACGAATGATGTCGCTCTATCAACTGTTCAAGGCGAAGGGGCCGAGTGGATTCGACTACGGGACGACGGCGGAGCAGGTGACGGAGGGAATGTCGCTCGCCGGCGGGACGATGCTCGTCACCGGCTGCAATTCCGGGTTGGGGCTGGAAACGATGCGCGTGCTGGCGCTGCGCGGCGCCCGGGTCATTGGCACCGCGCGCACGATCGAGAAAGCGCGGGAGGCCTGCGCGACGGTGACCGGCGAGACCGTGCCGCTGGCATGCGAATTGTCGGACCCGGCGAGCGTGCGGGAATGCGTGGCCTCTGTCGAGGCGGCGGGGATCAGGCTCGACGCGATGATCTGCAACGCCGGGATCATGGGGTTGCCGAAACTGGAACGCGTGCACGGGTACGAGTCGCAGTTCTTCACTAATCATATTGGTCATTTCATCCTCGTCACGGGGTTGCTCGGGCAACTGACGGAGACCGGGCGGGTAGTGATGCTCAGCAGCACCGCGCACACCAGGGCGAAGCAGGGCGGCATCGAGTTCGACAATCTCGATGGCGGCAAGGGTTACGACCCGTGGCGTTTCTACGGCCAATCGAAGTTCGCGAATCTGCTGTTCGCCAAGGAGCTGGCGCGGCGCCTGGCTGGCACGCAACGAACCGCCAACGCCGTGCACCCCGGCGTGATCAGAACCAACCTCATCCGGCACAATCCGATTTTGAACATGGCCGCGGCCGTCTTCAGCCCGCTGTTTCTCAAGACCGTGGCGCAGGGCGCGGCGACGCAGGTTTACGTGGCGACCAATCCCGGCGTCGCGAATGTGTCCGGCGAATACTTCGCTGACTGCAATGTCGCCACGCCGCGCGCCGACGCCATGTCCGCAACGACGGCGAAACAATTGTGGGAGGTGTCCGAACAGATCGTCGCGATGCTACCGTGATGGCGATCCATCGTCCCGGTTGCCTCGGACAGCACGCGGCCTCGTTGTGTCGTGGGCTGGATTGATCGAAGGCCGGCCAGGACCCGCGTCAACCGTGCCCACTCAACGCGGATCCACCGGACGCTCGGTCCTGACGCTGACGCTTCGGACGGAGACGACGAGTTCTCCATTCTGATCGCGAAAGTCGGTGATGCGATCGGAAAACAACAACTTGCCGGCGCGTTTGCTCTCGCGCTCCCAGGTCTTGCCCGGCCGGGTCTCGGCGGTGAGCACTTCGCCGGGACGCACCGGACGGAAATATTCGAAATGTTGCTCGGCGTTCAACCCGCCGGCCGTCGGGGCTTTGCCTTCGATGCCGGTCGGCCCTTTTCCGGAACCAAACCACTTCTCACCGGGCCTGGGACGCGAGCCGTCCGGATTGAATTGGGCCACGGCCGCGGTGAACGTCGGTGGCGCGATGATGCCGCCGACTTCGGTGTCCTTCGCCGTTTCCGCGTCATGCCAGGCCGGATTCTCATCGCCGATGGCGCGCGCGAACATCAGGATATGCGTTGCCTCGATCGGGAACGTGATTTTCGCCAAGGTCGGTCCTCCTTTTTGCGATCGATGTCCGGAACCGGTTGGGACCTTATCGAACAAATCGTACCGTCACTATCCATTGCCCCGTCGTGGCTGTTTCGCCGGCGCTTCGTTCGGCGTCGTGTGTCCGGGGACGTACGGCGTGCGCCGCGTCAGCGAGGCCTGACGCCCAGGTCATTTTCCGCCTCGCGCGTCCCACTTATGATGCCAGTCAACGATCGCGGGAGCGGACCATGGATTTCGGACTGAAGAACCGCCGGGCACTCGTGATGGGCGGCACCAAAGGACTGGGCCGCTCGATCGCGGACGCCCTGGCGGAGGAAGGCGCTGCTTTAACGATCAGCGGGCGCGACCAGGGAAGGCTGGATGAAGCGGCGGCAGCGCTGCGGGCCAAAGGCGCGGCGAGCGCGATCGGCGTTGTCGCGGATGTCGCTTCCGGCGAGGCCATGGACCGGCTGGCGGAGGCCGCGGTCGCGGCGATGGGCGGCGTGGACATCCTGGTACTGAACCATCGCGGCCCGCCGCAATGCACCGCCTCGGAGATGACGGAAGCCCAGTTGGTGGAGTGGTTCCAGCACATCGTGGTGTCGCCGATCCGGATCGCCAATAAGTTGCTGCCGGCGATGCGCGCGCGTGGCTGGGGCCGGATCATCGTGGTCGGCAGCACCGGCATGCAACAGCCGATCCCGAACCTGGCGCTGAGCAACACGCTGCGTGCCTCGATCTGGGCCTGGCTCAAGACGATGTCGGGCG
>CALFNB010000048.1 GCA_937902425.1 uncultured Acetobacteraceae bacterium | reverse complement strand
GGATGACGGGTTTCTCCGCCGGCTGCTGGCCAGTTTTTGAAATGCGATTACCCTGGTCGGGGTGTGACGGTCGGGGTGTGACGGTCGGGGTGTGACGGTCGGGGTCAGATGGTCCGGATGTGACGGTCGGGGTCAGTTGGCCCGCGGCAGCACGTCCTCGGCCAGCCGCCGAAGCTGCGTCATCGCGTCGCCCATGGTGGCCAGCCTGAACGTGAAACCCTGACAGCCGGATGCATGGAACCGCCGGATCCACGCGGCGCCGGCGTCCGGCGTGCCGATCGGTCCCCAGGCGTGCAACCGCTCCGGCGTGTAGTTGGCACCGTAATACAGATCGAGATAGCGTTTCGCGTCCGCCACCGCCACGTTCGCGTCGTCCTGGATGTTGAGCACCGCGGTCACGATGTTGCCGAACCCAACCATGTCCCGTCCCGCCGCGCGACCCGCGTCCTGGATCAGGTCCAACGACCGCCGGACCCCCTCGGGCGTCACCGAATGCGTCATCCAGCCGTCCGCCACGCGTCCCACCCGGCGTAGCGCGAAGTCCGAGCCGCCCGCGCCGGCCTGGGTGTTCCCCAACCGGCCCGCGTTGGTGGTGAGCCAGATCGGGCAGGGGGATTGCAGCGGCTTCGGCTCCATCGTGACCGGGCCGAAGCGGAGATACGTGCCCTCGAACGGCGTGTTGTTGGTGGTCCATAAATGGCGCGGCACGGCGATGTTCTCGATCATCCGCTTGCGCCGCTCGGCCGGCGGGACGCCCATCGCGGCGGTCTCGGCATCCCAGGCCGGGCCCGCGCCGCCGCCCGAACAGACCGCCAGGGTCGTCCGCCCGCCGGAAATGACGTCGAGCGAAGCCCACTCGTAAGCGAACACCCTCGGGTCGCGCAACCCGAAAGACCCCATGCAACTGGGCCCCAACCGCACCCGGCTGGTGCGGCCGGCGATGGCGGCGAGCAGGGTCAGCGCGTCGAGCCGCTGGTTCACGAACAGCGCGTCGCCAACCCAGACGCTGTCCAGCAGCGGAGACGCCTCCACCACATCGGCGAGCGCCAGCAGCTTCGGCACCGTGGTCAGGCCAGGCAGGATGCCGCGGTTGGACAACGTGATGCCGAACTTCATGAGCGATTCCGCTGGCTCATGGCAATTGCTTCGCCAGCCGCTTCGCCAAAACCCAGCCCGGGATCCCTCCCACCGGTGCGGCGGGCAACAGCAGCAGCCATCCGATGGGCGCACCGCCGATGATCAGGCTCATGCCGACCCCCAGCATCATGCCGCCGACGAGGCAGCCGATGACCCCGGAAGCGAGGCCCAGATACAGTATGTCGCCGCGTTTGATCATGCGGTGAACCAGGCACGCGGGGTGGGATTTGACAATAGCCGCCCGCTGGAGCCGCCCGCTGGGATCGCCACGGCGGCGAGGATTATTTGACAATCGACCCCTGGCGCCCGTATAGGCCGGCGCTTCCATTGCCGGGAACGTGGACGGACCCAATCACGCGGTCCGCGCCCGCCGTCGGTTACGCGACCGAAGGCCTACCGGTGCAAAAACTGAACCTGAGAAAGGGCAACGCGCCAATGACCAAGCGCGCCGAGAGTAAGTACAAGATCAACCGCCGTTTGGGCGTGAACCTATGGGGCCGCGCCAAGTCCCCCATCGCCAAGCGTGACTACGGCCCTGGCCAGCACGGCCAGCGGCGCAAGAAGCCGACCGACTTCGGCACCCAGTTGATGGCCAAACAGAAGCTGAAAGGCTACTACGGCAACATCGGCGAGAAGCAATTCCGCAAGTATTACGAGGAAGCGGTCCGCCGCAAAGGCGACACCTCGGAGAAGCTGGTGGAGATCCTGGAGCGCCGGCTGGACGCGGTCATCTACCGGTTGAAATTCGCCATCACGCCGTTCGCGGCGCGGCAGTTCGTGTCGCACGGGCACGTGCTGGTGAACGGCAAGCGGGTCAACATTCCGTCCTACCTCGTGCGCGACAACGACACGATCGAGGTCAAGGAAAAGTCGAAGCAGCTCGCGATGGTGCTGGACTCGACGCAAAGCACCGAGCGCGATGTGCCGGAATATATTGAGGTCGATCATCGCGCGATGAAGGGCCGCTTCCTGCGCGCGCCGAAGTTGAGCGACGTGCCGTATCCGGTGCAGATGGAACCGCATCTGGTGGTCGAGTTCTACTCGCGGTAACTCATTTCAACGTCCCGCGACGGGCCCAGGGGACACCCTATGGGCAATGCGGTCGGGCGTGGTTAGACTTCCGGTGGGTTCGTAACCACCGGAGGAACGAGAATGGACGCCGACGCCAAGAAAACCGCTCTGCGCATGATCCCGTATGGGATCTACGTGCTGACCGCCGACGACGGAAAGGGCAATGTGGGCGCCGCCACGGTGAACTGGGTGACCCAGGGCTCGTTCGCGCCGCCGTTGGTCGTGATCGGGGTCAAGGGGGATTCCGGCGCGCATACGGTGGTCAAAGGCACCGGCAAATTCGTGCTGAACATGCTCGGCAAGGATCAGAAAGGCGCTGCCTTCACGTTTTTCAAGCCGGCGAAGGTTGAAGGCGGCAAGCTGTCGGGCATGGACTTCCATGCCGGCCATAATGGTGCCCCGGTGCTGAACGATGCGATCGCGGCGGTCGAATGCTCGGTCAAACAAATTGTTTCGATGGGCGATCATGACATCGTCGTGGGCGAGGTAACCGAGGCCTATGTCATGAAGCCGCCGGCGGACCGCGCCGATGCCGCGATCCTGGAAATGAAGGATCTCGGCGACAACGTTTATTACGGCGGGTAATCCCGGTCAGACCGCGAAGGAAATCCCATGTTCCGCGAATTCGCCACCGTCTATCCCGGCCACGTCGATCTGCCCGATCACGGGCAGAACGCCACGCCGGCCAATGAACGACGCTTCAGCAACGAACAACTGGCCGGAGTGTTCGCCAAGACCGAGGCGGTGGCGAAACTGATGGACCGTTCCGGCTGGGACACGCTGTGGATGGCCGAGCACCACTTTCAGTACGAAGGCTATGAGGTCATCCCAAACCTGCTGATGGCGGCGGTGCACCTGTGCCATCTGACCACGAAACTGAAAATCGGCTGCGGTTTCAATATCGCACCGATGTGGCACCCGCTGCGCCTCGCCGAGGACTACGCCGTCGCCGACATCCTGACCAAGGGCCGCACGGTGTTCGGCGTCGGCCGCGGTTACCACAGCCGCGAAGTGGAGACCTTCGGCGCGCCGATCCTCAATCAGGAAGCCAACCGCGAACTGTTCGAGGAGCAGGTCGAGATCATCTTCAAGGCGTTCAACAACGAAAGCTTTTCGCACAAGGGCAAGCACTATACGCTGCCGCCCGAGGTGCCCTACCGCGGCTACACGCTGAAGCAACTGACCCTGGTGCCGCGGCCGATCCACCGGCCGGTGGAATGCTGGCAGCCGGTGGTCAGCGCGAGCGCGCGTGGTCTCGACTTCATGATCAAACACGGGATCAAGGGTGCCGTCGGCGGCGGGGCCGCGACGATGCGCGAAGGTCCGATCAAGGGTTATCAGGAGGCCGCGGCCCGCGCCGGTATCGACCTGAAGCTCGGCGAAAATCTGATGCTGGGGATTTTCGTCCACCTCGCCGACAGCAAGGAGAAGGCGGTCAAGGAACTGCGACCGCTGTATGAGGAACACGTGAAGATGTTCGCGCCGCTTGGCTTCGTGCCGGGTGCGACGCCGGAGCACGTCGCGGCGATCGCTCGGCGCGGCGGCTGGGACGAGGCCGGCGTGCCGACCCTGGATCATTTCATGAAGCTGGGGTCATGGTTCGCCGGCACGCCAGAGGAACTCGTTGCCTATCTGAAAGAACTGGAAGCGCGCTATCCCGGGATGGAACATATCAACCTCAGCACGCCGATGAGCGCGCCGGAAAGCGTCATGCTGCAACAACTGGGGTGGGTCGCCGAGGCGGTGATGCCGAAGTTTAAGCAGAGGTAGGCAGGCGCTCGCCCCCAATACGTTCTGCTCGGGCCTGACCCGGGCATCAGTGGCCGCACGGCATGCGGCCTGGAAATCAGCGTGGTGCGGGCTTCAAAAGATCCTCGGGTCGAGCCCGAGGATGACGATGGGCATCATCGTCGTTCGTTGGTTGCCACGTCATTCGTGCCGCGCACCTGTCGCCAGGCCATGCGGATCGCCTCGACCGTTCGTTGCGCGTCGCGCTCGGTGGTCGGCGCGGAAATCACCGACAGCCGCATGACCCAGCGGCCGCGCCATCGCGCACCACCCGCGAAGATCACGCCATCCGCCTGGATCCGGGCGATGGTTGCGTGCGTGAGACGATCGGCGTCCTCGCCCGCGCCAAAGCACAGGACGATCTGGTTCAGTACGACGTCATTCAGTATGTGAACGCCGGCCTCCGTTGCAAGCTCCCGCGCCATCCGGGATGCGAGATCGACATGGCGGCCGACCATCGCCGCGATCCCGTCCCGTCCGAGATGGCGGATCATGGCATAGGTCGGAAAACCGCGGGCGCGGCGGGATAGTTCGGGGACGAAATGGGTTGGGTCGCGCTCGCCTTCGGCGACCGGCGGCAGGTAGCTCGCGGCGATGGTCATGGCATCGCGATGCGCTTCAGCGTCGCGGACGATGGCGTAGCCGCAATCGTACGGGGTCTGCAACCATTTGTGGCCGTCGGTAGCCCAGGAGTCGGCGTGTTCAAATCCGGCGGCGAGCGGGAGCGTGGAAGGGTTCACACGGGCCCATAATCCAAACGCGCCGTCGACATGAACCCAGGCGCCATGGGCGCGCGCGATCGGCAGGATCTCGCGGATCGGATCGAACGCGCCAGTGTTGAGTTGTCCCGCTTGCGTGACAACAATCATTGGCCCCGACAGCCCGTCCACCGCGCGCGCGAATGCCTCCGCCATCATGCGGCCCTGCGCGTCGGTCGCCACCCGGATCACTCGGTCGTGACCCAGACCGAGGAATTGCAACGCGGAAAAGACCGTGGTGTGAGCATCATCACCGATCACGACATGGATCGGCGGCGCACCGAACAAGCCGTTGGCGTTCGCATCCCAGCCGGCTCGTTTCAACACAGCGCCGCGCGCGGCGGCGAGGCCGACGTAGTTTGCCGCGGTCGCACCGGTCACGAATCCGACCGAGCACTCAGGTGGCAAATCCAGCAGATCCAGCAGCCACCGCGCCGCAACCGTTTCCGCGGCCGCCGCCGCTGGGCTGGCGAAATGATTGCCGGCGTTTTGCCCCCACGCGGAGGTCAGGAAATCGGCGGCGACACCAACCGGATGCGAAGCGCCAATGACCCAGCCGAAGAACCGCGGCCCGGTCATCGCGCGAAGCCCAGGAGTCGCGGTGGCGACAAGATCGTCGATGACGGCTTCGGCGGACTGGCCGGTGCGCGGGGTTGGTGCGTCGAACATCGCCAGCGCCTCGGCGTAGCTGCATGGCGACCCGATGGGATCGGCCATCGACTCGCGATACGCCGCCGCGTGGTTCGCCGCGCGACTGAACAGCGAGCGGAGCGGCGTGTCAGGCAAGGCCATACAACGCGCACGCGTTATCGCGAAACACCGTGGAATGTTCCGCGTTGGACAGCCTGATCGGGAACGCCGTGCGCGGATCGTCATAGTCCCAGTGCGGATAATCCGTGGCGAACAGGATCTTGTCCCAGCCGATCCAACCGAGCGTATCGCGCAGGTGATCGGGGTTTTCCGGCTCCTCCATCGGCTGGGTGGTGAACCAAATATTTTGCCGGATATATTCCGACGGCGGACGGCGGCACTCCGGCATTTCGCCGCGCATGCGTTCCCAGACTTTATCCAGCCGCCAGGCGAGCATGGGCAGCCAGGCGAAGCCGCCCTCGATCATCACCATGCGTAACGAGGGATGATGCTCGAACACGCCCTCCAGCACCAGGCTGGCGATTTGCGCCTGGAAGCTGTGCACGTTCAGGTGATGGTCCTGCAAATAAAAGCTCGGCCAGCCGCCGGCGGAGGAGGCATAGCCGCCGCCCACGCTGTTCACATGTACCGCGACCGGCAGGTTCGCGGCACACGCGGCGGCGAAGATCGGCCAGTAGCGTTTGCGGCCCAGAGGCTCCGTGGTTTTCGACGGCAACAGGATTTGCACGAAATTCGGATCGCCCGCGCGATGTTCGATCTCCGCCACCGCGAGCGCCGCGTCATCCTGCGCCACGGTCACGCAGGCGCGCAGCCGCGGTTCTTGCCTGACCCAGTTCTCCACCTGCCATTCGTTCACCGCGTTGCAATACGCGGCGCCAAGGTCGGTGTTGCGCGCGGCGGCGGATAGCGGTGCCAGCACGCCCCAGGCGATATCGTTGGTATCAAGCAACTGTTCGCGCATGAAATCCAGATCGGAGCCGGGCGGCCCACCGTTCGGCGGCCACGCATCGCGGCGCGCCGTCGCGGGCGCCGACTTGGGATATTGCGTGCCCGAAGTGAACGGAATGCGCACCTGATGCCCATACTCCGCCAAGTGCTTGCGCCAGCGTTCCGGCAGCCACGGATCCAGCTCCTTCTTCGACCGCATTGTCGGATGGATATCGCAATCGACAATACCAGCCCTTACCTGGGTTTTTTCGAGGATCTCGCTCATGACAGCGTCTCCTTCAATCATGGGTAGGTGGGCAATCGTGGATAGGTGGCGAGCGGATTATCCACCGCCAGTTTCTGGATCAACGCGGCCGGCATTCCGGGCGGCAAAACCTCGGCGCCATCGAACTGCCAATGCGGAAAGTCGGTGGCGAACAGTAACATCTCATCGCAGTCGATATGCGCGAGGATTTTTTCAACTTCCTCGGCACCGGGCGCATCGAACGGCTGCGCGGTCAGCCGCACGTGGCGGCGCACGAGGTCGGCCGGCGACGTGGTGAACCACGGCGTTTCCCCGCGCAAGCCGCGCCAGGACTTGATCGCGCGCCAGAGGAAACCCGGCAGCCAGGAGACGCCGGACTCGATCAGCACGACGCGCAATTCGGGGACGTGATTGAACACACCCTCGGCCATCAGGCTGAGCAGCGCGCTCTCCAGCCCCATCGTGTGGCTGACGTAGTCCTGCGCGTAATGCGACGGCCAACCCACCGAGGTTGGCGCGTGCCGGTACGCGCCGCCACCGTGGATGCCCACCGGCAAGCCATGCCTCGCCGCCGCTTCATAAATCGGCCAGTAGTATTTCCGGCCCAACATGATTTCGTTCGAGGCGAGCAACTGCACCTGAACGAAACGTTGGTCGCGCGCGCAACGATCGATCTCGGCGGCGGCGTAATCGGGGTTCTGCGCCGGCACGACGATCGAGGCGCGCAATCGTGCGTCCTTGTCCAGCCACTCCGCGACCAGCCAATCATTCACCGCCTGACATAAAGCGCGCGCGAGGTCCTCGGAGTGCACAGCCTGACCGCCATGCAGGCAGTTCACGATCGCGGCACGCACGCCGAAACCGTCCAGGACTTCCCGTTGCAATATCGCAAGATCCGTGCCCGGCTTGCCACTGGCGGGAAGCCAGTCGGGGCGGCACGAAATCGGCGCGGTGGTCGGGTAGCTGGCGAGTTCCAACCCGTCCGTGCCCCGCGTGACGATCATTTCGCGCCACGCCTGGCTCATGTACGGCAGCAGCGTCGCCATGCCCGGCACCGCCACATGCACGTCGCAATCGATGGCACCGCGCGGCACCAAGGTCATCGCCACAGCCTCCCCTTTACCTGGGCAGACTGCGATCCCGCCGTCGGGGATGCAAGCTCAGTGACCGGCGTGCGCCCCGGAGAAATCCGGCGCCGGCAGACCGGACGCGGCCAGTTGGCGGACCAGGGCGGCCTTCAAGGCCCGCAGACCGGCGTCGGTCTTCGCCTCGGCGCGCGCCACCAGCACCGCCTGGGTGTTGGAGGCCCGCAGCAGCCACCAGCCGTCATCGGTCAATACGCGCACGCCGTCGATTTCCGACACGGTGGCGCCCTCCTGACGCAGCCGGGCGGCGACCTCCTCGATCACCTTGAACTTTCGAACGTCATCGCAATCGAAACGAACTTCCGGCGTGTTGATGACCTGAGGCAGCGCCTCACGGATCGCGGATAACGGCCGGTCGGCGCGCGCGACGATGCCCAGAGTGCGTACGGCGGCATACAACGCATCGTCGAAACCGTACCATTTGTCGGCGAAGAAAATGTGGCCCGACATCTCGCCGGCGAGCGGGCACTCGGTCTCCGCCATTTTCGATTTGATCAGGGAATGACCGGTTTTCCACATCAACGGTTCGCCACCGGCGCGGGCGATTTCGTCGAACAGCACCTGGCTCGCCTTGACGTCGGCGATGATCGTCGCGCCGGGATGCGAGCGTAAAACGTCGCGTGCCAGCAGCACCATCAACTGGTCGCCGAACATGATCGTGCCGGTATCGTCGACCAAACCGATGCGGTCGGCGTCGCCGTCGAACGCGATACCGATGTCGGCGTGGCGCGCGCGCACCTCGGCGATCAGTTGTTCGAGATTTTTCGGCACCGTCGGGTCCGGGTGATGCGCCGGGAACGTGCCATCGATCGTGCCGTTCAGCACAATATGCTCGCCCGGCAGGTGCCGCACCAATTGCGCCAGAACGTCGCCCGCCGAACCATTGCCGTTGTCCCACACGACCTTCAGTTGGCGATCCCGGCCGTCCCAGTCACGCCGCAGCCGCGTCACGTAGTCCTCTTCCATGTCGATGGTGCGCGTCGCCGCCGAGGTTTCCGCGACCACGTCGCCCTCACGCGCCATGCGGCCGATTTCCTGGATTTGCGCGCCGAAAAACGGCTTGCGGCCCAACATCATCTTGAAGCCGTTATAGTCCGGCGGATTGTGGCTGCCGGTGACCATGATCGCGCCGCCGGTCTCCATCGTCATCGCGGTGTAATACAGCATCGGCGTCGGACCGCGGCCGATGTTCAAAACCTGGATCCCGCTGGCGCGCAACCCGTTCGACACCGCCTCACTCAGTTCCGGGCTGGACAATCGGCCATCGTAACCGATCGCGGTGGTGGTGCCACCGTTGCGCGCGACGATCGAGCCGAAACAGCGGCCGATGGCGAACGCATCCGCGGCGGAGAGGGTCCGGCCGACGATGCCGCGGATGTCGTACTCCCGCAGCGAGGTCGGATCGAAATCGTGCCTGAATGTCATGAATTCACTCTGTCAAAGATATTGCTTCAGGAAGCCACGCACGGCATCGGCGAGATCCGGCCGCTTCAGGGCGAACGCGATCTGCGCTTCAAGGTAGCCGACCTTGTTGCCGCAATCGAAACGCCTGCCCTCATAGCGCAAGCCGTGGAACGGTTGCTGGCCGATCAGTTTCGCCATCCCGTCGGTGAGCTGGATTTCACCACCGGCACCGCGTTCCATTTTCGCCAGGTGCGCGATCACCTCGGGCATCAGCACATAGCGGCCGATGATCGACAACGTCGAAGGCGCTTGGTGCGGCGTGGGCTTTTCAACCAGGCCCAGTACTTCGACCAGCCGTCCGTCATCGGCGCCGGTTTTCACGATACCGTAACGATTGGTGTGCTCGCGCGGCACGTCGACGACCGCGACGACGTTGCCGCCGGTGTGCGCATAGACGTCCGCGAGTTGTTTCAGGCACGGCGTTTCCGACAGGATCAGGTCATCGGGCAGCAGGACCGCGAACGGCTCATCGGCGATAAACGCTCTGGCGCACCAGATCGCGTGTCCGAGGCCATGCGGTACCTGTTGCCGCACGCTCAGCAACGACCCGGGCTCGATGCGCATGGCTTCCAGTTCGGCGAGTTCCTTGGTGCGGTTGCGTTCCCGCAACATGACTTCCAGTTCGAAGGCGATGTCGAAATGCTCGACCAATGCGGTCTTGCCGCGGCCGGTCACGAAGCAAAATTGTTCGATCCCCGCGGCGCGCGCCTCTTCCACCGCGTACTGGATCAGCGGTTTATCGACAACGGGCAGCATTTCCTTGGCCAACGCCTTGGTGGCGGGCAGGAACCGAGTGCCCAGGCCGGCGACGGGAAAGACAGCTTTTCGCAACTTTTTCGGCACGGAGATTCTCCAGGTTCGTTCCGTGGCTTGCACCCTCTGCGCCTGGCCAAATTGTGGCGCGGTTACAGCCCGACGGTCTTAACGCACCATACAACTTCGGGTTGCCAGTTCATCCCAACAAAACGTCCCGCGCCTGGTTGATCCGCGACGCCAGCCAGTCCGACCCGCCGGTATCCGGATGCGCCATGCGCATCAGGCGGCGGTGGGCGGCGTGGATCGCGTCCGGGTCCGCTCCTGGTTTCAGACCGAGCACCTCGTACGCCTCGGCCCGGCTCATCGCCGAGCCCTGGCGCCGCGGCGGCGGCGTTCCACCCGCCCCGGTGGAGCCTGACCCACCCAAACCGGAGAACCAACCCTGCCCGCCGTGACGTCCGCCTTGCCATTTTCGCCACAACAGCGGTCCGACCAGCACCAGGCCGGTCAGCGCCTGGGGGCCTCGTCCGCTCAAAAGCAGCAGCAATGTCAGTGCAATACCGCCGAACGCCGCGATCCATTTGAGCAGGGTGTAGATCGAAGCGGCGGGGGCGCGCTCGAACGCCCGCAAGCTCAGGAGTAAAGCGGTCAGGACGGCGGTGCCGAGCAGCAGCCACAGCATGTCAGGCGATCATTCCAAAAAAAGGCGTGGCCAAAAAAAGGCGCAGCCAACAAAGTCGTGGCCAGAAAGGGGGTTGCCAAAACAGGCGTGCCCGAAACAGGCCAGGCTGACATGGCCCCGTGCCCGCATCGCCGCAATCCCCTCACTTCGCCGCCGCCGCCGCCTCCTGCGCCTCGACCACGGCGAGCGCGCTCAGGTTGACGATACCGCGGGCGGTCACGCTCGGGACGACCACGTGGATGGGTTTGGTCATGCCCAGAAGCATGGGGCCGATGGGAAGTCCGTCGGCGGCGGCCTTCAGCAGGTTGAAGCCGATATTGGCGGAATCCAGGTTCGGCATGATCAGCAAGTTGGCGGTGCCGCTCAGCCGGCTGTTGGGCACGGCGGCGTCGCGGATCGACTGCACCAAAGCGGCATCCGCATGCATCTCGCCATCGATTTCCAGCGCCGGCGCACGCTCCCGGATCATCGCCAGGGCACGCCGCATCTTGCGCGCGGAGTCGCTGTCGCTGGCGCCAAAACTGGAGTGCGAGATCAGCGCGGCCTTGGGCGTGATGCCGAATCCGCGCACGGCGTCGGCCGCGAGCAAGGTCATCTCGGCGATTTGCTCGGCGGTGGGGTCGAGCACCATGTAGGTGTCGCACAGGAACAACACGCCGGCGGGCAGGATGACGCAGGACAACCCGTAAACGCGGCTGACATCGGCGCGGCGGGGAATGATCGGCAGGATATACTCGATTTGCCGCCACCAGGCGCCGGTCCCGCCACAAATCGCCGCGTCGGCGAGGCCGGCGTGCAGCATCATCGCGGCGGCGACCGATGGGCGATTGCCGACGCGCCGTTCAGCGGACGCGGGCGGCGTGCCGTGCCGTCCGACCAGCATCTGATACGCCGGCACCAGCGGCCGGAACACCTCATCGTCCGCGGCCGGATCGAGGACTTTGACGGCGCCGCCAAGATCCATTCGAAGGCCCATTTCCCGGACCTTCGCCTCGATCACGGCGTGGCGGCCCAGAAGAATGGGGTGCGCGGTGCCGTCGTCGATGAGCGTCTGCGCGGCGCGCAGCATCCGCTCGTCCTCGCCCTCGGCGAACACGATCCGTTTCGGATTACGGGCGGCGGCCTCGAACACCGGCCGCATGAGCGAGCCGGAGCGGAACACGAAGCGTTCCAGCTCGCGACGATAGGCGTCGAAGTCCTTGATCGGACGGCGGGCGACGCCTGATTCCATGGCGGCGCGCGCCACGGCGGGGGCGATGTCCAGGATCAGCCGCGGATCGAACGGCCGCGGAATGATGTAGTCGGGGCCGAACACCGGCGCGGTGCCGCCATACGCCGCCGCGACGACCTCACTGGCCTCGACGCGTGCGAGGCCGGCGATCGCCTCCACGGCGGCGATCTTCATCGCCTCGTTGATGGTGGTGGCGGAGACGTCCAGCGCGCCGCGGAAGATGAACGGGAAACACAGGACGTTGTTGACCTGGTTCGGATAGTCG
>CALFNB010000047.1 GCA_937902425.1 uncultured Acetobacteraceae bacterium | reverse complement strand
TTAAACGACCGAACGGTTCCGGGGGAGCCGTTGTACATCGTATAAAGTATATTGCCGGTGGGCCCGAAGATCAGTGAATCTGGATTACCGCTCGCGCCTGCCGGGACGTTATCAACCACCGTCGTGGTGTTGCTGAGAGTAACGTCCGTTTTCTCAATTTGTCGCCCACCGAAATTAGTCCAATAAATAATCTGATCCGCCTTCGCGGTGGGTTCGCCAGCAACCAATACTCCCGCGCTCAACGCGACGGTCAGTAAGCACTTTGCACGAAACGTCATGTGGGATCCCTCCTGAATTCGTCTTGCCTTTCGGCGACATTGATCCCGAAGCAAGAACTGTGCCATTCAAAGAGTCGTGTTATTTCAATGGTTTACAGGAGCGTTTTTTGGAATGATTTACCATTCTGTAAGAAAATCCGACACATTGCACCGAGCCGTCGGATCTTCCTGGCTCACACCCCCCTCTGGATTGTCCGTTTCTTTCGATAGAGAGTTCCTGAAAGTCAAAAAAAGATTTAATAATCAATAAGTCGCATGATTTGCGTTGTCCGTCGAATAATAAAATCACGCAAATGATTGTTTTCATGAAGTTTTGGTGTGTCTGTCAGATGATCCGGACGGAACATCCGGGTCGCCTTGTGCTGGCGCGACGGATGGCGGTTCCGGAAAAAGTGTAAAATTTTTCGACAGTGGCAGCCTCCTCGATGCCCTTGTGCTGGCGCGACGGATGGCGGTTCCGGATAAAATGTAAAATTTTCCGACAGTGGCAGTCTCCTCGATGCCCAGGGGCGGTCGACGAAGCGGGCTGTCGCGCTCGCGGGCTTACACCAACCCGCTTAACCCCGGAACCTCTGGTTCTTCCCGAATCAGTTTGGGGTCGATTCTGTGTGAGGCGACACGCTTCGCACAGGAGACTCGCCGTGGGCCAGCCGATCACAATCACTCGAACCGATCTGACCGCGTCCGAGCTACGCGCCCAGGCTGGCGGGATCGGTGACGGAGCGGTGGTTCGCCGTCGTCTGGCGATTGCGCTTCTTTTGGAAGGTCATTCCCGCGAAACCGCGGCGGTCATCAACGGCATGCCCGGCAGCGATGAAGGTGCGGGATCGCGGCGGTATTCGACCGCCAGGCATTATCAATCGTACGGCGAGCCGGCGTGGCATGCGCTGGTTGGCGCCGAACTGCCGCCAGGTGATGGCGGCCGTGTTTTCAGGATGCGGCCGCCACCTCAGGCCAGTGTCCCTGAAATCGCGAGCGGTCGGTCAAACGTGGCGGTGAGGAACCACCATGGCCTTGCGGCGCCTTCCGGGCCCTGTAGCATCCGCGGTATCCAAGAAAGAGGAAACCGCCCCATGTGGGAACCAACCACGCGCTACCCCGATCCGGCCGTCCAGGTCCTTGACCCCAGCTTCAACGCCCTGCGATTGCCGCTCGCGTCGGTCGAGCGTCTGTATACCGGGTGCCGCTGGTCCGAAGGCCCGGTGTATTTCGGCGACGGCCGTTACGTGCTTTGGAGCGACATCCCGAACGATCGCATCCTGAAATGGGAGGAAGAAACCGGCGCCGTCAGCGTGTTCCGGAAAACCTCCCACAATGCCAACGGCAACACCCGCGACCGCCTGGGCCGCCTCGTCACCTGCGAACATCGCGGCCGCCGCGTCACGCGCACCGAGTATGACGGCACGATCACCGTGCTCGCCGATACGTATCAGGGCAAGAAGCTCAATTCACCGAACGATGTCGTGGTCAAGTCGGATGGTTCGGTGTGGTTCACCGATCCGGCGTTCGGCTTGCTCGGTTATTACGAGGGCGAGATGCACCCGCCGGAATTGCCGATGTGCGTCTACCGTGTCGACGGCCAGAATGGCGAGATCACCATGGTCGCCGACCATGTCGAGGGGCCGAATGGGCTCGCGTTCTCCCCCGACGAAGCGATCCTCTACGTTGTCGCGTCACGGGCGCAACCGAACCGGCTGATCCGGGCGTTCGATGTCGTCGACGGGAAGAAGCTGACCAATAACCGGGTCTTTATCGACGCGGGTTCGGGCTCGCCCGACGGGTTCCGTGTCGATATCCACGGCAATCTTTGGTGCGGCTGGGGCATGGGCGATCCGGCGCTGGACGGGGTGCGGATCTTCAATGCGTCCGCGCAACCGATTGGTCATATCGGACTGCCGGAGCGCTCGGCCAATCTGTGCTTCGGCGGACGCTGGCGGAACCGTCTGTTCATGGCGGCGAGCCACGGGTTGTACGCGCTTTATGTCAACACACAGGGGGCCCCCGGGGGATAATCGTCGTTCCCTGGTCGGCACGCGAGCGGGAGTGAGGCGCCTGTGCAGCAGCCAGGCGCCGACACCAAAAATCAACACCCCCGCTCCGAACAACATGGCTGATCCCCAGTCCCCGTCGCGCATGCGTTCGATGGACAATCCCGCCAGTTGCGCGGGCCAGATATGCGCCGGAGCCCAGACCAGAGCCGAAGCAACGTTCGCGAGCAGGAATTGCCGTCGTGGCATCCCAGCGATTCCCGCGACCAGCGGCACCATGGATCGCAGGACCGGAACGAACCGGCAAAGCGCGACGCTGTAGGTTCCGTAACGCGCGAAGAACCTGTCCGAGCCCTCCATCAGTCGCGGCCATCGCGCCAGCGGCCACTTTCCTCGGATGCTGACGCGATAGCGAAAGCCGACCCAGTACGACACAAAATCTCCCGCCACCGCGCCGAGCAGCGCCACGACCAGAAACGGCACCATCGGCTGGCCGGCGGCGGCGGCGGCGGCGGCGACACCCATCAGGATGAACGTGCCGGGCATGAGAGTGCCAATGACGGCGACCGCCTCGATGATCGATGCGAGGAACGCAACCGTCAGGGCCCATTCGGGATTGCGCCCCACCAGAGCGAGCGCGCTGGACAGCCAAGCCTGCGAGTCGTTGATCCAGTGCCACATGGCTTGCTCAGGTATGCTCCCAGCGTGTCTTTTGTTGGGCGGAGGGCCGGTTGCGCCTTCCACGAGATGGCCCGGACCAGCCGCATCAAATGGTCGGGTCAATCACGTGGAAGAGCCGACGACGCGTGTCAATCTTTGATGACGAGTGTTTGGCGTATTTCCAAAATATCGCGATTACGTAACGCGTTCCGAGCGAAACCGGACGGGCTGCCGCTGGATGTGGCGATCAGGTCCCTGAGGCGTTCTCCGGGGCGAACGTCATCGATCCGGTCAGCGTCTGGCCAGGGGCGAGGACAGTCATCGCCTGGTCCTTCGGCAGGTCGGGCCGGTTGATCGCGTCCGGGATGTGGCTGTTTGGCTCGACGCAAAAGAAGTCCGCGCCGGTCGGGGTGAAGACCTGCAGATTGGCGAAAATCGGATCCGCTTCGATCCGCATGCCCGGGATGCGCGCCACGCCCCGCCAGCCCGTGAAACAATTGTCGAGCGGTTCACGATCCACCGGCCTTGCCTCCACGTGGTTCCACTCGGCCGGGACGGGCGCGTGCCGGGTGGGCAGAGCATCACGCGTGACCCATACGCCATCCGCCTGGAATGCGATGGCCGCGCCGGCGGTGCGGGGAAACCAGGGGTGCGTGCCGATGCCCATGGGGGCGGGCTCGGCATGGAGATTGGTTGCCTCGAGCCGGATCGTCAGCCCATGCGCGGTGAGGCGATACGTGAAGCGGGCGGCGAATGCGAACGGCCATGCGCGCGCGGCCTCACCGATGGCGTCGTGGTGCAGCGACAACGTCGCGCGGTCGGTCGAAATCTCCTCTGTGCGCCACGGGTTTTGCCAACCGACGCCGTGGATCGCGTGCGGGCTGTCACCAAAGTTCGCCGCGAGTTCATAAGTCCGGCCGGCCCAGTTGAAGCGGCGGTTGGCGATGCGGTTGCAGTATGGGACCAGCGGGAAGCATCCCATCGCACCGGGCTCGCCGAGCAACACCGCCGCCGGCGACGCGCGCCGCAGCAAGGGGATTCCGCGTCGGGTCCAGCCCAGTACCGCGCCGCCAAACTCCGGTACCAGGACCAGCGAGTCATCGCCGCGAGACAGCCGGAGCATCAGGCCGGCGCGCCGTTCGCGTACGGCTTCAACGCGGCGAAGATCGCGGCGTTCGCCGGGGTCGGGATGCCGTGCTTGCGGCCGAGTTCGACAACCTTGCCGGCGAGCCAGGGCAGTTCCAGCCGATTGCCGCGCGACAGATCGACCGCCATCGAGGCAACGCCTCCTGGCGGTAGTCCCCTGATCGTCGCGGTCTGTTTTTCGACCACATCGGCGGGCAGGGGAACGCCTTCCGCACGGCCCACCGCCACGGTCTCGCGCATCACGCTTTCGAACAACGAGAACACATCGGGGTCGTCACGCAGCTTGCCGATCGGCAGCCGGGTGATCGCGGTGCCGCCGCTCATCGCGGTGAGTAGAATGAACTTCTGCCAGATCGGCACGGCGATTTTGTCGCTGAGCATGACGTTGAAGCCGGCGTTCCGGCACAACGCGAGAAACGCCTCGGCGCGCGGTGAGGCGCGGCCATCCCGCTCTCCGAACGCCATCGACATGAAGGTGCCGGTTTGCCGGATCACGCCGGGCTTCGCGATCGTGGCGCTGATGGCGACCGTGCCGGCCATGACGTGGTCAGAGCCCAGAATGGGGATCAACCGGTCGCCGGCATCGATGCCGTTTTGTAATGGTATGACGCCGGTGCCGGGGCCGATCAGTGGTTTGATCTGTTCGCCGGCGCTCTCGATATCCCACAGTTTCACGCAGAACAGCACGATGTCGACCGGACCGATCGACGCCGGATCATCGGTCGCCTGGACCGGACGGATCAGGGTTTCGCCGCGATCGCCCTCGACCCGCAGCCCGTGTTCGCGCATCGCGGCCAGATGCGCGCCGCGCGCCACGAATGACACGTCACCTCCCGCCTTGGCGATTGCCGCGCCAAAGCCTCCGCCGACGCCACCCGCGCCGATTACCGCGATCCGCATGTCTGGACTCCTGTTTGCCCGCAGCCTAACCCGTGGTCGGCTTGTGGCGAAGAGGGATCGGGCGTGGAAGAAGTGGATTGCGTCGTCGTCGGCGCCGGGGTCGTCGGGTTGGCGGTGGCGCGCGCGCTGGCGATGGCGGGCCGCGAAGTGATCGTTCTGGAGGCGGCGGAAGGCATCGGCACCGAAACGTCTTCCCGCAACAGTGAGGTGATCCACGGCGGCATTTACTATCCCGCCAACAGCCTGATGGCGCGGTTTTGCGTCGAGGGCCGCCGGAAGCTGTATCCGTTCTGCGCGGAGCACGGCGTGCCGCACGAAAACTGCGGCAAGCTGATTGTCGCGACCAACGCCCAGGAAGACGCGATGCTGGCGGGCATCAAGCAGCGCGCCGAAACCAACGGCGTCGAAGGGATGCGCGTACTGACCCGCGACGAGGCCGTGGCGATGGAGCCCGCGTTACAGTGCACCAGCGCGCTGCTGTCGCCGATGACCGGGATCATCGACAGTCACGCCTTCATGCTGGCCTTGCAGGGTGACGCGGAAAACGCCGGCGCGCTTCCGGTATTCTTCAGTCCGGCGCTGGGTGCTCATGCGCGGGACCGGAAGATCGACATCGACGTTGGCGGTGCCGATCCGATGACGTTGCGGTGCCGGTTGATGGTGAACTCGGCCGGCCTGCACGCGCCGCTGCTGGCGCGCGGGATCACCGGGATGCCGCCCGAGCGGGTGCCGACCGAGTATTACGCCAAAGGCAATTATTTCACGTTGACCGGGCGCTCGCCATTCTCGCGGCTGATTTACCCGGTGCCGGTGCCGGGAGGCCTCGGCGTGCATCTGACGATCGACCTGGGTGGCCAGGCACGGTTTGGTCCGGACGTGGAATGGATCGACACGATCGAGTACACGGTCGATCCTCGGCGTTCCGATGGCTTCTATGACGCGGTCCGGCGTTATTGGCCAGGACTGAAGGACGGCGCGCTGCAGCCGGGCTACGCCGGCATCCGTCCCAAGATCGTGCCGCGCGGCGCGCCGGCACAGGATTTCGTCGTGCAGGGGCCGCAAACGCACGGCGTCGCGGGACTGATCAATCTGTT
>CALFNB010000046.1 GCA_937902425.1 uncultured Acetobacteraceae bacterium | reverse complement strand
GACGTCCAAAGCATCCTCGCCCGCCTGCTCCGGGGAGCCGTCCACGCTGGCGCCATGGCCACCGCGGCGGCGGATCAGATCGACGCCATGCAGGGGCGCAGGGATCGTTACAAACGGCGTAACGAAAGCATGCGGGCAACCGCATATGCGATCATGGACGTTCTGGACGAGAAAAAGATCGAGCTTCCCGATCTGACCGCCAGCATTCGGCGCGGCACGCAATCCGCGATGATTGTGGACGAGGCTGCAATTCCTGACAAATTCGTTGAGATCGTGGAGACGCGTAAGATCGATAAAGCCGTGATTTTGTCAACGCTCAAAAGCGGAGAGGAAGTTCCCGGTGCGGTGTTGAGCAACGGTCTGGCATCTCTCTCAATAAGGACAAAATAAATGAGCACGACCCTAAAACCCGCTGATCGCTTCTACCGGGAGCCGCAGGCCACGACGGAAGCGCACGAAACGGGCCTGCTTGACGTCCAAAGCATCCTCGCCCGCCTGCTCCGGGGAGCCGTCCACGCTGGCGCCATGGCCACCGCGGCGGCGGATCAGATCGACGCCATGCAGGGGCGCAGGGATCGTTACAAACGGCGTAACGAAAGCATGCGGGCAACCGCATATGCGATCATGGACGTTCTGGACGAGAAAAAGATCGAGCTTCCCGATCTGACCGCCAGCATTCGGCGCGGCACGCAATCCGCGATGATTGTGGACGAGGCTGCAATTCCTGACAAATTCGTTGAGATCGTGGAGACGCGTAAGATCGATAAAGCCGTGATTTTGTCAACGCTCAAAAGCGGAGAGGAAGTTCCCGGTGCGGTGTTGAGCAACGGTCTGGCATCTCTCTCAATAAGGACAAAATAAATGAGCACGACCCTAAAACCCGCTGATCGCTTCTACCGGGAGCCGCAGGCCACGACGGAAGCGCACGAAACGGGCCTGCTTGATCAGATCCTCGAACGCGTGGACGCCATCGCCGTTCAACAGTCGCGGCCCTCGCCGGTCCGGTTACAAACCTGGGCCGAGATCGAGCGATTCGCGGAGAAGGCGGCGAAGTCCGGGATGGTGCCGAAAGACTACATCAACAAACCAGACGCCATCGTGATCGCAGTCATGATGGGCTCGGAACTTGGCCTCGCGCCCATGCAATCATTGCAAAACATCGCGGTTATAAACGGGCGCCCGTCGATCTGGGGCGATGCCATGCCCGGCCTGATCCGCGCGTCTGGCAAGTGCGAATACATCAAGGAATGGTCAACCGGTGAAGGCGACACACTCACGTATTTCTGCGAGGCCAAACGCAAGGACGATCCCACGCCATCAGTCGGAAAGTTTGGGGTTGCCGAAGCGAAGAAGGCCAGTCTGTGGGGCAAAGACCTATATGCGAAATATCCGCAGCGCATGTTGCTGGCGCGTGCGCGTGGATTTGGTTTGCGGGATGCTTTCCCTGATGTGCTGAAAGGTTTGATCAGCGCGGAGGAAGCGCGGGACATGGTGCCCTTTGAGGCGACTGGTCTGACGCCGCGTATTGAGCACTCAGCCATCCACCCCGACCCCGAACAAGTCATGCAACCCACCGAACCGCCGCCGCCGAAACCTCACACCTGGGGCATGTTCCTTGACGAACTCGGCCCCGAGCTGGCGGGGGCTCAGACGGGCGAGGAAGTCGATGCCATCCTTGCGCGGCCGCTGGTCCAGAAGGCCCAGGACACGCTTCAGAACGGCGCGCGCGACCGCCTGCAACACATGCTGGACGAGGCGATCAAGCGCACAGCCGGCGACCCGCCCGGCATGGACAGCGAGGCTGGGGAAGTCGATGCCATCCTTGCGCGGCGGCTGATCCAGAAGGCGCAGGACACGCTTCAGAACGGCGCGCGCGATGTCTGATCTCACCCGCTTCCCGCTCCCCCGCTTCACCACTGTAATCTCAGCGACCGGTCCACAAGGCAACATCTTTGCCATCTTGGGAACCGCCTGCCAATTCATGCGCGAACTCGATATCCCTGGCGAAGAAAGGAAGGATTTCGCACAAAAAGTTATAAGCGCGAAGTCCTACGCTGAAGCTGTCGAAGCCGTGCGCGAGTGGTTCCCTGTTGATACGGGAGATTCCTAATGCCCCGCGACGGCGCCCTCACCCGTTCCCCGCGCCCGTGCGGCCTCGGCTCAGACCTCGGCCGCTGGTTCGGCGCGCTCGCGATCGGCGCCATCGTTGGGCTCGGGTATTGGTTCGGGTTTCCGTGGGCTGTTTCGGAAGCGATCAGAGGATGGTTGTTGTGACGTATATCGACGGCATGAAAGCGGCTGAACGGCTATGCGCGGAACGGAGCAATAAGGCCCTCCGGGAGGCGCGCGCATCGAAAGTCGAGACGGATAAAATGGTATTCACGGCCTTCGCTACTGAAGCGTTGGGATGTGCCATCGCGATCAAAGAGTTGATTGAAGCGGCGCCGCGCGAGGAGGCGAAGGATGGTTGACGCACCCCGCTGGTATATTTTTGAACATCAGCCACTGACCGACGCCGCCGCCGCGCGACACATCAGACACATCAGGCTCAATGATGTCGAAATCGCATGCCTCAAAGTTTTGGCCACCGAAGCCAAACACCACCAAAACTGCCTGTATTTTCGGACGATAGTTGAGAATACCGGGTTCGATCTAAAGCGAGTCCGCCGAGCCGTTCGCTCTCTCGCGCGCAAGAAACTCGCCAGTTATGAGCGCGGGCTACTCACTGAGGATGGGAAGGCCGCCGGCAGCGGATATTGTTGCACGCGCGAGGGCGAGGAGATCGCGCGGGATTTGGGACTGCTCAGGGAAGCGGAGCAGCGAGGGACCGGTGGCGGGTGGCAACCCGACCCGCCAGCCTGACCCGCGCGCCGTACGCAGAAAAGGCGCCCCGAGTTTCCCCGAGGCGGCTCCCCTATCGCAGGCGAGGCTGACAGTCCCCGCTACCAGTTCACGCACGTCATTTCGTCGCGCTGCGATCTCGGTAAAGTTCAGTCCGCGTCCCGTGTCAAGTTATGACGCGGCAAGATCGCGAGCGAAGCGGCGTAGTGTGCGGCTGGTCTCCGCCTTGTTCTGCCTGCTGCCGGCAATTCTACTGTATTCCTGTTGCCATTCACTTGGCGTCGGGGCGATCTCCCGCCGGCCGATGTACCCACCGCTCGCGAGCATGAATGGCGCGGTGATCTCCGGACAGGGGTAGCCCGTAAACGGCGCGACGCCCGCCGGATCGAACCATGATGGCAGCACGAAATTCGACGCCAGATGACCGTTGACGCGGCGCGCGAAATGATCGTCTTCCGGCGCATCGCAAACTTCGCGGGCATATTCCCAGACGACGCCAGCGGCGTCCGTCATCCGCACGGTCTGATCGATGTATGGATCCGCGAGCGTTTCGTAAATCTCGTGCAGCGAGGTGACGTTCCAGTTCTGCTTGTCGGCCAGACAATCCGCGGTGAATATCTTCATGATCGGTAGGCCCGCGGCGGTCGTTGTGTGGTAGCCGAGAGCGCCCGCCTGGTCCGAGTGATCAAAGAACCCGAGCACCCATTCGTCCGGCTCGATCGCGGTCCCAGGCGCCGCGAAACGCAGCTTGGCATCTGACCAGTGCGGTGCGAAGTCCCGGCTGAGTGCCACTTGGGCGGCCGGGAGCCATAGATTGATTAGGTTGATCGGGAGCAATCCGGTGTACGACACAACGGCAATCGTAGGTATGGTCATATCTTTGTCACCCTCCATCCAGCCTCACGCACCGCATCCAGGACCACGCGCAAGATCGATGCAGCGGCGTTTCCTCGGAAGACGCCGACCGGACCATCATCACTTTGCTCAATCACATAGAGATGCCCAAGGTTTGCACGCTCCTGAATGCGTTGCTCGATGTGAGCGTGCATTTGGGTTTCAGTAAGCGTGGTCACTGTGCGTGGATCGCGCTCAATGTAGGCCATCACTTCCTCCCTCAATATCGTTGCGCCGCGTTGATTTTTGCAAACCTGCGGCCAAGCGAAGTCAGAAACATCGATACGCCAGAGGTCACAATCAACCCAGCCGACAACGCGGCCAGAACGATTTCCTCGTCCAGTATAGGGTCCGACGATGAACGCCTCTGCCACCAGGCACAGAATGCAGCGGGATCTTCGATTGTGTGCTGAACGATGTCGGTCATTTTAGCCCGATCGCCTTCACCGCCTTGGCAAATGACGTATCCGGGTCGCTGTGCTCATAAGCGGCGAGGATCGTGTCGATGATAGAACGCAACTCCGCGACCTCGGACCGCAATCGATCATTTTCTATGACAACCTCCGACAGAGTGGTCATTTCTGTAATCCTTCAATAGGCCACCGATGGCAGCATTCGCCACACTGGTAGCCAACGAGCCTCTTGATTGTCGGCGCCTGCCACACGCATTCGATACTCGCGCCAAGGCAACCGCAGGGACGAGATTTCGGATTGATTGGCAGTTTACCCTGAAGAGATGTGGCGGTCACGGCCCCTTTCCTTTCAGCCACTCAATTACTCGCGCAATGCTGTCCGCGACGTGGAACCAAAACGAGCGGCCGTCTTTCATAAGTACAGCCACCACGCTATCTCGGCCATCGACAACAAAACGACCGCGATACGCGCAGTCCGCCACCATAGGCGGCGATTTCGCTCGCGGCGCTCCAACTCCTCAATCGTAGGTAAACGCTTCAGGTAGAAGGGAGTCCGATCAGGATGCTCGCACCCCGGCAACCCCCAGCAATCTTTACCACATCGCAAGGATACGCAGCGGCGCTCGTTGATGTTATCGCTCATTGCCCAACCTCGCCTTCACCGCCGCGATGTCCCGATACAACTCCGCTACCCGCGCCTCATTCTGTTCCATCCGAACCGGCAGACTGAAAAAGTCCGAGACCAGCGTTTGCCCCTTGGTCCAACCAATCGTCAGAAAGACCGCGTATTGGCGAGCGCGTTGCTCTGAATCATGCCCACGAAAGATGGTCTGCTGGCTCGTAAAGCCGTCGCCGTCATCCGTTATGACGGTCCAGACACCATTCGCCTCCGTGGACTGCTGGACGACATGAGCTTTCCAACGGTCAATGCCAGAGGTCATGATTTCAACCCCGCCTTCACCGCCGCGTCGATTTCAGCATTAATGAAATCGCACGGGACGAAAAACACATTGCCCACGCATTGGATGGAAACATTCTTGCCGTCATAGTTCCAGCCAATCGTGATCCCATCCTTGCTCGCCTCTCCCACGTCGGCGGTGATCTCGATCCCGTATTTGGTCGCAACCTCGGCCTTGGCGGCTGTCCATTGCTCGGGGGTGATGTCGTAAAAGTAAAGGGGTGGACAGGTCATTCAACAGGTTCCATCTTCTTATCTGACGTTCCCACAAGATCATACGTGAGTGCAAAAATATCCGGCTTGCACGGGTAAATCTCGCCCTTCACCCCCTGAATGATCCAGTCGCCCTTATCGGCTCGGTGCGTGCCTTCCAGCGTTTCGATCAGCGCATAGTCAGGGCCACCCCTCCATCGATCATCATTGTTGTGCGTTGTCACCTTGTTCGCCGTCACGGCGTCAGCCCACCAGTCAGGCCATTCTTCGCCCAGTCGGAATGCCTCAATGACGACAGGCTTTTTGCGATATCGCGCCATTATGGATGCACAATCGGAATGCCGAGCTTCGCCCGCGCCTGGTCTGGCGACATTGGCATCGCCGCGCCGATTCGCGCCGAAGGGAATCTCGCCGTGACCGTGAGCGGCAGGTATTGGTTTATGAACGCCTCGACCTCGGGGAGGATTACCTCGGCTGCGATAAGCGCGATGTTGTATGGCGGCGGTGCCACGGCGGCGGCGGTCGCCACAACATCATTCAGGTAGCCATCGATGATCTGCGCCTTGGATGCGCCGGCGACGGCCGGGATGCCTGAGATCGG
>CALFNB010000045.1 GCA_937902425.1 uncultured Acetobacteraceae bacterium | reverse complement strand
CCGACCAGCCCATGATGTCGAGCGTGTCGGGCCACATGTGCTGGCCGCTCATTTCCACGTCCGCGATACCCTCTCCGCCGCACCGCAGCACACAGGCGCCGGCGCCATCCCCGAACAGCGCCGTGGCGACGATGTTGGCCTTGGTCAGTTCGTCAAGCCGGAAAGCCAGCGTGCACAACTCGACCGCGACCATCAGCACGGTCCTTCCGGGGCTGGACTGCGCGAGGCGCGACGCGATGGCCAGCCCGGACACGCCCCCGGCGCAACCAAGGCCAAAGACCGGCACCCGCTCGATATCGGCGCGCAAGCCGATGCGTCCGGCGGCCCGCGCTTCAAGGCTCGGTGTCGCGATGCCGGTGGATGAGACGGTGACGACGGCATCGACCTCATCGGCCCCGATGCCGGCGGCATTGAGTGCTTTCGTCGCCGCCTCGATGAACAATTCAAGCCCGCCCTCAAGATAGGCCGTGCTCCGTTCCGGCCAGCCCAGCTTTTCGAAATACCACTCCAGCGGACGCACCGCGTAGCGGCGGCGAATTCCGGAGCTTTCGAAAACCCGTGCAAGACGCTCGAAATCCGCATAGCGCGCGGCGAAACCCCGGTGCGCGGCGGCGGCTGCATCGCGCTGTTCGATGCAGTAGGGCGGAACCGCGGTAGCGACGGACATGAGTTTGACGGGCTTGGTCATGGATGCTCCTCGACGGTCGGACGCTTTGGAATGGAGGCACGTTGAGATCAGGCCGGATACAGAGGCTGTCGTATGACGGATTGGTGTTGTTTTTTGTTCCACTGGCCAGGCGGACCTTGAACCGATGCAGCGGCCGACTCGATCAAGGCCGGATCGCGTGCGCCCTTACTCGCGTTTCGCTCCGACCGTGATTGATCGCGTCCAACATATAGGGCCAGGCCATGGGAAGTCCAGCATGCGAATCACCGGCGAATGGCATCTGCCGGTACTTGTTCGAATGGCCCGAACAACTGGGCCATGATCACGAAATATTAACGCGAACTTTATTCCGCCGGCGTGAGAAGCAGTGTCTATGGCTTGTAGTTCTTCAAACACCAAATTACATCGTTTTCCATGTAAACATTTCCCGTCTTGACCGCCTGCTAATGCAGGTTGGCCACACTGCCGCCGATGACTTCATTGTCGAGGTTGAAGTTCGTGAACCCATCTACCGCGCCATGGATCTCGGCGACATCCGAAGCATTGCCTTCTGCCTGATAGTAATTTTCAGATACTTGCCGGTGAACCTGGACGTTTTCATCAGGCCGGTACTATCCGGGTCGCAAAAGGCCGCGTGCGCGAGCCCGAGATAATCAAGTGTCGCGTCCTTTCGTTGATTGACGGCCCTGGCGAAATAAACCGCCGTGACGCCTCCGGCGCCATAACCCGTTACCAGAAAAATCTGACTTCGCGCGGTCGATCCCGTGATGATGCGCGGGACCGGATCGGCGGCTTTACTTTCCTCGGTCGGCCCGAACACTGCATTGTAATCGTATATGTAGACAGGGTAGCCCGGAAAATCTTCATGGCCGACGACGCCCAGGGTGTATTGACGTCATAGCAGCAAGGTCGACGGCATGAAGCAGAGTTCGTCAGCCGTGCCCGACAATTCGGTGCGGCCATGCCCGTGGAAGTTCACGTTGACGAAGATGTTCGCCACCGCTGATGCTCGGTTGTTGGATGCGCCGCTCTGGTCGTCATATCGATAACAAAATATTCTATCTTGGATATGACGTCACTACCGGTCTCTGGCGGGGAATCACACGGGCAATCGCACCCGCGCCCGCAATCCACCCATCGGAGAATCCTCGAGCGAGATGTCGCCGCCATGGGCCCGCACGATGTCGCGCGCGATCGTCAACCCGAGGCCGGTGCCGCCGGTCGAGCCACTCAGGAACGGCCGGAATACATTCTCTCGCTGTTCGGCGGCGATGCCTGGCCCATCGTCGTCCACGTTCACCAGGACCGAACGCCCGCGTGAAACGGCCGAGACCATGATCCGGTTCGCATGCCGCCGCGCGTTGTCCACGAGGTTGGTGATCGCCCGCTTCACCGCGTCGGCGCGCAAAGAAACGGTCAACGTGTCCGGGACACTAATCTCGATATTCGCACCGCCCCGGCGCGCGGCGATCGCGACATCGGTCAGCATGGCGGACAGATCGATGGGCTTCGCCTGTTCGGTCCCCTCGCCGCGTGCGAAAGCCAGGTAACCGCTGATCATCCGTTCCATTTCCTCGACATCTTCCGTCATTTCGGCGACATCTCGCCACCACGCCTCATCTTTGGGCAGCATCGCCAGCGCCAGCCGCAGACGGGTCAGCGGCGTGCGTAAGTCATGCGAAACGCCCGCCAGCATTTCCGTTCGTTGCGCCAGGAACCGCCGAATGCGATCTTGCATCCGATTGAACGCCGCCGCCGCCTGGCGCACTTCGGTGGCGCCCTCGGGCCGGATCGGCGGGATATCGCGGCCAACACCAAACGCCTCCGCCGCGACGGCGAGGCGGCGGATGCCGCGCACCTGATTGCGCATGAACAACGAGGCGACGCCGAACAGCAGCAGGGCGGTGCCGCCCACCCAGGGCACGAACAGGTAAATCGTCGTGGAGTATAATCGTTTCCTTGGCGCGACGACATGCACCACGCCATCGGCGACCTGCACGCTGATCAGCACCGACCGCGGATCCGACGTCCAATCCATGGCGAATGGCGAATCGAACGCCTCGCGCAACGCGGTCTCCAGATCGTCGTCCATCGGGCCAAGGATATTGGTACTGCGCGGATTGGTCAGTTTGGCGCCCGGTTCGAGATTGATTTCCAGGCCAAGCCGGTGACGCGCCGCCGCCAGGATCCAGTCATGATTTTGCTGGCCGGGGAAGCGATCCATCAGTTCCGTGGTCAGGCCGATCTCCTCGGCGATCGCGGCGGTCAGGCGGCGGGAGATGATGTCCACGTGGCTGCCGTAAAACATCTGGAACGTCACCGCCTGCACGGCCACCAGCGGGATCAGGATCATCAGCAGGCTGCGGCCGAGCAACGATTTCGGCATCATCCGCTTCAACCAGCCCATTCCTGGCACCCGGGCGCGCATTCAAACGCCCGGCTTCAGCACATAGCCGCGGCCCCGCACGGTGTGGAGGAAGCGCGGTTCGCGTGGGTCGGCCTCGATTTTTCGGCGCAGCCGGGTGACCTGCACATCGACCGCGCGTTCCCCCGAATCGTCGGTGCCCAGGGCGGCGGCGATTTCGTCGCGGGAAAGGATTTCGCCGGGCCGGCTGGCCATCGCGGTCAGCAGAGCCGCCTCTCCGCCGGTCAGCCGGATCGGGCCATTCGGGCCCAGCAGTTCGCCGCGGTTGAGGTCGAAGGTCGCGGTGCCAATACGGACCGGGCCCGACAGCGCCGGAACAGCCGTTACCGGCGCCGGCGCGCGCCGCAACAGCGCCCTTATGCGCAGCACCAGTTCCCTGGGCTCGAATGGCTTGGGCAAGTAGTCGTCCGCTCCGGCCTCGAACCCCGCGATGCGGTCCTCGGGTGCGCCGCGGGCGGTCAGCAGCAGGACCGGCAGATCGTGGCCTTGCTCCTCGCGCAGCGAGCGGGTGAGGTCGAGGCCGCTTTCCCCAGGCATCATCACGTCGAGCACCAGCAGGTCGGGACTGATCCCGCGCATCCGGGCGCGTGCGTCGGCCGCGTCGGGGGCGGCGGTCACGCGGAACCCCTCGCTTGTCAGGAAGCGCGCGAGACGATCGCGCAGCCTCGCGTCGTCCTCGACGACCAGGATGTGGCTGTCATCGGTCATGAGGCTTGCCGGCGTCACGCGACCCCAGATCGACCCAGGCTCGAGCGCTTTCGTCCATGATGCCGCGCATGACCTGGCAAAATCCCGCGAGGGCGGTTGGGCCGGCCGCGTGGAATGCCTCGGTCAGGCAGGTTTTTTGGCGGTCGAACAGCCGTTGTTCCAGGGCTTCGCCCGGGGCGGTAAGGCGCAGCAGGCGCTGTCGCCGGTCACCAAGTCCGGGGGTTTGGGCCACGTAACCGCGGTCGACGAGATCGCTCAGCACGCGGGCGAGCGACTGCTTGGTGATGCGCAGAATCGACAGCAACTCGGAGACGGTGATGTCAGGATGGCGGCCGATGAAATGCATCGCCCGGTGGTGCGCCCGGCCGAGCCCCAGTTCCTCCAGGATTACGTCGGCGGCGTTGGTGAAGTCGCGATAGCCGAAGAACAGCAGGTCCTGCGCGAGGCGAATCTCCGATGCGGGTACGGCGTCATAAGCCGTCTCGGGAGAGGTTTCGGCGGGAGGTGACATCACGTCAGTCATATTGGGCGCTTGCCTGTTTCAAGCTGGCAGGTTTCCTCATCGCATCGGCTCATCCGGCCGGACTCTGTGATTGGCGGTTACGGACGGGCACCGAGGGGCGGTCCTGGATGTCATGATCTGGCGCATGCGCCGCATTATGCCAGCACCGGTGCCTGAAAGCGAACCGCGTTGTGGCAACGCCGATGGCTGGCCCCGCCGCGGTCGAGACCACGTGCGCCGGGCAAGCAGTCGCCAGGCCGAAGTTTCGTTTCGCGCCTGGCCGTCCACAATTCATGTTGCGTCGCACCATGATCCAGGTTAGCGTTTCGCAAGCAGCCAGGGAGCACGCTTATGTCCCATCCGCACCGCGACGACGAACCAGCCACTCCCGAGACAAATCAGGCCAGCGTCGCGCCCGCTCGCCGTGAAGAGTTGGATGACGAAGAGAAGATTTTGGCGGGCCGCTCCGATGTGAACATGCCCGCGCTGTTGACCAAGGACGTGCAGGGCGGGTGATCGTTGCGCGCGCCGATTTAATGGTGGAGATCGGTCCCGATCGCTGATCGTGCCGACCGGGGACAGGTGGCTTTCGCGATGATCGCTTATCCGGCGGCGCGAGACGGTTGTTTCGCCATCACAACGCCATGGCATACCTGGTGCTGATATCGATTGCCTGGGACAATGAATTCCCGTCCCTGTACGACGATTGAAAGCCGTACATCAGTGCTGCCGCTCTTTCATCGGGCGTCCCATGATAACTGGGCTCATTGATATTATTATCACCAAAATCATACAGCCTCACCGCGAACATCGCTGCCGGAAAGGATGGCTTCTGACGCTTCCTGGCTCCGGCGAAATAGCCCGCGAAAAAATCCGCCTGCAATTCAGCCCGTTTTGTCGTGCTCTGGCCGGCACTCAACCGTTCAGTCAGCCGGTTCCTATATTGAACTATGTGGCCGAACTCATGGGCACACACCGCCGCGACACTGACGTCCGGATCTTCTCGGCCGCTTCGAAGGCGTGCGAGCATGCCTTGGCCAAACAACACGGTGCCATTTGCCCCATTCAAACGGGCGCGAGACGTCGCGAATGCGTTCAGACCGTCGTAATCGTCGTAGTACGCAAAGCCCGGCGTCACCTGAAACAAGTCGGAGATCAACACAAGCGTCTGAGCCAGTGCGAGGTCGAAGTCTTTATCGCCCGACCGTGGTATCATGGGCTCATCACCGGTTATGAACATGCGGGTTTCGGGCGCCGTATTGAAAAACGCCTGAACTTCATGGTCGGCCAGCATGCACCCGAAGATATCGTTGTGACGGCGCGCTTTCGCACCCGCGACGCATGGACAACCCACGCCGGACATCAGGCTGAGTGCACCGCTGAGGAGCGTTTGTCTGCGTCGAAGCACCATGTCCTCATGGGCAAAGGTTGGGAAATTTCTGACAGGCCCCGATGTTGGCGACGGCATACCGGGCGCGGCGGCGGGAATTGGCACGGGCAACGAAGGCGGCGCCGCCGCGGGCACCGGGACCGGAGATGGCGTGGGGTTCAGCGTTGTCGTTGGGACCGGTGTGGGCGCTGGCACTGGTGCCGACGCCTGAGGAACCGAAGCAGCCGGCGGGGTGGCGATATGTGAACCGGCACCGGCTGTGAGGATCGCATGCATTTCACACCAGGCATGATTGTATTCGAGCTCCATGGTTTGACCGGCGATCTTTCCGGTTCC
>CALFNB010000044.1 GCA_937902425.1 uncultured Acetobacteraceae bacterium | reverse complement strand
TTAGTGTCTTAGTGGTAATGCTTGCTTCCCAAATCCCAACGGAACCACGGATTATCGCGTGCGAGCGGTCTATCAGCCGCGACGCGGTCGTTCGAAACGAATTTCTCGTCGAGCAACCGAACAAGAGATTCGCGACGGTGGAGGAAATCGAATGCGTCAGCGCGGTATCCACTCCGGCTTCGACGAACCCAGGGCATTGGCCGGATAATCCCACCGCATGGCGGCGCCCTCGACAACGACCGAGGGCTTCAGGCGGCGTGCCGGCCCCCAGGCGGTGGCCTCGATCGCGGGATCGAAATCGGCATCATCCACAGCGGCGAATTCTTTGTTCCGGTCCGGCATCGGTGCCGCGGTCAGCAGCGCCGCGGTCCGTGCCAGCGATGTCCGGGTGCCGGAGCCTACCCCTTCCTTCAGCCGGCGCGTGAGGCCACGCACCACCGCGGCGGCCATGATGTATCCGGTCACGTGATCCAGCGCCTGGACCGGCAACGGCTTCGGTTTGTCGGTATTGAACCGGCGCATGCCCTCCGCCGCGATGCCCGCGCTCATTTGCACCAGGCTGTCGAACCCGCGCCGTCCCCGCCACGGCCCCGTCCAACCATACGCGTCCAACGACACATCAACCAATCCTGGGCATAACCGCCGCCGCGCCGCCGCGTCCAACCCGAGCCGGGCCAACGCATCCGGCCGATAGCCGTGCACCATCACATCGGCCGAGGCCAGCAGTTGTTCCAGCACGCGCCTGTCGCCTGGCTGCCGCAAATCGAGCCGGGCGCAGCGTTTGCCCAGTACCACCGAGGGGATCACTCCCGGTTCATCCCATCCTGGCGGATCGATCCGCAGCACATCGGCGCCAAAACCCGCCAGGAACCGGGTCGCGACCGGACCCGCGAGCACCCGCGTCAGATCGAGCACGCGAATACCGGCGAGCGGCCGGTTCGGGGTCACCGGCCATTGGGCTTCCGGCGCCGCGTCGCCATCGTCGATCCAGGCCAAAGGTTCGGCCGCCACCGATTTTCCCTGCGGATGGTCAGCCCATGCCGCGAGGTCGCGCATCGCCGCGGCGCAACCGCCTCGGTCGACCACCGCCGCCTCCAGGTCATCGATCCGCCAACGCGCCACGGCGGCCGCGACGGCTGCCTTCTCAGCCGGCACCCCCAGCACCGCGAGCGCGGCGTCCCGGTGGTGTGGGGCATTGGTGTGCAGTCTGATCCAACCGTCCGCGGCCGCGTAATCGCCGGCGATCGGGTCCCAGGGCGGCGGCACGGCCCAACCGAGCGGGCGTAGCGTCGTGACGCACCAGAACGATGCGAGCCGCCGGTCGAGGTGTACCGCCGGACGGCCGCCACCGCGACACGCCATGAGTTCCGCGACGGCCAGACCCGCCGCCGCGACGGAGGCGGCGGCGAGATCGCTGACCGCGAAGGCCGCCGGCAGATCGCCATCCTCCGAGAACGCAACTGACGAAAGCCATTCGGCGTCGCCGCCGAGAGACGTCCAGATGTCGCGCGGAAATCCGTACAGCGGTTCGGTCCGGGTGACATTCGGTGATGAGGTTTCCGGCATCGCGTGGGCTCCTTGTCAGCGGTCGTCAGCACATGCCATGTTCCATGAATCGTCAATCTTGATTAACTCGATCAATGTATTTACATCCCTCTTCGAGGTCAGGAGCGGTTTGTGGCGGATTACCTCTCGGCCGCGGAAGCGGCGAACCGGCTCGGCGTGTCACGACAAACGCTGTACGCCTATGTCAGCCGCGGCCTGCTGCGGGCACACGAAACCAGCGATCCGCGGCAGCGCCGCTATGCGTCGGAGGCAGTCGCGCGACTCGCCGACGAGCGCCGGCGCGGGCGGCGGCCGAAGGAGGTCGCGAAAGCAACGCTCGACTGGGGTTTGCCCGTGCTGGAATCAGCGATCACGCTGATCCAGGGCGGCCGCCTGTTCTACCGCGGCGTCGAGGCCGTCGAACTGGCGAAGGCCGCGACGGTGGAGGAGGTGGCGGCGTCGTTGTGGCGCCTGCCCGCCGCGACCGCGTTCGGCCCCACGCCGCCCACGACGCCGAAAATCATGACGGCGCTCGCCCATCACTACCGAGGCACGCCGCCCGATGAGGCCTTGCTGCCGCTGTTCGCGGCCGCCACCAGCGACGATGGCTCGGCACTTTGGCGGCAAGATCCGGATCGTTTGGCGGAGGGCTGCGGGGCCCTGGTTCGCGTCCTGCTGTCCTGCGTCGCTGGTGCGCCACCTGGGGTGCCGCCGCTGCATCGGCAATTGGCGAAAGCATGGCGGTTGGACGGGAAAGGCGCCGATCTTGTTCGCATGGCGCTCGTGCTCTGCGCCGATCACGAACTCAACGCATCGAGTTTCACCGCCCGCTGTGTCGCCTCGACCGGTGCCAGCCTGCGGGCGGCCGTGATCGGCGGCCTCGCGGCGCTGAGCGGAGGCCGCCACGGCGGGATGACCTCCCGCATCGAAACGTTCTGGCGGGGCCTCGACGACGGGAACCCGGTGGTCCAACTGCGCCGGCGTCTCGCGGCCGCCGAGGCGTTGCCGGGGTTTGGCCACCCGCTCTACCCCGAGGGCGACGTGCGCGCCGCGGTTTTGCTGGCGCACATCCTGCCGCGTTTCCCGCGGGCGCGCGCCGTGGTGAACGCGGTGGACCAATTGACCGGTCAGGCACCGAACATCGACTTCGCGCTGGTGACGCTGCGGCGGTTCCTCAAGCTATCGGAAGGCGGCGCGTTCTGCCTGTTCGCGCTCGGCCGGTCGGTTGGTTGGATCGCCCATGCGCTGGAGCAGCGGGAGACCGGTCAACTGATCCGCCCCCGAGCGGTCTATACCGGACCGATTCCGGAAGGGTGAGGTCCGATTGAACCGAGCCGCTTCCCCCCATCATCCTCAAGCCGCACCCTACAAGGTTCACACATCTCGAATTCAGATGTGGGTCTTTGGTGTTCCTCGGTTGGTTCTCCGGCCGAAAGAAGGCCAGGCTTTAACACGGAGAAGACAGGGAAAAGACAGGGATTTTCACGGAAAGGCAAGAATTCTGAATGCTTCGAGCGATGTACGATCGAACGTCCGCACGAAGCGCCACGCTTCCTTTTCCGTGAAAATCCCTGTCTTTTCCCTGTCTTCTCCGTGTTAAGACACTTGCTTGCCCTGGTTTTGGCGCCCCCGTCCCAACACCGGAGTATAGCGACGGTTCAGCCCAACGATGTGTGCATGCCACACATGACCCGAGGATCTCTGTCAGCGCGCTCGATGCCCGTTCGAGCCGACTTTCGATTGCCGGGGGCCGCGACAGATGCTCGGGCCAGGCCCGGGTATGACCTCGCTGGGGACGATACGATCCGGACGGACCATGACGCCAGGAGGCCTACCCGACAAACTCCGTGACGAACCGCCGGTTGATTTCGGCGAATTTCTCGGGATCGAAACCGCCGGTCGTTTCCATCTCGTGCACCGCTCTGAAGTAATCGCCATTGCTGCCCGGGATGGTCCATTCGAGCAACCTGCCAGCGCTGCTCGCGGTATTCGTGAAAGCGTGCACCGTGCCGCGCGGCACGAAAACCATCGCGCCGGGACCGACCGTCGCCTCGCTGTCGCCGACCGTCAGTTTGTAGGTCCCTTCCAGAACGTAGAAATACTCGTCGCGATCGCGGTGCAGATGCGGCGGCGGGCCCTCGCCAGGGTTGATGTACGCGGTGATCGCCGAGAATGAGCCGCCGGTGTGCTCCGCGCCGATCATGACCTTCATGTCGATACCGAACGGACGGATTGCTTCCGCCTGCTCCGCTGTCACGATCCGCGGCTTCCTCTCGGCGCCGGAGGTATCAGAACTCATGGCCACGCTCCCTGTTTCCTGGATTGATACGTGTGAGTGTAGCGTGTCCAACTCTCGCGCGAAATGACTTTTCGCGCGGTGTTGTCAAAGATCGCGCGATCGCTGCTTTTTGGCGGCGTCCCATCAGGGACAAACACCATCCATCCGCTCGTGGTTGCCCTCGATCACCCGCACCGGCTCCCGCTTGCCGTCCCGCGCCGCCCGCGACTTCATCGCCCGTGCACTTCTCCCGCTGGTCCTCGGGCAGCCACGCGCGATCGTGACCCCACGGGCTCGGCCCGACCGTCACCTCGGTCGGCCTCCGGTCGCCGGGCGTTATCGTCCTCCCGCCCCAGCCATATTCGAGCATGAACCCTGACGGTGACTTCAGATAAAATGACATCGCCGTATCGTTCGGGTGCCGGTCCAAAATGGTCATGATCTTCTCCGGCTCACCCAGAGCGCTATCGTAACCCTGGCCGGCATCGTCGAGCGAGTACCGCTCGACCATCAAATGATGCAAGTCCTGCTTGCCGGTTTCGATCAGTGCCACGCTGTGATACCGCGGGTTGACGTGCCTGAAATACGCCCGGAACGGGGTCGTGATGAAGTCGCTGACTCCGAAGCCCAGTAATTCGTGACGGAGTCCGAACAAATCGTCGATGGTCTTCACGTGGAACACCGCGTGTCCCATGCCGAGAGGTCCGTGCGAAAGCCGGAGATCGACCGCCCAGGTTGGAATGGGTCGGAGGTCACGGCGGCGCCGTGGAAGGCTTCGAGGCGGTTGCCCGCGGGATCCGCGAAGCTGATCAGTTCGCGCACGAAGCGTTGGTCCGCCAGCGACGCGGGCTCCCGCCACACCGCCCCGCCGGCTTGCTCCAGCCGCGCGGCCAGCGCCTGCAACGCGGCGGCGTCCGCGACCTCCCAGCCGAAATATCGTTCACCGTCCGCCAGGGTGCGGTCGATCGCGAGGCGCTGCTTGCGATCATCCATGCGGAACGCGCGGCCGGTGTTGCCACGCTCGACCACCTGGATGGCGAGCCAGCGAGTGGCGAAGTCGGATCACTCGTCGATGTTCGAAGCGCCGGCGCCCATGTAGCCGAGTGCCTGAATTTCCATGCCGCACCTCCCGTATTGGCCGCCACCCATTAACGTCCGATTAAGCTATCGCGGTCACAGTTGGTGCTGCTTCCCCATACGGCCTGGATGACGCATGAACCAATCCGCCCTCGTCGACCTTTCAGACATCAGCGTCCTGTGTGTCGACGATGACCCGGTCATCCGATCCGTCATCCGATTCGCGCTGCAACGCCATGGTTGCCAGGACGTGGTCCTGGCGCACGGAGGTACCGAGGCACTGGACCTGTGCGCCGGCCGAACGTTCAATCTGCTGATCTGCGATTTCCAGATGAGCCCGATGACCGGCCTCGACTTTCTCCGTGAGTTGGCCAACACCGGACTGGGCGAGGGCTGGCCCGTGATCATGCTCAGCGCCGAGACCGACCCCGCGACAATCCAGGGCGCCCATGAACTCGGCGTCAGCGCGTGGGTGGGCAAACCGGTTTCGGCACAGGTGTTGATCGAGCAGGTGGGCACGGTGCTGCATCGGCGCGGGCAAATCAGCCGGTCCGGTCAGGATCCCGAACTCCAGGCGATGACGGAGCGCCATCATGCCCGCCTCATGGCTGCTCTCAGCGCGTCGGAAGAGTCGCTTCAGGGCATGAAATTGAGGCCGCGTGAAGCGGTGTTCCTGGCACAGACCCTCCATCAGGCACTCGATGACATCAATGAACATGGGCGCGGTCTGGGCTACGGGCTCATCACGATGCTGGCGGCGCGGGCGACCGATCTTGTCGCGGCGATGACGAGACATCCCGGTGCGGCCGCGCGGGGTCATGCCGGCGTGGCGGGCGCCCTTGGCACGATGATCACCGCGATGAAGCGGGTCGCGCAGAATCGGATGGAGGGTGATGGCGGCGTGGCGGGGCTGAAGTTGCTGGAGATGATCGACGGGCTGATCGCTCCGGTGCGGGCTGGCCTCCGCTGATCGCTTTGGGCTGACCGGCGCCGGACGACGGACCAGGCGGTCGCGATCATTTGTGACCACCCGCTCGTGGTGTCTGGGGAACACCTGTCATAACGTCGGACCTGTGCTTCACCAGGAGGAGAAGGCGATGTCCGGGTTCGTCGGCAAACGCATCGTGATCACCGGCGGTGCCGGTGGAATCGGCATCGAAACCGCCCGCGCGTTCATGGAGCAAGGCGGCCATGTCGTCATCGTCGACCGCGACGAGGAACGCCTGCGTCAGGCCGAGGCGGTCCTGGGAAAAGTGCAGTTGATACCGCATTTGTCGGAACTGGATTCGCCCGCCGCCTGCGCGGCGGCGATCGAGGCGGCGGGCGCGCCGGTTCACGCCCTGGTTCACCTCGCGGGGCTGTTCGAGAAGGACGCGATGGACGCCGGCGATCATGCGGTGTGGGACCGCGCGATCGGCGTCAACCTGACCAGTGCGTATGATATGGCGGTGGCGTTCTCGACGCGGTTCGCCCAGGGGACCTCGGACCGGACCTCGGACCGGGCCTCGGACCGGGACGCGGCGCGGATCGTGCTGACCAGCTCCGTCGCGTATCGCCGAGGCAGCGCCGGCTACCCGCCATATGCCGCCGCCAAGGCGGGGATCGTCGGGCTGACACGTTCGTTGTCCCGCCGCCTCGCGCCTGACATCCTGGTGAACGCCGTCGCTCCTGGGCTGATCGACACGCGCATGGCCGAGGTGACGATCGCCGAACGCGGCGCCGCTTATATCCAGGAGATCCCGCTACAACGCGTCGGGCGGCCGGCGGAGGTCGCGTCGGTCATACGCTTTCTGTGCTCGCCCGACGCGTCGTACATCACGGGGCAGACGATCACGATCGATGGTGGGATCACGAACGCGTGATAAGGCAATGTGGTTGATTTCGCGTCGGGTGCTCCTCACCGGCGTGCTGCCCGCCGGACTGCTTCGGTTGAATTCGCGGGCCGACGCCAATGATCGAGCCGAGGCGCGACGAGCGATCGCCGCACTCGAACGGAGACATGGCGGCCGCATTGGCGTCGCGATTCTCAATGCCGCGGGCAACAGCCTGATCACGCACCGGGGTGACGAGCGCTTTGCCTTATGCAGCACCTTTAAGTTTCTCGCCGCGGCATTCGTTCTGGCGCGGGTCGACCGCGGCGACGAAAATCTTGCCCGCCGGATTGTCTACGAAAGGGACTACCTCGTTCCGTATTGCCCTGTTACTGGCCGGCACGCCGACGGGGGCGGCCTGACAGTCGGCGAAATCTGCGCGGCCGCGATGATCCTCAGCGATAACACCGCGGCGAATCTGCTGCTCGACAACTTCGGTGGGCCGGCGGCTTTGACGCGCTACGCACGCTTGCTTGGAGACAACGTCACGCGCCTTGATCGGCGTGAGCCTGACCTGAACGAAGCCACGCCGGGTGATCCGCGCGACACCACCAGTCCTGTTGCAATGCTGGGGCTTCTGCGTGAGACCGTGCTCGGGACCGCGCTGTCCGCCGCCTCTCGCGAGAAACTGACGGCATGGTTGACCGCAAACAAGACCGGGGACAAACAGTTGCGGGCGGGCGTGCCGGGGGACTGGCGCGTTGGCGACAAGACCGGCTCTGGCGCGCACGCGGTGGCGAACGATATCGCCGTCATCTGGCCGCCCGCCGATCATCATCACGGTCTATTACGCGGGTTCTCGCGCGTCGAATGAGGAGCGGAACGCGGTTTTAGCGGAAGTTGGGCGACTCGCGACGGCTGTTTAAAGCGCCGTCCGGATCGTTGCGCTGCGATCCGCGAGCCCTCGGGCGCGCTTCCATGGTCCGCTGGATTGCTGGCGTCAGGATGCCTGCGTCACGAGCGAATGTCCGAGGAGTCGGGCATCCCGGGTCAATAGCTTCAGTCCCTCCATTTGGGCCTGAACCAGCAGGATCTCGTCGAACGGATCCCTGTGCGAGAGCGATTCATGCAACGGCGTCGCTGCATGGGCAGTGGTCAACGGCAGGAAGTCGATGTTCTGTCCCGCCAGAATTCGCAGCGCCTGAGCCGGATCGAGTGGCCCTTTGCGATCGCCCGAGGCATGCAAAGCATCCCATTTCAATCGCATCTCCCAAATCGAAACTGCGCTGACGACGAAACGATCCCGGAACCCAGCCAGGAAATTGATCTCCGTGCCGCTCAGCCGGCCTGGGCTGCCGGCGATCGCGAAGACATAATGCGTGTCGAGCAACAGGTTCACTCCGCATCCAGCCCAAGAACACGCCGGCTGAGAGCAGGATCGTCCAGCGCTTCGGTCCACTCCGGACCGTCCTCGGTCAGGCCAAGCGCGGCCCGGTCGCGCATCAGCTTGCCGAAATCGACCCCGCCCGTGCGCACCTGACGGGCCAGATCGCCCAGAGCCGCCCGCGCCAGAGCCTCGACTGACATGCGACGTTCGGCGGCGATCCGGCGCAGGGCGTCGTGGACCGACTCGGGGAGGTTGCGAATGGTAATGGCGGGCATATGATCGGGTCTTCTTACATTGATATCGCATGATATCACTTCTTCGGCGACAGCGGCAAGCGTTTCCGGCCCCGCGTCAGCAGTTCTCATTATGGCCAAAACTCTGGTGAAGGTTGGGGGG
>CALFNB010000043.1 GCA_937902425.1 uncultured Acetobacteraceae bacterium | reverse complement strand
GGGAGCCGGTCCAGCGCCTTGCCGCCCAGGGTGACCGCGGTTGAGGGCAACTGATCGACCGGTAACGCGCCGGAACCGATCTGGCCGCGGCATGGCTCGACCGCGACGTCACGATCGGGCCAGGACGCACGCAAAGCCGGCGCCAGCCGGGCGGCGGCGGCATGGATGTCGGCCTCAGCGCGGGTCAACAATCGCAGGGTCGGGAGCCGCTCGGCCAGGCGATCGGGGTTACGATATAGCCGCAACACCACCTCCAGCGCCGCCAGCCGTCCTTTGTCCATCCGCAATGCGCGCTTCAATGGGTTGGCGTTAAGCTGCCGCACCAGATCGGCGCGACCGACGATCAGCCCGGCCTGCGGGCCGCCCAGAAGCTTGTCGCCGGAAAATGTCACCAAATCGACACCGGCCAGAATGGACTCCCGCGGCGTCGGCTCATGCGGCAGCCCCCATCGTTCCAGATCGATCAAACTGCCGGAGCCCAGATCCTCGACGAGGGGAAGCCCGGCGGCATGGGCGATGCCGGCGAGGTCGGGCGTGGACACGGCGGCGGTGAAGCCGGCGATCGCATAGTTGGCCTGGTGCACGCGCATCAGCGCGGCGGTCTCCGGCCCGCCCGCGCTTTGGCCGATCGCGCTTTGGTAGTCGCGCTTGTGGGTGCGATTGGTGGTGCCGACCTCGCGCAGGATCGCGCCCGATCGGCTCATGATATCGGGGATACGGAAGGCGCCGCCGATCTCGATCAGTTCGCCGCGGGAGACCGCCACCTGCTTCCCGAGCGCCAGAGTGTTCAACACCAGCATCACGGCGGCGGCGTTGTTGTTGACGACCGTGGCGGCCTCGGCGCCGGTCAGGTCGCGCAGCAGGCCGGAGATGTGGTCGTCACGCTCGCCGCGACCGCCGGCTTGCAGGTCGTACTCAAGGTTCGTGGCGCCCTGGAGCGCGGCGGCGGCGGCCTGGGCAGCTTCCGGCGGCAGCAACGCACGTCCCAGATTGGTGTGCAGCACGGTGCCGGTGAGGTTGAACACCGGCCGTTGGGAGACGGCGAACCGGCGCGCGAGAACCGCGGCGGCCGCGTCCACCAACTCGACTGAGGAAAGGTCGAAACGGCGCTCCGCGCGGTAAGCGTCGAGCGTCTGTCGCAGTGCGTCCACGACCTCCGCACGGCCGAACCGATCGACGAGATCGGCGGCCCGCGGAGTGTCCAGGAGGGAATGCAGGGAGGGAAGCCGGGCGGGCGGATTGGCCATGGGGCCGCCATGGTAGGGCGGGGGGTGCGAACAGGTAAACCGGGAGGTGCTCCCGGCCGGTCCCCGCTACCGCTTTCTGGGCTTGTCCCGGCGAGCGCCCGAAACCTCAGACCGTCGTGGTCCCCCCGGTTCCGGCGGCCTGCGCCTGCTGGGCGCGACGGCTCTGCCAGAGCTGCACGAAATCGATCGGCTGCAACAGCACCGGCGGGAACCCGCCATCCCGGGTCACATCGGCCAGTATATTGCGCGCGAACGGGAACAGGATCCGCGGGCACTCCACCAGCAGCACCGGCTCGATCGCATTCTCCGGCAGGCCGGTCAGGGTGAACACTCCGGCATAGGTCAATTCGGCGATGAAGACGACCGGCGCGGGCGTCTGGCCGTTTCCCTGGGCACCCGGATCGCTCGCCTCGGCGCGGATCATCAACGTGACCTCGTAGTTATTGCCATTCTCAACGATCCGGCGCGCCTGCACGTCCAGATTGATCGCCACCTGCGGCTGAGCGCGCAGCGTGCTGTAAATGTTCGGCGCGCCCGGCACCTCGAACGAGAGGTCCTTCACATACTGGATGTTCACCACCAAAGGAGGCGGCGCCGCCGGCGCGGGCTGGGGGGCTGGGGTGGTTTCTGACATGCCGCTCTCCGTCTTGGTCGGGCGCCGCGGCGCCCAGGGGTCTGATTCGGCGGCGCCCGCGGCGCCAGGGGTGTTTAATCCGGCGCCCGGTAGCATGCCCGCCGCGTCCGCGCCATAATGAATGGTTGGCACGACCCAGGTTGGCGCGAATTGCTCGGACGCGCTTACGCCCGCCAGATCAGTTGTTCGGGAATCGGCCCGTCCGGATCGCAGCGGATCATCTCGCCATTGCCGATGTTCTGGCCGGTCATGCACAGGATGAACCCCCAGTGGCTGACCACAACGGTTTCCCGCCAGTCCGCCGCCTGACGCATCTGCTGACGGAACGACTTCGCCCGTTCGGTCACCGCGCCGGGCCCTTCGTGTTCGTCCGGCCACCACTTTTCCTCGATGTGGGAGAAATCGTGCGCCGGCCACGCTCGGCTCAGCCGGCTGCTCGGCGAACCGATGTCACAGGCAAGGCCGAAGCGTTCGCGCACAATCGGCAGAATTTCGATCTTCAGGCCCAGACGGCGAGCCAGCGGCTCCGCGGTTTGCAATGCGCGAGTGTACGGGGAGGCGATGATCCGGGTGATCTTCTCGACCGCCAACTTGCGTGCGGCGTGCTCGGCCTGATGATGGCCATACTCCGTCAGGCGCGCGTCCTCGATGCCCGGATCGCGGCGGGTGGCGGTGAAGCGCAAATTGAATTCGCTTTGGCCGTGGCGCAGCAGGATCATGCGGCGCGCATTACCAGGCCAGCCGTCCCCCGGCAATGGTACCGACCCCCGGTAATGGAAC
>CALFNB010000042.1 GCA_937902425.1 uncultured Acetobacteraceae bacterium | reverse complement strand
GTCACGACGCCCGAACCCGCGACACTCGCGATTCTGGGTTTTGGTCTGGTTGGAACGGGTTTTGCACGCCGCCTCCGGCGCCGGTAGGCCTTTCGGACGGTTCGCGATCAAACGGCCGGCCCGCGGTTGCCGGCCGTTTGTTCATGGTGGAAGCCTCTGTTTCTCTGGCATTGCCGCGGCGGTCGCGTTACAGGTAAGCGCATGCGCTCGGTGCTTGTCCCACTGCTGGCCGCCGCGTTCGTCACCGTCGCCGCCGGTGCCCGTGCGCAAGACGCACCGACGCCCATGCCGACGCGCGACGTGGCGGTCACCTATCGCCTCACCGACGTCAACGCGCCAGGGCGCGAGGACAAGATAAAGCTCACCTTCGCCGAGCAAAGTGAACGCGTTCGGCTGGATATGTTCGCTTATTCCACGGCGACCGTTCCGTACATCACGGTCATCTACGATCGGGTCAAGGGCCGGTTCCTTACCCTGGAGTACGCCCAGCAAGCGGCCCATCCGGCCAATCCAAAGACAGTGGCGAACCCGGGCGCGCTACTGGCGGCCGCGCGGGAATTCACCCGGCAAGGCGATGAGACGTTGCTTGAAACTCCATGCACCGATTGGGCGTTCACCAACGCCGACGGAGCGCGGGGCACCGCCTGCGTGACCGACTTTGGCGTCGTGCTGCGGCTGACCCGCGAGGGGCAGCAACCGGTTACGATGGAGGCGGTGACGTTGGAATTTGCCAGCCCACCCGAATCGGTGTTTCTCCCACCAGCCGATCTCAGGCTCGTGGTGCCAAAGCAGCCGCACCACTGAACCGCCGCCACGAAATCGCGCGCGCCCGGCGTTCGCGCGCGTGGCAGCCCGTTTGGCTCTATATCGTTTCGTCACACATACGAGTGTGATCGGGGGCGAACGCCACAATCCACATCGCAACCTGGCCATAAAGGTTCCGTTAACCAACGCCTCCTATCCTGCGCGCACCGCTCGGCGTGGAGACACCCTCGCTCCACCGAACCGCGGCTGAGGTTCACGCGGCATGGAGGTACGCTTGTCTGACGCCCGCAAGTCGATATCTCGCAGCCGCCAGTTGGTGAAAATCAGCGTCGTGCTGATCGCCGCCCTGATCCTCGGCTGCGTGATCGCGCTCTGGGGGCTACGCCTGGGCACGATCACGGATACTCAGGATGACAACCACCGGCTGGGCGTGGTGCTCGCGGAGCAGACGGCGCGAACGTTTCAGGCTGTCGACCTCGCGCTCAAGGAATTATCGGAGAGAATCGTCAATGGCGGCATCCAGGATGACATCACGCTGCACACCGTATTTGGCCTCTGGGACGTGCACGAGGCGCTCGTAAGGCGTCTGGTCGATTTGCCTCAGGCCGGGTCGTTCGCGATTGTCGACAGTCAGGGACACCTGGTGAACCAAACCCGGCAATGGCCCAATCCTGCTTATTCGCTCCTCGACCGAGCCTATTTTCAGCATTTCAAGACCGTATCGGATCCCACTGCCTGGTTGTCCGAGCCGTTGGTGAGCCGCTCGACCTCCAAGCTGTCGACCGTGGTCCTCGCGCGTCGTGTGACAGCAAGGGACGGAACGTTTCTGGGGGTTGTCTTCGCGGGAATCCAGCTTTCTTATTTCGATACGCTGTTCGCCAAGACCGGGTTCAGCGATGGCACCGGGATCACGATTCTTCGCGATGACGGCGTGTTCCTGGTGCATTTCCCTGCTGTGGCCGGCATTTCCGGCACCAGAATGCCAACGACGTCACGATGGTATGAAATGGTAGGGTTCGGAGGAGGGCATTACCGCTCGCCTGGTTTTGGCGATAATCCGGGTGCTCGTTGGGTGTCCGTCCACCCGCTCTCGATCTATCCCATCGTGGTCAATGTCACACGTCTGGAGTCGGCCGCGCTCGCTCGCTGGTGGCGAGAGGTTCTCCTGATCAGCGGCGGCGCATTCTCGGTCACAATCGGGTTCGGGATTTTGCTGCTGGTTCTGACGCGGCAGATCGCGATTATCGAAAAGTCACAGTTACGCATCCACGAGCAGGTCGACACGATGCGAACGAATGAACTGCATCTCGCCGAACAGTCGGCCCTGCTGGAGACGACGCTGGAACACATGAACCAGGGCCTGATCATGGCCGATGCGTCCGGCAACGTCGCGGTCTGCAATCGGCGAGCGGTCGAACTCCTGGGGTTGCCGGCCGCGATGATGGCTTCCCGGCCGCGTTTCGTCGACGTCGTCGCATTCCAGTGGCAGCAGGGCGAATTCGCCGGATTGCCGGTCGGAAGCCCGGATCCCGCCCTGCTCTTTGATCACCAGGCGATGTACGAGCGCCGCCGCCCCAACGGCATTATGCTTGAGGTTCGGATCGCCGCGCTGCCAGGCGGAGGAATGGTCCGCACCTACGCCGATATCACCGCCCGCTCGGCGGCGGAGGAGATGCTGGGCGTCGCGGCCTCCCACGATCAACTCACCGGCCTCCTGAATCGCAACGGCTTCGGCATACGGCGTGACGCCGCCGTGGCCGCGGCACGGCGGGACAGCACGACGTTGGCCGTGCTCTGTCTCGACCTGGACCGGTTCAAGGCGGTCAACGACACGCTTGGCCACGACGCCGGTGATAAGTTGCTGCTTCTGGCAGCCCAACGAATGCGTGAGTCCGCGCGGTCGGCCGATGTGGTGGCCAGGCTCGGCGGCGACGAATTCGCGATCATTCTGGAAAACGTGGACCTGGCGGGAGCCGAGCAAACCTGCGGACGGTTGCTCGATTCAATCCGGGCGCCATTCGCGATCGACGGAGAAATCGTGCGGATCGGAGTCTCGATCGGCGTGGCGATTTATCCCGCCGACGCCAGTACCCCGGAACAGTTACTCCGGAACGCGGACACCGCGCTCTATAAAGCCAAAGCAGCCGGGCGGGACACCTGGTGTGCTTATGCCGCTGAAGATGGACAGCGCCAGTATGAGGCCATGGCTCTGGAACTCGATTTTCGCACCGCCGTCGCGCTCGGACAGTTCTTCCTTGTCTACCAGCCGATCTGCGAAACCATCACCGGTTCGCCGGTCGCGTTCGAAGCGTTGGTGCGCTGGAACCATCCGACCCGCGGGGTCATCTCGCCCGCCGAATTCATTCCGATCGCCGAGGAAATCGGACTGATCGTTCCGCTGGGGCGGTGGGTCATCGAGACAGCCTGCGCCGAGGCCGCCACCTGGGCCATCCCCATGCGCATCGCCGTCAATCTTTCGCCGGCCCAGTTCCGGGAGGACGAACTGGTATTGTTCATTCGCGAGGTGCTGTCCCAGACCGGATTGTCGCCGGCCCGTCTCGAACTTGAGGTGACTGAGGGATTGCTGCTCGATGACACGGAAAATGTCGTGAAGACCATGCAGGCGTTACGGGCGATGGGCATTCGCATGATATTGGATGATTTCGGAACCGCGCATTCAAACCTGAGTTACCTGCGCGGCTTCCCGTTCGAGGCCGTGAAGATCGATCGAAGTTTCATGCGCGCATTGAATACCGATCGCCAGGCGCGCGCACTCGTGGAGGCGATTCTCGCCATGGCTCGCGCCCTGGGGCTGGAAGTCGTTGGGGAGGGCGTGGAAACCCGGGAGCAGCTTGCGTTGCTTCGCCACCTGCAATGCCGTTTTGTTCAGGGCTATTTGCTCGGCCGTCCCGCGGCGGCACAGGAGACGCGCGACCGGATCTGGAAGCTGGCGGCATCTTACGTTGGAGTGACGAGTCCAGGTTCTGCTCAGCGGCCCGCCTTGAGTGCGTGATCCATCCGCTATCGTTAACGAACCTCCGGGGAAGACCGACGTCTACGCTCAGGTGCCCAATGGTCAGGTCAGGGATCAAAGCGCCGACAGGTTGAACATGGTCGCGCCAAGGCCGCGCGCCGTTTGCCCGTGCACATTCCGAACAGCCTCGATCCCGATGCGGACTCTCCACCGGCGGATGCGAAGATTGACGCTGGCGGACGCGAAGATTGACGCCGGCCCTACCAATCGGTAGCGTTCGATACCCCCGGGAGAGGATGCCACCAATGAAAGTCGGAATCGCGCTCAACATGCTCAGCCAGGCAGGCCGCCCGGACACCGCCGTCATCAACGAGCATTTGCAACTCGGCGATCTCGCCGAACCGCTCGGCTTCGACAGTCTGTTCGCATTGGAGCATCACTTCACCGGCTATGCCATGTCGCCGTCGCCGTTGCAGTTGCTGTCTTATTACGCTGGCCGCACGAAGCGCATCCATCTCGGCACCGCGGTCATCGTGATCCCCTGGCACGATCCGATCCGCATCGCCGAGCAGATCGCGCTGCTCGACGTGCTCAGCGGCGGGCGCTGTCTGTTCGGGTTCGGCCGCGGCGCGGCACGGGTCGAATACGAAGGTTTCCGCATTCCGATGGATGAGGCGAGGCCGCGCTTCAAGGAAGGTCTGGATATCATCCGCCTCGGCCTGACCCAGGAAACCTTCGAATACAGCGGCCAGTTCTTCAGTATTCCCCGCACCGCGATCCGGCCCGGCCCGATTTCGCATCCGGAACTGCGCTTCTACGGCTCCGCCAACAGTCCGGAGTCCGCGAAGCTGCTCGCCAGTTCCGGCCTGGGGCTTTTGATCGTGATGCACAACGAATGGTCGAAGGCCGCGCACGAGGTGTACGACTTCCACCAAATGGCGCTGGAGGCGGGCCATACGCCGCGCCCGCCGATCATCCTGACCAACATCTCCTGCGCCGAGACCCAGGGCGAAGCCACCGACCGAGCGGTCGAATGGCTTGGTAAGAAGTGGGATTCCGTTGACAACCACTATCGGTTTTCCGATGGCGGTCTCGCGTCGGTGAAAGGGTATGAGGCGTATGGCCGGATCGGCCGCACGTACGCGAAGATGGCCGATCAGACGCTCCGTAACAAAATGACCGACACGTATGTGAAGATCCAGATCGTCGGCACGCCGGACGAGTGCCTGCGGCAGATCGCCCAACTGCGCCAGTACACCGGCCTCGATCACCTGGTGTGCGAGTTCGGCTACGGCGGCCTGCCGCATCATGAGGCGGAGTTAAACATGCGCCTGTTCGCCGACCGGGTCATGCCGGTGCTGCAACGCGACAAGCTGTTCACCCAGCCGCCGGAAATCATTACCGCGCCGCCGGTGCTGCAGGAGGAGGGCGTGTTCGTCCCCGCCTGATGCCCTGTCGCGAATCACCCGCGCCGCTATCATCCCCTCGTGCCGGATTTCACATTGGAACGCGCCGCCGGTGGCCGGGTCGCCGGAGTCGATGAGGTCGGACGAGGCCCCCTGTCCGGACCCGTCCTGGCCGCCGCCGTCGTCTTCCCACGCGGCGTGCCGCGCGAACTCGCCGCCATGCTGGACGACTCGAAGAAGCTGACGCGCGCCCAACGCCTGGAGGCATTCGCCGCGCTGCACCGCTCGACCGCCGAGATCGCCATCGGCGCCGCCTCGGTCGTCGAGATCGAGCGCCTGAACATCCTGCACGCCGCGATGCTGGCGATGTGTCGCGCGGTGGCGCGCCTGCCGGCCGCGCCGGACCTCGCTTTGGTCGACGGCAACTTTCCGCCGGCCTTGCGCTGCCCAGTACAGTGCGTCGTGGGCGGCGACGGCATCAGCCTGTCGATCGCCGCCGCCTCGATCGTCGCCAAGGTCGTCCGCGATCGCCTGATGGAGCGCCTGGGTCGCCGCTACCCCGGCTACTTCTGGCACTCGAACGCCGGCTATGCCACACCGGCGCACCGGGAGGCATTGCGGACTCTGGGCGCCACCCGTCACCATCGCGCCGGATTTGCCCCGGTTGCGCAACGACTGCTGATCTTCGATTGACGTGGCTTCGCCCGCTCCGTCACGATAACGCGGCTGTCCGCGCGGCGCGGCATGCAAGATGGAACCCGCTTGGACATCGTTCACGAACTCCCGTTGGACCAGATTCTCCTGGGCGACTGCATCGAGTTGATGCGCATGTTGCCACCGGGCTCGATCGATTGCGTCTTCGCCGACCCGCCATACAACCTGCAACTACGAGGTGAACTGCGCCGCCCCGACGACAGTCTGGTCGACGGCGTCGATGACGACTGGGACAAGTTCACCGACTTCCCCGCCTACGACCGGTTCACCCGTGCCTGGCTGGCCGAGTGCCATCGTCTGCTGCGCAAGGACGGCTCGCTGTGGGTCATCGGCGCCTACCACAACATCTTCCGGATCGGCACCATTCTGCAGGACCTCGGGTTCTGGATCCTCAATGACGTGATCTGGCGCAAATCCAACCCGATGCCGAATTTCCGCGGCCGCCGCTTCACCAACGCGCATGAGACGATGATCTGGGCTGCCCGCGGCCGCGACTCCCGCCACAAGTTCAACTACCAGGCCATGAAGGCGCTGAACGACGACATCCAGATGCGCAGCGATTGGCTGATCCCGCTGTGCACCGGCCCCGAGCGCCTGCGCAACGAGCACGGACTGAAGCTGCATCCGACCCAGAAGCCCGAGGCGCTGTTGCACCGGGTCCTGCTCGCCAGTACTGGGCTGGACGACATCGTCCTCGACCCCTTCGCCGGCACCGGCACCACCGCCGTCGTGGCCCGCCGACTGGGCCGCCATTTCATCGCGATCGAGCGGCATCCGGCCTATGTCGAGGCGGCGTGGGGCCGGCTGCGGCGCACACGGCGAGGCTCGGATGACGGCATCGCGATGACGCCGACGAAGCGCGACGCGCCCCGAATCCCGTTCGGGAATCTGGTGGAGCAAGGCGTGGTGCCACCGGGGACTCGGCTGTTCGACCGGCGCCGGCTTGTGTCGGCGGTAGTGGGGGCAGATGGCACGGTGGTGGCGGGCGAGACTCGCGGCTCGATCCACAAGGTCGGCGCGGCTTTGCAAAACGCACCCTCATGTAACGGCTGGACGTTTTGGCACATCGAGCGCGAGGGGGTGCTGGTATCGCTCGATGACCTGCGCGCGAGCGCCCTGGCCGGAGCGGCCGTGACCTGAACCCGACCAGCGAATCGCCTGGCCGCCGGCGGTGGCGGTCACGGCACATGCGGCGCTTCGGACGAACTCCGCGCCGCGCGCGGCTGACCGCCATCGAAACGTCACCTCACCGAAAGATTTCCTCGGCGATTCCACGATCGTGGCAGCCCGGCGCCCGTATCGTTGCTTTATCGGTTGACATCGGAAACCGCCGTACCGAGTATGAACACACAGAGTCCGGTTCATTCGTATATCGCCTGATGTGAGTGCCCGAAGAACGGGTCGCCGGCGATTGTCGACGGGTATGGGCCGCCGCCATGGTTTAACGCAGCGGTCTTCGTCCGTCAGGCTACTCGTTCTCGGGGTGTAATAAACAGGGGGTTTTGATCATGATAAGTGTGGGCAACAAATTCCACAATGCAACCGGTTCGCCGTTCGATGATTCGAACAATTCATGGGATCTGAATACCGGCGTCCCAGGCGTCGGTGCCGCTATCGACGGGTCGGCGGTCGGTGTCTCGGGCGTGGACGGAGTGCTGAGCGACGCCGGCGCCCCACTTCTCTCCTCCTCCGCGGTCGTTCCCGTCGCCCCCTACGGGGCCGTGATTTCATCGGGAAGCTACCAGTCCGTCTACGCGACGTCCGGGAACATCACCTTCAATCTCGAGTTTGATACGGCGGCGCTGGCGGCGGGGCCGGCATTTACGACGCAGATGGAGGCCGCCGCGACGTTGCTGGCCTCGAAGATTTCAGCCCCGAAGCCCATCATCCTCAACATCACAGTGCAATATAACGAGAATGGCGTCGGCGTCGGTGGAGCCGAGGGTGGTCCACAGACCGGCCTGTTTGAGAGTTACTCGACCGTTCGGGCCGATCTGATCGCCGGCGCGGCGGCGGGCGATACGAATTTCAATGCGCTTCCAACCGGAACGAGCGACAACGGGTTTTCCTCGGTCGCCGTTTGGAACGCGCAGTTGAAAGCCTTTGGCTTGCTGACGGGCAGTGCGCCAGAGGTCGATGGCGTCGTGGATTTTGGCACCGGCATTTCCTCGTCGCTGCTGACTGGTGTCGCGCTGCATGAACTGGCTCACGCCATAGGGCGGGTCCCCTACGGTGGGGTCCCTAATGGGACGACGCCCGACATTTTTGACCTCTTTCGGTTTACCAGCGCGGGCAACATCCTGGTCGACGACAATCTTCCCGCTCCATCGGCGGCCTATTTCTCCGTGAACGGCGGGACGGCCAAACTCGCCGACTACGGCATACACTCCGATCCGTCGGACTTTCTCAATTCGTTCCCCATCGGCGGCGATGTCGCCAGCTCGCTGACGCCGAACGACGCATTCAATCAATATTACAACTCAAGCACCAAGCAAACGCTGACGGCGGTCGATCGCATCCAGATGGACGTGCTTGGCTTCAGCAGCGCGGCATGCTTTTGCCCCGGCACGCTGATAACGACGGATCGGGGGAAAGTCGCGGTCCAGGATCTGCACCCCGGAATGCGGGTCGTGACCGCCGCCGGCGCGGAACGCCCGGTGCGCTGGATCGGCTGGCGGTGCATGGACTTCACCCGGCACCCTGATCCCGCCACCGCCCGCCCGATCCGTATTCTGGCGGACGCCTTCGAGCACGGTGTGCCACACAACGATCTGCTGCTGTCGCCGGATCACGCGGTGTACATCGACGGGCTGCTGATCCCCGCGAAGCTGCTCGTAAACGGCATGACGATCCGTCAGGAAACGACATGCGAGGCCACCACTTATTACCACGTCGAGCTGGACTCGCATGACGTGCTGCTGACCGAGGGGTTGCCGACGGAATCCTACCTCGATACCGGCAATCGAAGCACGTTCGAAAACGCGCGGGGAATGGTGACCCTTTATCCGTCGTTCGCGATCACCAACGATCAGGCCCGGCGCGAAGCGGAATCCTGCGCCCCGTTCGCGGCCGATGCGGCGCGGGTCGCGCCGGTGTGGGACGCGTTGGCCGACCGGGCACGGGCCCTGGGTTTCGTGCCCCCGGCGCGGACCCTGACCGAGGAGCCGGGATTCTACATTGAACGCGCTGGTGTGGCTCTGAAACCGGTCGTCGCTTCGGCCAACTGCCATGTGGTGGTGGTGCCGGCGGGGACCAAATCCGTCCGATTGATCTCCCGCGCTGATAGCCCGGCGGCGGTACATCCGTGGATCGACGACCACCGCCGCCTTGGGGTTCGGGTATCCCGATTGACGCTGCGATCCGGCGAGGCAGTGACCCGTATCCCGCTGGACGATCCGAGTCTCTCCCTTGGCTGGTGGCAGGTCGAGTCCGACGCCGCCCGCTGGACCGGCGGCGCGGCCGAGCTGCCGTTGACAATGGATCGTCCGGCCATACTGGAGATCGAGTTCGTGGCCATGCAAGCGTATCGGCTGCCTTCCACACCGGAGGACGACCAGCGTCCGAAAGGGATTAGCGCGGCGGCGTAACGGACGCGCGGCCGCCGCTCGCTCCGCTCCTTCGCCATCCAAGGTGCGGCGCTATTTCGGGCGGAGGCGTCTCGCCCCGCCTCACCAGGGCATGACGGGGGCGGGGGTCAACGTTCGCGGGCACTCGTGTAAGGTGGGCGCCAACACGCTCAGGTTTTTCGCATGGCACTGTTCACGTCGTTTAACCCGGGCTTCATGCTCTCGGGGTTTTTCGTCGGCCTCCTGATCGGGCAGACCGGTATGGGCGGCGGTTCGTTGATGACGCCGATCCTGGTGCTGTTTTTTGGCATCCACCCAGCAGCGGCGGTGGGCACCGACCTGTTGTACGCATCAGCCACGAAAACCGCCGGCACGCTGGTGCACGGGCTCAACCGCACGGTCCATTGGCGGATCGTGGCCAGGCTCGCGTCCGGCAGTGTCCCCGCGACGCTGATCACCCTGGCGGCGATCTCCCGCTTCAATGTCACCGGCCCCACCAGTGGACGCATCATCGCGCTGGTATTGGGCGTGATGCTGTTGCTGACCGCGGCGTCGCTGATTTTCCGCCGGCGCTTCCTGGGTCTGGTCGGGCCGGCGCTGGAGCGTCTGTCGCCGCGACAGGCCGCGCGATACACTATCGTCACCGGTGTCATATTGGGCGTGCTGGTGACGATTTCGTCGGTCGGCGCGGGCGCGCTCGGGGTGACGGCGTTGCTCTTGCTGTATCCGCGCGTGCCGATGGCGGTCATCGTCGGCTCCGACATCGCGCACGCCGTGCCACTGACACTGGTCGCGGGTCTTGGCCACTGGTATCTGGGCTCGGTCGACTGGCCGCTGCTGACATCGTTGCTCAGTGGCTCCATTCCGGGGATCGTGCTCGGCAGCTATTTGTCGGCGCACATTCCGGACGCGGTGTTGCGGCCAATCCTGGCGATGACGCTGATTGTCGTCGGGGCGCGGCTGGTATTTTAGGTTTGCCGCGGTGCCGCGTCGTCACGCGTAATCGACGATCAGGACACAGGTCGAGACGCCCACCTGGAATCGCGCGCCGGAAATCTATAAACACCAGGCAAGGGGAGGCACGCATAATGATAATCAAACGCCGGTCGCTCGGCCAGGGTGCGCTTGGGGCAGCCACCACCGCCATCGTGTCACGACGCGCCGCCGCCAGCGAAACTCCGGAACTGCGAATTTCCTCGCTGGAAGGATTTGGTTTCCTGCCGTTGTTCATCGCCCTGAACCGGCGGCTGATCGAAACCCACGCCGCCGCTCTGGGCCTTGAGAACATGCGGATCAATCATGTGCCGTTGCACAGCGCGGTCGTCTCCACCGATGCGCTGCTTTCTGGGCAGCTCGACGTGATCGCCGGCACCGTGACCAGTTTGCTGGTGCTGTGGGACAAGACGAACGGCGATGTCCGAGCGGTCGCGGATATGGGCGGCCAGGTGCTGACCCTGGTGACGCGCAATCCCGACGTCCACTCGATCGTGGACTTCGGCCCCACCGATCGCATCGCCGTACCGAGTGTCAAACAAGGCCCGCACTCCCTGGCAATCGGCATGGCGCTCGATAAGGCTCTTGGGCCAGGATCTTACGGGAAACTGAATTCGATTCAGGTGCAGGCCGGTCATGCCGATGCCGTGACAATGATCCTGAACCCGTTGAGTGAGATCAACAGTCACTTCTCCACGTTGCCTTATGTCGATATCGAACTAAAGTCGGAGGCGCCGAAGATCCACCCGGTACTGACGTCATCAGAGGTGTTCGGCGGCCCCACGACGATCATCTCGGCCTATGCCACGCGGCGCTTCGTGGAGGACAACCCGATCAAGGCCGCCGCCCTCGCCGCCGCGCTGGACGAGGCCCAGGACGTCATCGCGAGAGACCACATGAGCGCGGCGAACAGTTATCTCGCGGTCAGCCATGAGCGGTTCACTCCCGAGGTGCTGGCGGACCTGCTGACCCGGCAAGGCGTGCTGTATTCGGGGGTACCGACCCGGACGATGCTGGTCGCCGAGCAGATGGCGCGCACCGGCCTGATCCGGCGGGTGCCGGCCGATTGGAAGGAGTTCCACTTTCCATTCCTGCATGACCGGCCCGGAAGTTGACCAGAATGG
>CALFNB010000041.1 GCA_937902425.1 uncultured Acetobacteraceae bacterium | reverse complement strand
TGCGGGTGCCAATACAAAGTGAGCGTCATGTCGAACCCGTGGACGAAAAAGAACCCGTTTATGAGTATGTGGCTGAGCGGGGCGAATGCGGTCGCAAATCGCGCCCGCGGCCACGCCACGGCAGCGGCGAAGCGGCAGGGCGCGGCCCTGGCGAAGGACACCGCCCGTGTCTGGACGCGCGCATGGCTTACCGCCATCACGCCCAAGCGGCGACGATGAGCGGCGCGTCCCTTATCGCTGCGTAAGCATCGGTTCGCTTGACATGTTGTTTTCGCTAAAACCGCCAGCCCGGGCGGCAATACTGGGCGGCATGATCCGGCGCGCGCTGCGGGACCGGGTGGCGCTGGCCGGCGTGTCGGAAGTTGTGGCGTTCGGATCCAATCCCGGCGCACTGCGGATGCTGGTGCATGCCCGCGCTCGGATGCCTGCGGGCCGGCCACTGGTCGTCGTCCTGCACGGCTGCGGCCAGCAGGCCGCGGCCTTTGCCTCCGAGTCCGGTTGGCTCGCACTCGCGGACGAATTAGGATTCTCCCTGCTGCTTCCGGAACAGGTTCACGATAACAATCGAAGCCGCTGCTTCAACTGGTTCCGCCCCGATGACGTCCGGCGCAGCAGTGGCGAGGCGATGTCGATCCGCCAGATGCTGCGCGTCGCGGTCGCACGCTACTCGTCCGATCCCAAGCGGGTCTTCATTGTCGGATTTTCCGCGGGCGGCGGCATGGCCGCTGCGATGCTGGCCGCCTATCCTGCGGTATTCGCGGCAGGGGGCGTTGTCGCGGGCATGCCGGTCGGCTGTGCCAAAACCCAGATCGGGGCGATGCTCCACATGCGGCGGGCGGATACGTCGCGGTCACGGCAGGCGCTCGCCGGCGACGTCCGTGAGGTGACGCGGGCCCGATCGCGAAGGGTCTGGCCGCGCATCTCGATCTGGCAAGGCAGTCGTGATCGTACCGTCGATCCGGCGAACGCCGATGCGCTCGCGGCGCAGTGGAGCGAATTACATGGCCACGTCGCGGTACCCAGGACCGACGAGCTGACGGCAGGACATCGGCGTCGCGCGTGGGGTCGCCCTGATCGGCCGCCCGCAGTGGAGCTGTGGACCATTCCCAGCATCGGTCATGGATTTCCGGTTGATCCCGGCGCGCCCGGGAGCGGCCACACGGGTCCGTGGGTGGTGAATGCTGGTCTGTCCGCCGCGCGGCGGATCGCCGCCTTTTGGCTTCTGGACCGCGGCCACTAATCGACCGCGGCTTCTGCGAAGCGGGATGGATGGCCGCGTTGCGCTGGAGGTCCGCACAGGTCGAATCCAGCCAATCACTGAAGGCCGAACGAACGGCAGGTTTCCGGCCTCGCATGCTCCGGACCTGCCATTCCGCTATCAGCCAATATCGGTCGTTATGCGGCCAGTCGCAAAAAGTCCGAAAAGGGTCGTGTGTAGTCCTACAGCGAGCAGTTACTCCGCTCAGCCTGAGCGCCGGTTGAACCGCTTCGCGGCTCAACCCGTCTCGGCCCGCGCCTACACCGCGCTGCCCGCGGCGTGGTCACGGACGATGTCAACCTGCCGGTACAGATGGCCTGTCTACCCGCGGCGCGTATCGGGATGTAAGCCCCGACCTAACGAAGTCCACCCTCACTTCGCCACGGCCGGCTGCTTGGCCACGTCCTCCGCCACGTTCGACCCCGCCTGCAGAAACGCGCGAATATTGCGCACCGCCTGACGCAGCCGGTGGTTGTTCTCCACCAGCGCGATGCGGACATAGCCTTCGCCCTGCTCGCCAAAGCCGAGGCCTGGCGACACCGCCACCTTCGCCCGCGCCAGCAACAGCTTGGAGAATTCCACCGAGCCCAGAGAGGCGTAGCGTGGCGGGATGGGCGCCCAGGCGAACATGGAGCCATCGGGCATTGGCATGTCCCAACCGGCGCCGAGCAGGCCTTTGATCAGCACGTCGCGGCGGTCTTTGTACAGTGCGCGCATTTCCGCGACGCACTCCTGCGGGCCGGTCAGCGCGGCGACGGCGGCGACCTGGATCGGCGTGAAGGCGCCGTAGTCCAGGTATGACTTCATCCGCGTCAATGCATGGATCAGCCGCGGATTGCCCGCCGCGAACCCCATCCGCCAACCCGGCATCGAGTAGGTCTTCGACAGCGAGGTGAACTCGACGGCGATGTCTTTCGCCCCGGGCACCTGCAGGATCGACGGCGGCGGCTTGTCGTCGAAATAGATCTCCGCGTAAGCGAGGTCGGACATCACCCAGATTTCATGCCGGCGGGCGAAGGCGACGATCTCGCGGTAGAAATCCAGATCGGCCATATGCGCGGTCGGGTTCGATGGGAAATTGACGATCAGCGCGGTCGGCTTGGGCACCGAGGCCCGCCCCGCGCGATCCAGCGCGCGCAACATCTCGTCATCCGGCGTGGCGGGAACACTGCGCACGCCGGCTCCGGCGATGATGAAGCCGAACTGGTGGATCGGATACGACGGGTTCGGCACCAGAATGGTGTCGCCCGGACTGGTGATCGCCGAGGCAAGGTTCGCCAGACCCTCCTTGGACCCGAGAGTCGCGACGACCTCGGTCTCCGGGTTCAGATCGACGTCGAACCGGCGGCGGTAATAGGCGGCGAGCGCTCGGCGCAGGCCTGGAATGCCGGCGCTGACGGAGTAGCGGTGCGAACGCGGGTCCTGCACCGTCTCGATCAGTTTCTCCACGATGTGGCGTGGCGTCGGGCTGTCCGGATTGCCCATCCCGAGGTCGATGATGTCCTCGCCTGCCGTGCGTGCCTTGGCCTTTGCCGAATTGACCTCGGCGAAGACATAGGGCGGCAGACGGCGGATGCGGTGGAACTCACCGGATTGCTCGGAACTCATGGATAGCCTTTCTGGGAAGAGGGGGCTTTCGGGGTTGAGGAACGGCTATTGTAGCAGACGCAGACTCGCGCCGCGACCCGCCGATTCGGCATTCAGCCGCAACATCGCATACGGCACACCCTGGGCCACCAAAGCGGTAGCCAGAGCGCGCGCCCGGGACAGACCGAGGCCGAGTGCGTCCGACTGCGCGACCGGGTCGGACGAGGTGGCGCCTCCGTATCCGGTAATGGCGATCCCCTGATCGCCCCTGGCCGCCGCGAGAGCTCTGACCTCCACCAGCGCCGGATCATTCAGCGCGGCGGACCCTTGAGCGAAATCGACGACGGTGCCCTTTGGTGGGGCCGGCGAGGGAGGTGCCGCCGTCAGCGGGATCAGCGGTGGCGGTGGCGGGGGGGCGATATCGGGACGCGGCGGCTCCTGGGTTGGCAGAGGCGGGAGTTGCCCGTTGGCGACGCGCTCAGCCGCGGCCTGGCTGGATACCGGCGGGACGGCTTGTATCGTACCCGGGGCGACCGGCGCCGCCGTTCGCGGTTTGGCTGAAGGCGGCGGATTAACGCCTGGCGCGGCCGGCGGCGAGGCGGCCACCAGCGCCGCGCTGGCGCCAGGCTCCCGGCCCGCGGGCTGTCGCGCTTGCGGTCCCTGGCTGAACAAAGCTGGCGGGGGCCTCGGCGCGGCCGGTATTGGCGCCAGGGCCGCCGCCTGATCCGCCTTGATCCGATCGGTGATCAGGCCCGCGGTCATCTGGTTCCATGCCGCGCTATCAGGCCGCGGCGGTTTGGGGGGAACGGTGGCGAGGTTCGGGTACGGATCGTCGTTTCCCGGTGGCGGAGGGCGCTGCTCGGCGACCTTGCCCCCGATCGCCTCGTGCCACCAGGCCTCCGGGCCCGACGTGTGGTAATTGGAACAACCGCTGACGCATGCGAGCCAGGCCAGCAGGAGCGGACGCGTACGTGAGCCCGGCGCGCGCCAACCTTGAACGAACGCCCAGGCATCCCTAGGTTGCCCGTCATTCTCGAGATACGCCATCAGCTGGACCCACCCAGTTTGCCGGCACCAGTCGTAGCCGGAGACCAGGCCGGCGCAAAGGATAACGTCCATGAGTGAGCCGGAAAAGCCCAACAGTCCCGATTTCAAACTGCCGAACCCGGCCGTCTTTGGGCACACCATGGCCGATATCGCCGAGCGGTCGCAGCGGATCGTGACCGAGTGGTTGAAGCGTATGCCGAAGGAGGAGCACGACACCGATCCCCTGAATATCGGCAGCGCGTTCATGGAGATGACGGCGCGGCTGATGACCAACCCCGCCCGTCTGATGCAGGCGCAGTTCGGACTATGGCAGGACTACATGTCGCTGTGGCAGAATACCGCGCGGCGCATGATGGGGATCGACACCGAACCGGTGATCGATTCCGCCTCGGGCGACCGGCGATTCAAGGACTCCGCGTGGAAAGACAACGAGGTTTTCGACTTCATTAAACAGTCGTACCTGTTGAGCGCACGCTATGTTCAGGACGTGGTGACGCATGTCGACGGACTGGACGACAAGACCGCTCAAAAAGTCGATTTTTACTCGAAGCAGTTCGTCGATGCGATGTCGCCGTCGAACTTCGTGCTGACCAATCCGGAGGTGCTGCGCAAAACCGCCGAGACGGGCGGTGAGAATCTGCTCAAAGGCCTGAGCAACCTGTTGACGGACCTGGAACAGGGCAAGGGCAAGCTTCGCATCAAAATGACCGACATGGACGCCTTCAAACTGGGCGAGAACATCGGCGTCACCCCAGGCAAGGTTGTTTACCAGAACGATCTGATGCAGTTGGTGCAATATAATCCGACAACGGCCATGGTACTGAAGCGGCCGTTGCTGATTGGGCCGCCCTGGATCAACAAGTTTTACATCCTCGATCTGCGGCCGCGGAACAGTTTCGTGAAGTGGGCGGTCGCGCAGGGACATACGGTGTTCGTGATCTCCTGGGTCAATCCGGATGAGAAACTGGCGGAGAAGAACTTCGCGGATTACATGAGGGAGGGTTACCTCGCTGCGCTGGACGCCATCGAGCAGGCGACCGGCGAGCGCGAGGTGAACGTGATCGGTTATTGCCTTGGCGGCACGTTGTTGGCCGCGACGCTGGCGTATATGGCGGCGACGGGTGATGACCGGATCAAGACCGCGACCTTCTTCGTAACCATGATGGATTTCCAGGAAGCCGGCGAACTGGGCGTATTCATCGACGAGGAGCAGTTGAGCGCGCTGGAAGACAAGATGAACAAGCGCGGCTATCTCGAAGGCAGCGAGATGGCGACGACGTTCAACATGCTGCGGGCGAACGATCTGATCTGGTCGTTCGTGGTGAACAATTATTTGCTTGGGAACGATCCGTTTCCGTTCGATTTGCTGTACTGGAACGCGGATTCGACGCGGATGCCGGCGAAGATGCACAGCTTCTATTTGCGGAAGATGTATCAGGAGAATTTGCTGCGCGTACCGGGCGGAATCGAGCTGGCCGGTGTACCGATCAATCTGGAGAAGATCACCACCCCCGCGTATTTCCTGTCGACTCGGGAAGATCATATCGCGCCGTGGAAATCGACCTATCGGGGCACGCAGCTTCTGGGTGGGCCGAAGCGCTTCGTGCTGGCGGCGTCGGGGCATATCGCGGGCGTGGTCAATTCACCCGATGGCGGGAAATACAACCATTGGATCAATGAGGACCTGCCGCCCGATCCGGACCAATGGTTCAAGGGGGCGACGGAACTCGCGGGTTCGTGGTGGCCGGATTGGCATCGCTGGATCTGCGCGCATGGCAAAACGCAGGTCGCGGCGCGCGAGCCGGGTGATGGGAAGTTGCAGGTGATCGAGGACGCACCCGGCAGTTATGTAAAGGTGCGGCTGAGTTAACGTGCCTCGCGTCATGGCCCAGGCCATGACGCGAGGCGGGCTTCGTTACGCTGACCGCGCGTCCATCGCCGCGCGCATATATCGCGCACCGGCGGTGATCGCTCGCCGCCCGGCGGACAGGCGTGGGTGGAACAAATGCCAGACATGTAGCATTTCGGGCCACACCTCCAACGTCAGCGGCACATCCGCCGCGCCCGCGACACTCGCCAGCCGGGTCGAGTCATCCAACAACGTTTCGACCGAGCCAACCTGGATATACAGCGGCGCGATCCCCCGCAGGTCCGCGTAAATCGGTGCCGCCAGCGGCGAGCGCGGATCGGCCGAGCCCAGATACTGCCGCGCGATCTCCAGAATCGCGTCTTTTTGCACGGTCGGATCGCGGCTCGCGTTGCTGGTCATGGTGCCGCCGATGGCCTCCATGTCGACCCAGGGCGAGATGCACCAGCCGCAGGATGGCTGCGCCAGCCCGGAGTCGCGGATCGCCACCAGCGCCGCGACGACGAGACCACCGCCCGCGCTATCGCCCGCCAGCGCGATGTTGGTGGGCTGGATGCCTTGCGCGAGCAAATAGCGATAACCGGCGACCGAATCCTCGACCGGCGCGGGAAACGGGCTCTCCGGCGCCAGCCGATAATGTAACGCCAGCGTCCGCCCGCCGACATCGCGCGCGATCTCCGATGCCAGATGGCGATGGCTGTCGAGCGAGCCGAACACGTAACCACCACCGTGAAGATACAGCACCGCGCGGCGCGTGTCGGCGCCCGGCGCGCTGGTCCATTCCGCCGGTACGCCGTTGGCGGACACCTTCGCCACCGCGATATCACCCGCGGTGGGAAACAGTTGCGCGTATCCGTCCATTCCTCGGCGCCGCTCGGCGATATCGGTCACCTTTGGACGTTGCGCCAGCATTTCGCGGAGTGCCGCGACTTCCGGATCGGCCATGATGCATCCTCCTTCTTGAACCCTCTGGACGAAACCATAGCGCCCGGCTGCGAGATAGACTACTGTCTGGTAAGACCCCCTACCGAAGGGTCCGCCAAGGGAGTTGCAGCCCGCCGAACGAATGACCACAAACAGGCACGAGGACGGCCATGAACGCACCAGTCGACGTCGATCTGAAAGCGCGTGCGCATACTTTGCCGCTGGAGGAACTCGATCCGAGCGATCCGCGGATTTATTACGAGGACGCCTGGCAACCGTATTTCGAGCGGTTCCGGCGCGAGGCTCCGGTGTACCGCGTCAAGGACAGCCCGTACGGACCATACTGGTCGGTGGCGAAATACAAGGACATCATCCAGGTCGAGGTGAACCACAAGGTGTTCTCCTCATCCGATGAAGTCGGCGGCATCATGATCAACGACGCCCCGAAAGGCATGGAGCGGACCAGCTTCATACGCATGGACCCGCCGGAACACGATGAACAGCGCCGCGAAGTCAGCTCCACCGTCAACCCGGTCACACTGGCGAAAATGGAGGAGTTGATCCGCACCCGCACCAACATGGTGCTGGACAAGTTGCCGCGGAACGAGCCGTTCAACTGGGTCGAACACGTTTCGATCGAGCTGACGTCGATGATGCTCGCGACCTTGTTCGATTATCCGATCGACGACAAAGCCCGGCTGATCAAATGGTCGGATACGTTCATCTGCGACATCAACGCGCCGGACGCGCCGGTGAAGTCGGAGGTAGAACGCTTCGCCAAACAGATGGAATTCGCCGAATACATGAACACGTTCTGGGAGGAACGCGCGAAGAAGCCGAAAAGCTTCGATGTGATCTCAATCCTGGCGCATGGCGACGCGACGAAGAACATGACGCTGCGGGAGAAGATGGGGGTCCTGATCCTGTTCCTGGTCGGCGGCAACGACACGACGCGAAACTCGATGACCGGCGGGTTGTGGGGCCTGTCACAGTTCCCGGATCAGTTCCAGAAACTGCGGGAGAACCCGGCGCTGACCACCAGCCTGGTTCCGGAAATCGTCCGCTGGCAGACGCCGGTGATCCACATGCGCCGCACCGCGACCGAAGACTACGAACTGCGCGGCCATCAGATCAAAGCCGGCGACAAGGTCGTGGTCTGGTACATCTCCGGCAACCGCGATGAGGAACACATCGAAAATCCGAACCAGTTCATCGTCGATCGGGCGCGGCCTCGGGAACACATGTCGTTCGGTTTTGGTATCCACCGGTGTCTGGGCAATCGGCTGGCGGAAATGCAACTGAAGATTCTGTGGGACGAAGTGCTGCGCCGCGACCTGAAGATCGAGGTGTTGGACAAGCCGGTCTACGCTTACTCCAACTTCCTGCACGCGATCCGGAACCTGCCGGTGCGTATCGCCGCCTGATCACGTTATCTCCCACGTCATCCCCCGGCCGGGAGATGACGTGGGCGCCGTTGAAGCGCCCGCCCGGTCATGGTACCCGCGCGGCTGGTAATCCCGCCGCCAGAGGAACGGATGACAACCACGCGCAGCGTTCTGGCCCGCACCGTCCGCGGTGCCGGTTGGGTCATCGCCTGGCGTCTGGGCGTGCGAGTACTGGGCCTGATCAGCACGCTGATCCTGGTGCGGCTGCTGGTGCCGTCGGATTTCGGACTGCTCGCCCTGGCCGCGAGCTTCGCCCAAACGGTCGATGGCATGATGACGCTCGGCACCGAGGAAGCGGTGATCCGCCAACCATCGCCCGATCGGAACGTTTACGACACCGCGTGGACGCTGAACGTCATCCGAGGGCTGACCGTCACCGTGATCGTCCTGCTCAGCGCGGTTCCGGTCGCCAATTTCTTCGGCGATCAGCGCCTGCTCTCCGTCATGATGGTCATCGCCTTGCCGCCGCTGTTTGACGGTCTGTCGAATATCGGCACGGTCGACTTTCGCCGCGATATGCAGTTTCAGAAAGAGTTCGCGATCATGGTGGTGCCGAAGCTGTTCGGCATCGTGGCCACGCTGACCGCCGCGTTCGTTCACCCCAGCTACACCGCGTTGCTCTATGGCATCGTCACCAACCAGTCCTTGCGCAGCGTTATGAGCTACGTGATGCACCCGTTCCGGCCTCGGTTTTCGTTGCGTGCGTGGCGTGGACTGATTGGGTACTCGATATGGACCTGGCTGCTGACCCTGGCGATCCTGCTGCGTAACCGAAGCGACACGCTGCTGTTGGGCCACCTGACCAACTCGACCTCGGTTGGAATTTACGCCGTCGGAGCGGAAGTCGCATCATTGCCGACCAGTGAACTGGTGGAGCCGTTGTGCCGGGCGTCGTTCGCCGGATTCGCCGCCGCGAATCGCGAAGGGGTCTCGGTCACCGAAACCTTTCTTCGGCTGATGAGTTCCGCGGTTCTCGTTATACTTCCGGCAGGTCTGGGCCTGGCATTGGTCGCCGCGCCGCTGGTGCGGCTTGCCTTCGGCCCAGGATGGGATGCGGCGGTGCCGGTGCTGCGCGTATTGGGGCTCGCGGGCATCATGACGGTATTTGGCCAGGTCAGTTTGCACTTGATGAGCGCTCAAAGTTTGCTCGGGCGATTGACGGCTGTCGCGCTGGCCGGAGCGGTGCTGCGGATCGCATTGCTCCTGCTGCTGATCCCGCCGTTCGGCGTGGCCGGTGCCGCCTGGGCCGCCGCGATCGCGATCTGTGCCGATCAGGGCGCGACGCTGGTCATGGCGCTCCGGCATTTGAAAATTCGGATCGGTGCGTTTGTCAACCATATCGTGCGGCCGCTGTTCGCATCCGTGGCGATGGCGGGTGGTGTCCTGGCGATTTCGCGGTTGTGGCCAGTGCCGGACAATGACGTCGTGTGGCCGCTGATTGTCGAGGTCGCGACCGGCGCGACAGTTTATACATCGGCGTTGCTTCTGGCCTGGCTGCTGGCCGGACGGCCGGACGGGCCGGAAGCCGATGCGGTCCGGGCCATACGCCGCAATGTCGCGCGAGCGTGATAAGCCAACACTTGTCGGGAGATTGCTCCACTGTCTCGCTGCTCGAAATTGGCGCGGCGCATTATTTCACAACCACCTTGGACCGCATGAATGGATGCAGGCCGCAGACATAAAAGAACGTACCTGCCTTATCGAACTTGTAGGTGAACGTGCCGTCGGTATCCAGCGTCTTCGAATGCACGCCAAGAGCGTTCAGCACAATGCTGTGCGGGATATCGTCGTGATTGGTCCAGGTCACCTCCGTCCCTTTGGCGACGTTCAGCGGGTTCGGAGCGAACCTGAAGTTATCGATCCCAACCTGACTACCCTCGTCGGACCACGCCACCAGAGGAACGATCGGGCCGCCGAGCAACGCGCACAGCAGTACCCTCCGGGCGAGGACGCCCGATTTGAAAAGCACAAACATGAACGTCTCCGTTAGCCGGCGAGGGGCGTATCGACGATCGCGAGCGGCGCCTTCGCGGACACCAGACTTACCTTCGCCGTGCCGAGATGGTTCTTCAATTCTCCGGGCGGCACGGACATCGGACCAGGCGCCGGCGCGACACCAGGCACGCCCCGCGGGAATGCGGTCGAGCGCGCGGTATGGAACGCCACGTGACCCTCAACTTTCTGCATCACCTGATGGATGTGTCCATTCAGCACCGTAACGGAGCCAAACCGTTTCAAGTACGTCAGAGCCTGCCCACCATCAGCGGTGCCCCAGCCCCAGTCCTGATATACGATCCACAGCGGCACATGCGCCATGACCACGATCGGGGTGCTCGCCGATAACGATTTCACATCCTTTTCCAGCCATTCCAACTGGGGCTTTCCAAGATCGCCCAGACCGGCACCTTGCAGGTTCACCACGTTGACCAGACCAATGAAGTGCACACCATGGGCGTTGAAGCTGTACCAGCCATCGCCGCGCGTTCCTTTACCGTAACGCTTCAGGTAGCTCTTGCGGTCCTCTTCAAGGATGTCGTGCTCGCCCGGCACGGTGCAGGCCTGCATTTTCGTGGCGCCCAGCAACTGCGCGCCGGTGTCGAACTGGTCGGGCTTCGACAAATGCGTGATGTCGCCGGTGTGAATGATGAAGGCCGGCTTCTCGGCCATGCCGGTGACGTGGTTCAGCGCCTCCTGAAACGTTCCGGTGACGTTCGCGTTGACCGGCTTGTTGAATCCCAGGTGGCTGTCGCTCACCTGGGCGAAGCTGAAGCCGGTTTCCGCCGCCTCGGCCTGGCCGATGACATGGGACCGGGGAACGCCGCCGGCGACCGTCCAAAGCATCGCGCTGCCTGCCCATGTCATGCATTTCAGAAATCCGCGGCGGTTCGGATCGAGGGATTGAGTGGACATCGTCGCGCTCCCGCACGGCCGGACCTGGATGGCCGGACCTGAGCGCTTGATCCCGTTGCCGCTCCGGTTATTCCCGCGCGGCGGAAGTTTCTTCAGGCGGTCACCCCAGGTCGGCAACGGCGAACGGTGCCGCGACCTCGATCGCCCGCGCGGCGCGGAGCACCAGATCGTCGCGGAACTGCGCCGCCGCGATCTGCACCGCGTTTGGCAAACCATTCCCGCGCGCGCCCATGGGCACGGTAATCGCGGGCTGCCGGCTCAGATTGAATAAATAGGTCCACGGCGCCCATGCCGAGTTGAGCGCGCGCACGGGGTCGGCGGTTGGCGCATCCGCCAACGGAGGCCCGGAAGGAACCGTCGGGCACAACAACAAATCATACCGTTGATGATACCGGCCCATCGCATGCCCTACCTGGGCGCGCAGGGCCTCGCCATCCATGAATTCCACCGCCGTCATGCCGCCCAGAGCGGCGGCGACTTCGCGAATGCCCGCTTCGAGC
>CALFNB010000040.1 GCA_937902425.1 uncultured Acetobacteraceae bacterium | reverse complement strand
ACGGGGGGTGGGTCGGTTTGAATGGCACCGACCGACCAGAAGCCGCGATAGCCCAGGCGTCCGACCTGCGCCGCCGGTGTCGACCCATCGCGGACCTTGGTGGCCGCGCACGGTTTGGGGCGGAGGCGGATGTTCCCCGGGCAGTTCGGATATCGTCATCGCGCACAGCCACCAAGCGCTGCTCCGCTGCTGGATCTATATCCGATACAGCACATTACCGGGCATAGATACTGCTCGAAGGATGTCGCATTCGAACACGTCCAGGCTGGGCATCTTCAAACGGATGTGAGAATGCCATACTCATACAGTCGCTATCCTAAGCTCGGCAATGAGGCGATCGACATTGAGCTTAAACTCATCCTCCTCGTTACGCATAAGGTAGTTTTCCCATGAGATGCTATAAAATTTCCATACCATTTCGAACGTGGCGGCGACAACCTGCTGCTCGACGGTCTCAATGCCGTCATAATCAGTTACGTTGTACTCAATGACGGGGTACTCGCCCCCCAAATTAAATCCCTGTTGAAAGACTTTGCTGCGACCGTACACGTACTGTTCAACGAACAGTCGGTTGTCCGTCTGAAGGATCATGCAGGCGACGGAGCTTGAATACATCCGTACACTTATTTGGCACTGCCTCTGCTCTGCCCAGTTGTGTAGCATGTGAGCGGTGTTTCGAGCATCTCTGTAGAGGTCAGTCTGTTGGTGACGCAACCAGTCCCAGTTGTGAAGCTCCTCGCCAATCAGCGCGGGAGGGGAGGTATCCGCAATTGCGCGAAGAATTGCTTGCTGTGAAACTGGATTGATAATCAAGAATCTGACGGGAACTCCTGGACGGTCTGTACCTGCCGGTAATTTTGTCGGAAGTGATGCCTGTTGGATCACGCGGGCAACATGCGGATTTGAAACATAGAATTTGCCTGAGATCGCTTGAACATCTATCGACTTGCTGGTTGCGTCCTGGATCGCCCGTACTTGCCTCAGCGTTAAGGCTGCCTTTTGTTCGCTACGAAATACATTCTCAACTCGCGCCTCACGGATAGCGGCAGCCGTACCAACCTCTGCATAAAGGTCAGCTGCTCGTGCATGCTTCCAGATGACATCCAGTGAAGATGTTAGCTCTTTGTATTGGCTAGTACCACCCTGATAGTCTAAGAGCGGCATTGCAGCCGGTTGCCCCTGATCGTGGTAATCATACTGCTCGACAAAGGCGTTAGTATCCGTCACGAACATAAATGCAAACGGGCAGTGTTCGTAAAGGCGAACCTCCAAGAATGGCGTGTCATGACTGCCAAATATATCCTGCTGAGCAGCCTGCACGCTCTTCACAGCCGATGGAATATCAGCGGGTATTCCGCTGGGGTCATTCTGGTTGTACGATTCCACCGCGTGCCGAAAGAAGCCTTCGTCAGAGTTGGGCAGAAGCAACAATAGTCGAACGTGCAGCCGGCGGCTATCTAGGAGGTTCTCTGCCTGCTCACGTCTGAGACGGTCGCGAATTCCACGCCACACTTCGTGCATGGACCCACCGGGTAACAGGAAGTCTCGCAGTGATATCCCACATATGGTGATGTGATGAATGTTCTCACGTTGTACATAACGCAGTAGTGCCTCAAAAGCGTCTAATCGCCTTGGAAGAATCGCCTGAATGCCAGCGCTACGCATGACCTTATTTGGGTCATCTTCCGACGCAAGATGCAAAAAACGTTCAACTGCGATCGCAGCCGCCGCTGCGATGACCACAACTTTCAGCACCTCCATACCAATCGAAAGCAGTTCCTTTACGAGTCCTTCTTCGTGACTCTGTAACAAGCTCAGTGTTATGATCCATCCCATCGCACCAATCAGAATTGATACGAAGAACGTTATAGAAGAAAGCGAAACGGATTTTTTGGGTTCCAGTTTCATGGGTGAGGCTCTGGGCCGACTCTGGGAATGGACAACAGGGTAACATTGCCGTGACGGGGGTATCGGTCAACTGCACTCGCCTCGCGGGCCACGCACCAGTCGAGTCTTCCCTGGCTCTCGGTAGTCACTCGTTGGTCATGACACAAGCCGACCTGCACCTAGAATATCCACCGAAAAACCGCTTGTTATCAATACTTTGCGTTGGCGCGTACGTCACGCACCAGAGGCGGCCTGCCACTGGTGCTGGTTCCGCTGGGGTCACCGCGCTTCCGAACGTCCGCTCCCCACCCAAAGCGACGGTAGGACGGCCGCGGCGGCTACCACCGGATTCCACCCACTGCGGACGCTCAAACTCACCCGTCACCGAATAACGCGGGTTCTGGGCGGTTTTCGCCCAAACCAACCCTCACCCCACCACCCCCGTGCAAACAAAAAACGGGTTCTCCCACCCCGGCTTGCCGTACCGCAGCGGCGACCCGTCCAGCGTGCACACCGTGCCGCCCGCCGCCTCCAGCACCGCCTGAGGCGCCGCCGTATCCCACTCCATCGTCCGCCCGAACCGCGGGTACAAATCCGCGATCCCCTCCGCCAGCCGGCAGAACTTCAAACTCGAACCAAAATTCACCGTTTTCGCCACCACCCGCCCGGCGAGGAACGCGTCCAGCCGCGCGGTGTCCCCGTGATGGCGGCTGGCCAGCACCGTTAGCCCCTCCGCCGGCACCTCGCGCGCATGCACCGGTGTCTCGACACGGCCCAACCGCTTCCAGGCGCCGACGCCGACGATGCCGCCGAACAGTTCCCCCGTCGCCGGCACGCCGACCACCCCGAGTCGGATCCGCCCTTCCCGCACGAGGCCAATATTCACCGCGAAATCATCGCTCCCGTCGGTGAACTCGCGCGTACCATCCAACGGATCCACCAGCCAGAAAGCGGGCGACGCGACGAACGTGGCACCGCCGGCGACCGCCTCCTCGGCGATCACCGGGATCTCCGGCACCGCCGCCCGCAGGCCCGCGACGATCAGCGCTTCGGCGGCGTGGTCGGCCTCGGTCACCACGGAGCGGTCGGCCTTGCGTGACACTTCGAAGCCGCGCGCGCGAATGGCGAGGATCACCTCCGCCGCTCGCAGCGCAAGCCCAGAGGCCAGTTCCAGCAATGCGGCGTCGGTCATTTCGATCCCGCGACCGGGACCCGTTGCGCGCGCTTCCTGGATGGCTTGCGTGGCAACGCCGCCTCCCGCGACGCCGCCTCCCGCGGCGCCGCGACCGACAGCAAATCCATATCCATCCGTGGCGCCGCTTTGCCCGCCGGCTTTTCCCAAACCGCCGCGCGTGGCGCGATCGATACGGGCTTGCGCTCCACCGGCCGTGCCAGGAACATTTGCGCCATCTTATGCACCAGCGGCGGATCGAGCATCTCGACACACGCCAGACCGCGCGGACAATGCTCCGGCTTCGCCAGGAAGCAGGGCGCGCAGCTCATATCGCGGTACAGCGCCACGGCACGCTCCCCGATCGGCCCCCATTCCCCGGGATCGACCACGCCGGAGTGGATGCCGATCGTCGGCACGCCGGACGCGGCGGCGATATGCTTGGGACCGCTGTTGCCGCCAATGAACAGCACGCAGGCGGCGAGCAACCGCGGCAGGTCGCGCAGCGGCACCATGCCGGCGACCGAGGCGATACGGTCCGGGTTCCCAACGAGCCCCAAAATGGAGTTGGCTTTCTCCTCGTCGTCGCGTCCGCCGACCAGCAGCACCGCGACGTCGTTCTGCTCCAGCAGCAAATCGATCAGCGGCGGGATATGCTTCTCGGGCCATTGCCGCATCACGTTGCCGGAGCCCGGGTGAATCGCCACGACCGGGCGAGCGAACAAGTGCCGGATGTGTTCCGGCATTTCCTCCACGGTCATGGCGACGGGCCGCGGTTCGAACAATCGCCGGTTCGGTTCGCAGGCGTCCTCGATCGCCGCCACCAGGTTCACCAGATCGTCGACGATATGGCTCCGCTTGCGTTGCAGCGCCTTGTCGCCGTCCCATTCCAGGACGACATCGAGCCAGGGGAAATTATCCAGCGAATCGTAACCCGCCAATACCCGCGCCCCGGAGCACAGCAGCAGATGCCGCGTCGACAAGTGCTTGCGCAGATCGACCGCGATATCGAAACGATACGGCGCCAGCCGCGCGGTCAGCTCGGCGAGTTCGGCCTCGGTCAGTTCCTTCTCACCCAGTTCGGAACGCTCGAAGAAGAATTCGAACGGGATGCATTCGTCGATCGTGGGCTCGAGCGCCGCGATCGCCGCCGATGCCGGTGCCAGCAGCGCGGTCAGCCGCGCGTCCGGGAACGCCGCCTTCAACCGCCGGATCGCCGGCAGCGAGGTGATGAAGTCGCCGATGTGATCGAGTTTGACGACCAGGATCGACTTCACCGCTTCACGGTCGATCAGCGGGTGCCCGGCATACATGACACGGACGCCTTCGTCGTCGACCCGATAGTCGTCCGCGTAACGAGACAACCGCGGATTGAAATACGGATCCCCGGCGGCGAACAGCGAGCGCCATTCGCCGGTGAACCGGGTGGTGTCGAAATCGTCCGACAAATGCGCGCGGCTGGCCAGTTCATGATGGATCAGCGAGGCGTACGGCGTGTAGATCGTACGCAGCCCGGAACGGTGCGCCCGCAGACAAAAATCCATATCGTTGTTGACGACGTCATGCGCTTCGTCGAAGCGGCCAAGCCGCTCGAAGGTGTCGCGGCTGACCAGCAGGCAGGCGCCGGTCACCGCGATCACCTCGCGCTGGGTCAATGCGAGACCGAAATAGCCCGGATCGGTCTCGGTGGCGTGACGAAACGCGTGCCGGCCCATGCCGTCGCCGAGAAACATGCCGGCGTGCTGCACGGTGCGGTTCGGGTACAGCAGACGGGCGCCGACGATGCCGACGCCGGGCCATGACGCCGCTTCCAGCATGGTCTCCAGCCAGTCCGGTTGAATGACCTCGATGTCGTCATTGAGGAACAGCAGGTATTCGCCATCCGCGGCGGCGGCGGCGGCGTTGTTGAAGCGCGACCAGTTGAACGGCGCCGGCATTTCCACGACCTTGTCGGCGTGATCGCGCACGAACGTCTTCCAGGTTGCTGCTTCCTCCGGAATGTTATCGATGCAGACGATCTCATAATTCTGGTATGCGGTCGTCGCGCGCAACGTCGTCAGACAGGTCTCGATATAGCCCTTCGCCGCGCAGGTCGGCACGATGATGGACACCTTGCCAGTGATCGGCGCCGTGCGCCGCACCCGCCACGTCCGCGGTACCGCTCCCGGCAGGACCTCAGCGGCGATGCCGCGCCGTTGCATCGCGCGCTCCACCGCGGTGGCGCCATCATCCGCATACGCGGCCGTGCCGCCGTCAGTCCGGCACAGCAATTCAGCGACATGATACGTCTCGGCGGCGGCCTCCGTGCAGCGCAGCGCGAGGTCATGAAACCCGTCGCGTAACAGTTGCTCGGCGGTCGCACCGGTGGCGGCCAGCAACGCGGGCCGCACGACCAGCGGGCGGCCGATATAATTCTCCGACAGCAACAAAGCCGGCGAAAAATCCGGCTTGAAAAACGGCTCCGGCCGCGTGCCGCCCGGTGCCACGCGGAACTCGTCCGCGTAGAGGCAGTCGGCGCCGCGATGGATCCCGCTGGCGATCGCGAAGGCACCCAGCGCGTCGCACCCCGGTTCGTCGCCGGACGCGAGCAGGGCGATCAGGGAGGCCGTCGTCCGGGATGCCAACGGCGCGCGCCACGCAGCCGCGTCCGACGGATCGATCACCACGAATCGCGACGCGCTTTCGTGCGCGAGACGCGCGATCGCGGCCCGTGCCGCCGCGGCGTCGTGCGTGTCGGAAGCGAGAACGGTCACGCCCCAGTCCGGCCAGGATTGCTCCATGATCGAAAGGAACGTCAGGTCCCAGGCCTTCTCCTGGGCCACGACATCTCGCGAACCGCCAGTGACAAACAAATGAAACGCCGGGTGCCAGGCGAGTTGATCCAGCACGCCGTCCATCGTGTTGCGCTCGACCCGCCGGATGCGGCGCCGGATCGATGCCTCAGCCTCCGGATCGTCGGCCTTGCTGACCTGAATGCGAAACGCGTGAACGTACTGCTCGCCGGCCTTCGATCGGGTGATCACCTGAATGACGTGCTCACCGTCCGGCAACGCGCGCGCCGGACAATGAAACGTGTAGCCGCTGCGCTCGGCGCCGTCCCAGTCCGGAAACGCCGCCGCCACATCGGGCCGCGCCATGCCGAAATGAGCCTGTCCGATCCGCGTGCCGTCCAGTTCCACGTCGATCCCGGCGACCCCGTCACGCGCCAGCGCCCAACCCTCGACCACGAGGCGGCCGGTGATCGGCTGCACCGCGACGCCGTCCTGCGTTCGCGGCCCATCGAGTTCGAACCGGAACGCCGACGGAGGGAGCGGCGCCAGGGTAACGCTCACCGCTTTGCTGTCGCCGCCCAGGCTGACCGCGATAATTCGAACCTCAAGCGCGCCGCCCGAGAGACCCTGGATCGCTCGCTCGAAACCGTACCCCGTCGCGACCGGCACGCCGGCGTGCAGCGACGCGACGTCAGCGCGGTCCCGGCCATAATCGGCGTCGCCGACCGGCCGGCCGTCGACCTCGATCAGGATCCGTTCGATGCCCGGCCCGGAGGTCGCCCAGCCTTCGACCAACAGCACCCCCGGGGAGGTGAGGACCGCATGATCGCACATGACGAGAAACGGCGACTCGGCGACCCCGGCGGCATGCGGCATGGGCGCGTCCACGCGGGCTGGCGCGGCCGGGTGCACCAACGGGATCGTCGTGGAGAGACAGGAGCCGCTCAGGCACAACACCTGCGCGGTCGCGTTGGCGGCGCCGCGCATCGCCTCGTCCATCGCCCGCTCCAGAGCGAAACCGGCGTGCCGGGCGTTGGGATAGGCGGGATAGGCGTCCGCCACGTCGTCCCGCTCCCGGTTTTGGATCGCGGCACCGACCCGGGCGCCGTCGACCAAGATCTGCACCGCGACGATCGGCGATTGGGCCAGGGTCCAGCCGTGCACCCGCAGCCGGCCATCGGTGCCGATTTCGGCCGCTTCCAGATACACGATCCCACTTGGCGGAGGGATTTCCACGCCCGTCATGTCACGGGCCGGACCGACCAGGATCGCCGCCTGCTCCCCCATGCAACCCAGCCGCAGGCCTTCCTCGAACACCGCGCCGTCCCGGGCCCGCGCCTGGAGCCACATGTCCGCGATCCGGATCTCCTCGCCGCCGGGCATCGGCAAATACAGCTGGAACCCCGCCCGGAACGCACTCTTCCCACTCTCCAGCGTCACCGCTTCCTGGGCGTCCCCATGGCCGAACTGGATCGCCGTCAGTTCAACCCCGGCCGGGTCGCGGATCGACAGCGTGTCGGCCGGCGAGGTCGAGGTGATCTGGCCACGCAGCACGACATCGAACCGCGAATTGGTCGGCCACCCTTCGATCACGTCGTTCAGTTCAACCCGGATCGTCGAAGCGGGCGTCTCCGGTTCCGCCGGTGCCGAGGGCAGTTGCACGGGCGGCACCGCTTCGCCGGCGGTCTTGGTGGCGATCTGCCCTCCGCGTGAGCGGGCGGAAACCTTACGCGACGGCCGCCGTGTCATCGATTCCTCATCGTATCAGGCAGCGTCGCCAGGTGGCGGGCCGACGGTGATCAGCCGGAGTATCACGTCTCACCGAGGAGTCACGTCTCATCAGGATTTCACGTCCCACCGGGGGTTCACATCCCACCAGGGTTTCGCGTCCGACCGGGGGTTCACATCCCACTGGGGGTTCACATTTCAAAGGGAAGCCGTCCCTCTTTGTACCCGTCCATGTCGAAATGCTCCTGCGCCGAAGTCAGTATGCCTTTGCGGATCCCCTCGGCGACGTCCGGGTAACGGCGGAGGTACCATGCCTCATCGACCCGGATCGGGGCCGGCAAACGGCCTTCGAAATAGCCGTCGTTGACGAAATGCTGTCGCGCGGAACTGATGCTGCCCGCCCTGATCGCCTGCCCGATATCGTCATACGCGCGCGCATACCAATCCTCATCGACCTCGATGCCGCTGATCATGAGCTTCAGAAGTTTAACGAAATCCTCATAGGACAGGTTAACCCGCAGATCGCCGCGCACGGCCTGGATATCAACCGAACGACGAATCACCTCGAACGGCGGAAAGTAGTTCACGATACCTCCTTCAAGCGGCGGGACGGCCACGATGGTTGCTTCTAACGCGACACCGGCTGCCAGGGAACCGTGTATCGTCCGGTATGCCGGTGAAATTTCGCGGGTGCGGCAAAACGCCCGCGCTATCCGGACCCGTACTATCCAAACCCGCGCTATCCAGATAGGCGTGCCATTCGGGGTCGCGGCTGCTATCCATCTCCCGCTGCCCATCTCCCGCTGCCCATCTCCCGCTGCCCATCTCCCGCCGCATCACCAATTGGACCGGAGCCATGACGAACCACGCGCCCGAACCACCAAACGACCGGGAACTCGCGGGCGTTGTTCGCCATTTTGGCCGCGCGCGGGTGCTGGTCATCGGCGACGCGATCCTCGATCGTTACCGAATCGGCGACGCGCACCGGCTGTCGCCGGAAGCACCGATCCCGGTGCTGCGCCCGACCCGGCATCACGACACCCCCGGCGGCGCGGCCAATGTCGCCATGAACGTCGTCACCCTTGGTGGACAGGCGGTACTGGCGGGGGTGATCGGCGACGATGACGCCGGACGCGCGCTCGCCAGGCTGCTCCAGGACGACGCGCGGATCGAGGTGGCGCTGATCGTGGCGCCTGGCCGGCCCACGACGTCGAAGACCCGGTTCATCGCCGGTGCCCACCAGTTGCTGCGGCTGGATGAAGAAACCACGGCGGCGCTGGATGAGACGACCGCCGCCGCCCTGCTGTCGCGCGTCGACGCCGCGCTGGACCGTGTCGACGTCGTCATCCTGTCGGATTACGCCAAGGGCGTCCTGTGCGACGCCGTCCTGAGCCCGTTGCTGGACCTGATCGCGGGGCGCGGCAAACCGGTGATCGCCGACCCGAAACGGCCGGATTTCACCGCCTATCGCGGCGTCACCGTGCTGACCCCGAATGAGCACGAGGTCCGCGTCGCCACCCATGTCGACATCCAGTTCGACGCCGAGGCCGATCGCGCCGGCCGCGCCGCTCTGGACGCCACCGGCGGCGAGGCGGTGCTGGTCAAGCGCTCCGCCAAGGGCCTGACATTGGTCCGCCGCGGTGAGCCGGCGATGCATTTCCCAACCCGCGCGCGGGAGGTCGCCGACGTCTCCGGCGCGGGCGACACGCTGGTCGCGGCGCTCGCGGTGGCTCTGGCGGCGGGTGCGCCATTGCCCGAAGCGGCGATGCTGGCCAACGTCACGGCCGGCATCTCGGTCGAGAAAACCGGCACCGCGACGGTGAGCCAGGCCGAACTGCTGAACGCCCTGCATACCGACGTTCTGGCCAGCACCGACCGCAAAGTGCGCGTCCTGGAGGAGGCGATGGACCTCGCCGGGGCATGGCGCGCGCAAGGCCTGCGCGTCGGTTTCGCCAACGGTTGCTTCGACCTGATCCATCCGGGTCATGTCCACCTGCTGACCCGGGCCCGCATGGGCTGCGACCGGCTGATCGTGGCGTTGAACACGGACGCCTCGGTGCGGCGGCTCAAGGGTCCGACGCGGCCGGTGCAGAATGAGGATGCGCGAGCGATCGTCATGGCGTCGCTGTCGCCGGTCGACATGGTGGTGCTGTTCGATGAGGACACGCCGCTGGAACTGATCCGCGCGCTGCGGCCGGACGTGCTGATCAAGGGCGCGGATTACACCGTGGATCAGGTGGTCGGCGGCGATCTCGTGCGCGGGTGGGGCGGCGAGGTGCTGCTGGTGGACCTGCGAGAGGGTCATAGTACGTCGGGAACGATCCGGCGGATGGCGGCGCATGAGGGTACCGTGTGACGGCACCGGCGTACCAACATCCCGCCGGCCATGACAAATCCGGCGGCTGTTGAAATCACCTTGGGATCCACATGCGCCCGGAGTAGTTTCGCGGTCCGGTCTGAGGAGCACGACGGAGATGTCTGAAAGCCCGACGCGGTACAGTTACGCGGTGCAATTCAGTGAGACTGTCGAAATCGCGTTCCCTGTCCTCGCAAACTTCGGATGGGACGGGTTCTGGCGGTTACTCTACGAGAAAGCGGACCGCGTCATTCAAAGTCAGGCCGACGAATTGCTTGCCCGCGGCAACATCACGATGGAAGAGGCACGTCAACTCGTGGAGGTCGAGCGGAACGGCCTGGTACTTCAAATGCGCGAGCCGCTCAGTCCGCTGGGCAAGTTTTACTCGGAAGTGCTGAAACCAGCCAACAGTCTGCCGAGTTTGGAGTCGCTGTTGGAGAGAAAAGGCAGCATTAATGCCGTTCTCACCAGTGTCGGCAAGGCGCGCGCGGTGACCAACAAGATCGCCTTCATCAGCCGGCGCGCCGGCCTCGCGGGCGTTGTTTTGCAGATAGTGTCGATCGGCGTGGCTATTGAAAAGGCTCCGCCCGGACACGGGGTCGAGGTCGGGACCGAGGAGGTCACCGGCGCGGCCCTGAACCTGGGAGTTGGAACTCTCGGCGCGTGGAGCGGAGGGGTGGTGGCCGGGGCGACATGGGCGGCTACCGTGGTGGGTCCATCATTGGTGATCCCCGTGATAGGCGAGGTAACTGAAGGAGGCGCGATCCTGATTGGCGGCTTCGCCGGCGGCCTGTTCTACTGTTGGTTGGAACATGACGACATCAAGCACGTCGCGCATGCCACCACACAAGCCATTTGGCGGCTTTTGCCGATCGAGTGGACCGAGTAGGCATCTGTGTTCAAACGCATCGAAAATTGGGTGATCCGGCGGCTACCGTCCCGCCGCGCGGCAAGAGACGCGACGATACTGGTTTCGTCCGACGGCTTTCATATACATACTCCGACCGCGTCGCGGCTGGTGCGATGGCATGAAATCGACCGGGTTGTCGCCACCAAAGCCGACCGGTTTGTCGGCGACACGTTCTTGCTGGTGTTTGGGCTCCAGGATGGGTCCGCACTGTCGATCACCGAGCACGACCCCGCCTGGCGCCCGACAACGCAAATCCTCCCCGCGCAGCTTCCGGGTGCCAAAGATTTCGCTTCCTGGAGTGTGGCACTGGCAGCCGCCGCCGCCGGCGAGATCGAAGTGTTCCGGCGCCAGACGCCCACCGCGGAGCATCGACGATCATGACGCGGCATTGCTTTGTCACGGGGATCGGACGCATGAACCAACATCGGCGGTATCGTCCCATGCAAGCTCGCTGGAAGCGTTTCAGGGTCGGGTCGGCACTCGGCCGCCGTGGTCATCGCGCGTCGGGCGAAGCAATCTCCAGGCGCGCGACGCTGGACGACACGACCGGCTTGATTCGGTGTGAATCCGTCACTGGTCAATACGGAACAGGCGGAGCGTTTTGGTTTTGGTAGCCATCGTCCTGGACGTCTCTGAACGTTGCCTGGCCATGAGCCGTGCCGGACATCACGCAGGCCATGACAAAGTGGCCGTCTGCATGGGAGAAGGCGATGTTTGGCCAATAATCGGAGCTACTGCCAAGTATGTTTCACGGTCGACAGCGGCCGCTCAAATCTGATACACGTCCCAATAGCGGGGAACGCCGTCGGCCAACCCACTGACCATATGAGGCAGAACGAAAAATGGCAGCATGGGTTCGCGACAAGGCTCTGATATCGATGACCGCGACGCCGCTGGCGACCGATGCGTTGATTCCCACGCACCTGGTCGCGGACGAAGGTATCAGTCGCACGTTCCGGTTCGAGATCATGGCCGTGAGCCAGATCGGCGTGTTCGATCCGAATAAGCTGCTGAACCAGCCCGTTTGCGTAACCATGCGGGACGTGAACGGGCCCATCCGGTATTTTCACGGCATCGTCCAGCAAGTCAGGCCCAGCGGTATCCAGCGCGGCGCGACCAAAGTCGACGAATTTCAGCTCTATGCGATCACCGTCGTGCCGCGGTTATGGTTCATGAACCAAACCGTGGACTGTCGCGTCTATCAAAACAAATCGTCCCAGGACATCCTGACCGCGATGTTTCATGACGCCGGACTCACGGATTTTAGCTTCTCCGTGTCATCCAGCGTGAGCAGGCCATACACCGTTCAGTTCAATGAATCGGACTACGCTTTCGCGCTTCGTCTGATGGAACAGGAAGGCTGGTTCTATTATTTTCAGCACACGGCGTCACAGCACACGTTGACCATCACCGACAAGAACGTGACATTCCAGGACATTCCCAACGCGACCTTGCACTTCACAGTGAACCAGAACGATGTCGGCGGAATTCTCGAATGGAAGCCGCCAGTACGCACGGCCACCGGTTCTTATGCGATGGGCGATTATGATCCGGAAAATCCGGGGACCAAGCTGTATAATCAACACAAGACCGTTCTGAAGGCGGTCGGCGCCGACGGACGCGACGTGTATCACTGGCCGGCGCTGACCAACTCCAATCCAGTCGTGGAAGCTCGCGCCAAATTTGAAATTGAAGCGGCCGAAGCGGCGACCTCGCTCTATCATGGCGCCAGTCACTTTGGCGCGCTTGTTCCTGGCGGCAAGTTCACTCTGGCAAATTCCCCGGTCACCCCGGACGACGTGTCCTACGCGTTACGTTCGGTGCATCACGTCATCGAAGACAGCAGCTGGATCAGCAATACCGGGAGCGCGTCCTATCAGAACCAGTTCGAGGCCTTCAAGGCGAACGTACCCTGGCGCCAGCCGATCGCCACACCCCGGCCCCGCATGGACGGCGTGCATTCGGCGATCGTGATGGGGCCGCAAACCAAAGGCAACGACTCCAAAGGGTCCGGCGGTACGGCAACCTCCGACATCAAGATGCAGGATGGCGAGGAAATCCATACCGATGAGCTGGCCCGCGTGAAAGTTCGCTTCTTCTGGGATTATCGCCCCGAGGCCAGCGGCGATGGCTCCATCTGGGCCCGCGTCATTCAACCCTGGGCCGGCAACCGCTGGGGCGCGCAGTTCATCCCCAGGGTCGGCACCGAGGTTGCGGTGGCGTTCGTCGACGGCGACCCAGACCGGCCGATCGTCGTCGGCGGGCTGTACAACACCCTCTCAAAGCCGATTTACACGAAGGCCGAAGCGACCAAATCCGGCTTCCGCACCCGCTCCAGCCTGAAAGGCGACACCGGAAAGTTCAGCGAGCTGACGTTCGACGATAAATCCGGCAGCGAACTGATCTTCATCCACGCGGAAAAGGACCTGACGACCGAGGTCGAGCATGACGAAAAGCTGACCGTCGATAATTGCCGCATCGTTCTGGTCAAGGTTGACGAGACGATTACCGTCAAAGGCAAACAGACCATCACGATCACGAAAGATCATTCGTTCGAGGTGACCGAGGGCAACCACACGTCCAAGATCACCAAGGGCGACAGCTCGTACGAGATAACGAAGGGCAACTTCAGCCATAAAGTCGTGTTTGGAAACGCCGCGTACGAGGTCAAGGGCGACCAGACCCTCAAGGTCAAAATGGGCAACCAGTCGACCGAAGTGTCGATGGGCAATTACGACCTGAAACTCCCCCTGGGCAACGTCACCGTTAAAGCCTCCCTCGGCAATATCAGCATGGAGGCGATGCAGTCGATCGAGTTGAAGGTCGGTCCCAGTTCGATCAAGATCGATCCAATGGGGGTCACCATCAAAGGCATGATGGTCAAGATCGAGGGCACCATCATGACGGACATCAAAGGCCTGATGACAAAGGTTGGCGGCGACGCCATGCTGATGCTCAAAGGCGCCATAACGATGATCAACTGACATGTCGGGCACACTCATCAAACTGACCGGGGCGGAGCTCGCGACCGTGCTGGAACGCGCGACTTTGGCACCCGAGGCACAGGCGCCGCTGCGAGGCTGCGCGGATGTCGCCGAGGCGATCGTCCGGCTGGAGACCGCCGGGTTCGCCGCCGAGGCGGTGCGCCTGATGGCGCACGCTTTACCGAAACGCGAGGCAGTCTGGTGGGCCTGCATGTGCGTGGCCAACACGGCGCCCGCCGATCTGCCCGAGCCGGACCGGCTGGCGCGGGAAACGGCGGAACTCTGGGTGCGCCAGCAGAAGGACGAACAGCGGCGCGCCGCCATGACGCACGCCGAAGCCGGCGATTTTCAGACACCCGAGGCATGGGCTGGTGTCGCGGCGTTCTGGAGCGGCGATTCGATGTCGCCGGTGGGACAGCCGGCGGTGCCCCCTCCGGCCACGGCGACAGGTGGCGCGATCGCCGGCGCGGTGGCGTTGTCGGCGGCCCGCGGCGACGTGACCAGGCACGCGGAGCGGTTGAAACGCTTCCTGGAAAGTGGTCGTAATATCGCCGCGGGCGGTCCTGGACGGATGCCGCCCGAGGCACCCTGATCCATCGTCCGCGCTGCCGGATACGCCCGTGTGCCGGGACGGCCAAATGACAGATGGCCAACAGACGGACCGGGGGGCCGAAACCGGATCGTTCATGATGAAGGGCGACGTCAATGCAACTCTCGATGACCGTGCTGCGGTGCCCGGACCAGGTCGCGCCCGAGGCACGCACGGTGTCCGGTGGCGAATTCCACGTCGGCCGCGGACCCGACGTCGACTGGGTGCTGCCCGATCCGGAGCGGCTGTTGTCCAAACGTCACTTCGCGGTGGCGTTCCGCGGCGGCGGCTGGCAGGTCGCGGACACCAGCACAAACGGAACCTGGTTGAACAGCGAGCCGGACCCGATCGGCCGCGGCGCGACGCGCGCGTTGCGCGATGGCGATCGCCTCCGTCTGGGCGCTTATGAAATTGAGTTCCGCCTCGCTGATCAACCGGCGCAGGGCGAGGTGAACCGCGGCGCACCGATGAGTGGATTTGGCGCCGGTGCGCGGTCGGGTCAAAGCCCGTTTGGCGATCCGTTCGCCGATGATCCGCTCGCCGCCTCCCCCGCCGCGCGCCGGCCGTTCGATGAGCCGGCGTATCCGGACCTCGGCGCCGCGCCAACCAGCGCGCGATTGCCGCATGATTTCGATCCGTTGGCTCCCGAGCATGATGAGCCGGCGTTCGGCGGCGGATTCCGCGGGCCGGTCCAGTCCGATCATTCGTCATCGATGGAGGATGCGATGATCCCGCCGCCGATCGCGGGATACTCGGCGCCACAAATGGGCGGCATCATTCCGGGCGACGATCTGCTGCCCGACGATTGGGACAAGGACCTGCTGGAAGGCATCGCTCCCCCGGCCCACACGCCTGGATCGCCAACGCCGGCATCGCCAATGCCGGCATCGCCAACGCCTGGATCGCCAATGCCGGCATTCCCGGCGCGGACGGCGGGAGTACCGACTGCGTTCCCCGACGCGGCATCCCATCCGGCGTCGCCGGCGCCCATGGCCGCTCCCTCGAGGAACGCTGCGTTGGGCAACGCACCGGTATCGGCTGTCAGCGAACTCGAGGATTTCTCCGACCTGCTGGATCCCTTGGCACCTCTGGCGGAACCGCGGCATCCGCCGGCGCCGGTGGCCGCACCGAACGCGCCGCCCGCCGCGCCGCCGTTCGAAGCGCCACCCTTCGAAGCGCCACCCTTCGAAGCATCGCCATTTGAGGCATCGCCGTTCGCGGCACCACCTTTCGCGGCACCATCGGCGGGCGCGGCATCCGCGGCATCCGCGGCACTGGATCCGTTGGATTTCGCCGATCCGCTCGCTCCGCTGACACCTCCGGTGCAAGCGCGCCCGGCACCGGTGGCGGAGCCAGGTCCCGCGCCTCCGGTCGTTGCCGCGCCTGTCGTACGGCAGCGGGAACCGCGGCCGGCGACGCCTCGGCCGGTGCCCTTGGATGCCGAGCCGTTCAGCGATCCGCCCATGCCATCCATGCCGCCGCTAACCATACCGGCACCAAGGCAATCGCCGCCCGCCGCGGCTTTGGCCACGTCTCCGTTCGACGAGCCGGCGGATCCGCCGCGGTCCGAGCCCGCGCCGGCCGCAAGACCGGCGGTGCCGCCAAAACCACCGGCCGCAGCGCCGGCGATGGACGATAGCGGCGCGCTGGCGGCCTTCTTCAAGGGCGCCGAACTCAGCGGCGCCACCCCCGCCGATCCGATGGCCATGATGACCGGGCTTGGCCAGGCATTCCGCGCGCTGGTCTCCGGTCTGCGCCAGGTTCTCATCGCGCGGGCGACGATCAAAGGCGAGTTCCGCATCGAGCAAACCATGATCCGCGCCCGCGGCAACAATCCGCTGAAGTTCTCCGCCAACGACGACGACGCGTTGACCGCGCTGCTCGGCGTGGGACGGCGCACCGACATGGCGCCCGCCGCCGCGATCGAGGACTCGCTGCGCGACCTGCGGCTGCACGAACTCGCGACCATGGCGGCGATGCAGGTCGCCGTGCGCGCCATGCTGAATGAGCTGAGCCCGGACAAAATCCGCGCCGGGACCGATCAGGGCGGCATGGCCGTGCTGCCCGCGCAACGAAAAGCCCGTGCCTGGGACGCGTTCGAGGCGCGCCATGCCGCCGTCGTCCAGGCCCTGGTGGACGACTTCGACAGCATCTTCGGCAAATCATTCGCCCGCGCCTATGAACGCGCTTTGGATGAAATTTCCATACGGGAACGACAATGAGGGAACCACAATGAGGGAACGTCCATGAACCGTCGCCTGATCCTGAGCTGCGCGGGCCTGCTCGCCCTGGCCCGATGCGGTGCGCCGCCGCCGCCGCCGCCGGTGCTGACCCTCACCATCACCGGCACCGCCGAGCAGAATCCGGACGCCGCCGGCCGCGCCGCGCCGGTCGCGGTGCGGGTCTATCAACTCAGCGGCACCGCGAAATTCACTCAATCCGACGTCTTCGCCCTCAAAGACAACGAGGCCAAAACACTGGGCACCGAGGAAGCCACGAGTTCACAGGAATTCCTGATCGCGCCGGACGATAAGAAGACGGTGACGGTCAATCTCAAGCCGATGGTTTCCGCCGTCGGCGTCGCCGTGATGTATCGCGACATCGACAAGGCACAATGGCGCGCGACCGCACCGGCCGCCGCCAGCGGACCGACGACGCTTTCGGCCACGGTCGGTAAGCTTGCTCTGACGCTGAAATAGAAGGGGAAACAGAGGGGGACAAAAACAATCGTCATGGCCCGTTGCGACCCGTGCATTTTCGTCGTCCTCGGACTGAACCCGAGGATCACCGCGAACACGCGGTGCGCTGGGTCGATCATGGCCGGGCACCGCGAATGATGCTCGTTTCAGGCCCAGGCACGACGTCAGAGATGCGACGTCGAAAAACGTTGAACGGGTGCTGGTCTTCGGCCTGACCGTGCGCGATCATGCAAGCAGGCGGCGAAATCGGCCCAGGAGGCAGAACGATCCATGAGTTGGTCCAACCGCGTCGTCTGGCGGGAGGGTATGTTCCTCCGGACCCAGCACTTCCAGCAGCAGGACCGCTGGACGGAGACGCTCGTCCGCGGCGTCACCCGCGCGCTGCGCCCGCACCCCTGGGGCCTGATCGATTACGCGATGGATCGGGATCTTCTGGGCACCGGTCGTTTCGCTTTGTCATCGGTATCCGGCATGTTCGAGGACGGCACACCGTTCATGCTCCCCGGCGAGGCCGACCATCCGCCACCATTGGACGTCCCTGACAGCGCGCGGAACGCATTGGTGTATCTGGCGCTGCCGATCCGCCAGGCCGGCGGCGTGGAGGTCTCCGACGACGGCTCCGAAGGCCGTTACGGCGCGCATCCGTTTGAGGCGTACGACACACAGTCCGCGTCCCCGATCCCGGCGGAGTTGCAGGTTGGCCGCCCTCGCCTGCGCTACATGTTGGAAGCGGAGGAACGCGCCGGCTATCAGTGCATCGCGCTGGCCCGCATCACCGAAGTCACCGCCGATCGGCGGGTGATCCTGGACGAGCGATGGATCCCGCCTTCGCTGGTCTGTTCGGCGGCGCAACCTTTGGCCGGACTGATCGCGGAGCTGGCCGGCATGCTGAACCAGCGCGGCGAGGCACTGGCCGCGCGCATGACCGCGCCGGGGCAGGCCGGTGTCGCTCAGGTCGCCGACTTTCTGCTGCTGCAATCGATCAACGGCTGGCAGATGGTCGTCTCGCATTGGGCTGACGCCGCGTCGATCCATCCCGAGACGTTGTATACCGCGTTGCTGCAAATGGCCGGCGAGTTCTCGACATTTCTGGAATCCCGCCGGCCGAATTCCTACCCGGCGTACCGGCACGACGATCTGCAGCGCAGTTTCGCCCCGGTGGTCGCCGATCTGCGCCGCGCGCTGTCCGCGGTGCTGGAGCAAACCGCGATCCCGATCCCGTTGCGCGAGGCCAGGCACGGTGTGCGCGTCGGTCCGATCACCGACCGCTCGATCCTGCGTGCCTCGAACTTCGTGCTGACCGTGCAATGCGACATGCCGGCCGAGACGCTGCGGCGGCTGTTCCCAACGCAGGTCAAGATCGGCGCGGTCGAGCACATTCGCGAACTGGTCAATGTCGCACTGCCGGGCATCGCGGTGCGGCCGTTGCCGGTCGCGCCGCGGCAACTGCCGTTCTACGCCGGCGCCACCTACTTCGAACTCGATCGCGGCAGCCCCCACTGGGCTCAAATGCAGAACACGGGTGGCTTCGCGATTTTCGTGTCAGGCGATTTTCCCAATCTCCGGCTTGAACTATGGGCGATCCGCGGATGAGCGACGATCCTTTCGCCGAACCAGACGACTCCGACAAAACGGTCATCAGGCCGGCTCCGGGAGGACGGCGTGCTCCAACGCAACCCGCCGCGGCACCGCCGGTCGGCGGAACGCCGCCGCAGCCGCGTGCGTCGGCGTTCGAGGCCGCGCCCGTCTCGGCCGGTGCCGAAACGATTCAGTTCGGCCTCAATCCGCTGATCATCGCGGCGGCACCGCTGTTGCAATTGCTCGGCCGCCTGCGCACGACGTTGTCGGCGCCCAACGTCGAAGACCTGCGCGAGCGGACCGTCCGCCAGGTGCGCCAGTTCGAGACCGCGGCGCGCGACGGCGGTGTGCCGAACGAACAACTGCGGCCGGCGCATTACGCGTTGTGCGCCAGCATCGACGACGTGGTGCTGAACACCCCGTGGGGCAGCCAGGGCGGTTGGGCCGCGCGCTCACTGGTCTCGACTTTCCATCAGGAGGTTCGTTCCGGAGAGCGATTCTTCCGCATTCTGGAAGACCTGAAGGCAGCACCCGCGACCTACCTCGCCGTGCTGGAACTGATGTACTACTGCCTGAGCCTCGGTTTCCTGGGTCAGTACCGCCTGCCGCCGCACCGGCCGGGCGAGGTCGATCGCATCCGCGAAGACCTCTACACGATGATCGTGCGGCAACGCACCGCGACCGACCCGGCGCTGTCGCCACACTGGCAGGGGGTGAATTCCCCGTACAAACCCGCTCGGACGGTGGTGCCGATGTGGGTCATGGCGGCCGCGGCGTTGGCGGTCATCGGCGGCTTGTTCATCTGGTTTTCCTCCAGCCTGAACGCGTCCTCGGACGAAACGTTCTCGGCGATGCTCAGCGCGCCGCTGTCGCAAATGCCGGCGATCAGCCGCGTCGCGCCCGTGCGGCCGCCGGAGGTCGTGCAACCGCCGCCGCCCGAGCCGCTCTACGTATTCCTGAAGCCGGAAATCGACGAGGGCCTCGTCACCGTGATCGGCGACCACGCGATGCCGATCGTGCGCATCCGTAACAAAGGCATGTTCCCATCCGGCAGCGCCACGATCAACCAGGGCTATTACCGCCTGCTGGAACGGATCGGCAGCGCACTGAAGGAGGAAAAAGGCCCGGTGCAGGTCATCGGCTACACCGACAACCAACCGATCCACACGGTGCGTTTCCCGTCCAATTATCAATTGTCGACCGTTCGCGCCGAGGCCGCGCGCGACCTGATCGTGAAGGTGCTTGGCGATCCGGGACGGGTCGCCGCGGTCGGCAAGGCGGACGCGGATCCGATCGCGTCGAACACCAACGAAGAAGGCCGCGATCAAAACCGGCGCATTGAGGTCGTACTGCGGAGGCAAGGATAGGATCATGCGCGCAGTGCTGCGTTTCTTCGGGTCCCGCTGGTTTCTGAGCTTCCTCGGCGTTCTGTTGATCGGGCTGCTGATCTGGTACTTCGGCCCGTTCCTGTCGTTCCTCGAATCCTGGATCCCGCGCGCCGCCATCATCGCGGTGCTGGTGCTTCTCTGGGCTGGGGTGAACTTCTGGCTCGACCGAAGGCGCAAGAAAAACGACGACGCCTTGGTGGCCGGTGTCACCGCGACCGCCGCCGATCCGTCGATCGCCGCCTCCGCCGAGGAAGTGGCGGCGATGCGCGACAAACTGACCAACGCGCTGACGTTGCTGAAGAAGGCCGCCAAATCCCGCGGCTATCTGTACGAGCAGCCGTGGTACGCGATCATCGGCCCGCCCGGCGCCGGCAAAACCACCGCGTTGCTGAATGCCGGTTTGAGTTTTCCGCTCGCCGCCGAAATGGGTCAGGGTCCGATCGCCGGCGTCGGCGGCACGCGCATGTGCGAGTGGATGTTCACCGACGAAGCCGTGCTGATCGACACCGCCGGACGCTACACCACGCAGGACAGCGATTCGGCTGTGGATAAAGCGGGCTGGGACGCGTTCCTCTCGCTGCTGAAACGAACCCGGCCGCGGCAGCCGCTGAACGGCGTGATCATCGCGATCGCCATGACCGATATCGCCGCGGCACCGCCACCCGAGCGGCTCGCGCATGCCAGAGCGATCCGGCGCCGGATCAAGGAACTGACCGATCAGCTTGGCGTGCGCATGCCGGTCTACGCCATTTTCACCAAGGCCGATTTACTCGCCGGCTTCTCCGAATTCTTCGACGATCTCGACCGGGAAAAGCGCGGCGCGGTCTGGGGCACCACATTCCCGCTGAACAAGACCGATGGCGGCAGCACAGGCGCTTTCGCCACTGAATTTGATCTGCTGGTGGAGCGATTGAACCAACGCCTGGTGGACCGGTTGCAGGCGGAACGCTCGCCCGAGCGGCGGGTCGCCATCGCTGGGTTCCCGGCCCAGGTGGGCAGCCTGAAACAACCGCTGACGGAGTTCGTGCAGGAGGCGTTCGGCGGCACGCGGCTCGATCCGGCGCCGTTCCTGCGCGGGATTTATTTCGCATCCGGCACGCAGGAAGGTACCCCGATCGACCGGTTGACGGGGGCACTCGCCCGCGGCTTCGGCATCGATCAGCAGCGTGCGCCGTCGCTGCGGCCCGAGGCCGGCAAAAGCTACTTCCTGACGCGGCTGTTGAAGGACGTCATTTTCGGCGAGGCGATGCTGGTGTCGCGCGATCCGGCGGCGGTGAAGCGCGCCTGGATGCTGCGGATCGGCGCCGCTAGTTCGGCCGGACTGGTCGCGTTGATTGGCGCGGGAGCGTTGATCCAGACCCAATCGGCCAACAAGAACGCGATCGCCCAGGAGAATACGGCGGTCGCGGCTTATGTGGCCGCGGCAAAGGCGTTGCCGCTCGATCCGGTCAACGATGCCGACCTCGCGAAAATCGCGCCGGTGCTGGACATGGCGCGCGCCTTGCCGTTCGGCGCGCACATGCCGGCGACCGAAACGCAATGGTTCCCGGGCCTGTCGCAGACCGGCAAACTCGGCGCCGGGGCCGATCAGATTTACGCGAACGCGCTGAGCAACATCTTCCTGCCGCGCCTGCTGTGGCGGCTGGAAGGCCAGATGCGCGCGCGGATCACCGACGCGCCGTTCCTGTACGAAGCGACGCGGACTTATCTGATGCTCGGCTCGGCCGGACCGTTGGACCGCCCGTGGATCAAGGCGTGGATGCGGCTCGACTGGCTGACGATCTTCCCCGGACCGTTGGGTCAGCCGGTCCGCGACAGTCTGGCGGCGCATCTCGACGCGTTATTGGATCAGCCGCTGCCGCATGTGACCTTGGATGGCGCTTTGGTGGACGAGGCGCGGCGGACGTTCTCCCGCGTTTCGTTGGCGCAACGGGTGTATCAGGTCATCCGCAATTCCCCGGATGCGGCGGGGTCGCCGCTTTGGGTGCCGGCCGATGCCGCCGGAGCCTCCGGCGCGACGATCTTCACCCGCCATTCCGGCGCGAACCTGCGCGACGGATTGTCTGGCCTGTACACGGTCGATGGGTTCCACAAGGTCGTGCTGCCGATGCTGCCGCGCGCCTTATCGCAGGTCGCCGACGACAGTTGGGTACTGGGCAAACAGTCGGAATTCAACACCAGCAGCCCGCAGGCACTGACGCTGCAAGTGGATGTGGTGAAGCTCTACACTGACGAATTCGCGGCGAACTGGGACGCGTTCATGGCGGATCTCGATCTGCCGCCGTTGAACAATTCGCGGGAGAGCATTCAGACTCTGTACCTGCTTTCGTCGCCACAATCGCCGATGCGCGACATGCTGTCGGCGATCGTGAAGCAACTCAGGCTGGCGCAGGTGCCCCCGGTGGCGCCGACAGCGGCGGGCGCGGCGCAGGCGGCGGGTGCGGCGGCGGCGGCGGCGACGAACAGCGCGGCATCGCGCTTGCAAGGTCTGTTGGGCGGGCAGACCGCACCGGCCGAACCGCCCGGCAAGGCGATCGAAGTTCGCTACGGTGCGTTAATCAAGTTTGCCGGTAGCGGTCCTGGTGCACCGCTCGACACCGTGTTGAAGCTGCTCAGCGATTTGCAGCAGCAACTGGAGAAGCTCAGCAATCCGGCGCCCGGCGCAGCCGTGTCCCCTGGTGGCGCCGGCAATGCGATCGCGCAGTTGCGCACGGAAGCCGGCCTCGCGCCGGAACCGGTGCGGCGTTGGTTGTACGCCATGGTCGGCGGCGCGCCGGCGGGTGGCGGCGCTCCAGGTCCAGGCGGGGCGGCTCCGGGCGCGGCGGGGGGCGGCGGTGCGCCCCCGCCGCCTGGTGCGATCCCGAAACAATTGAACGAGGCGGCGAAAAAGGCAACGGTCGAGGCGTTCAACGCACCGGACGGCCCGGGTGGATTGTGTCAGAAGGCGGTCGCCGGACGCTATCCGTTCACGGCGGGCTCGACCAATGACATTCCGTTGGACGACTTCGCCAAATTGTTCGCGCCGGGCGGCCTGCTCGACGCGTTCTTCAACACGCAATTGAAGCCGTTCGTGAACACCGCCGGCGCCAACTGGAAATTGCAGCCGGCCGGCGATGTCGCGCCTCCCATCACGCAAGGCGACCTGGCGCAATTCCAGCGCGCGGCGGCGATCCGCGACTTGTTCTTCGGCCCCGGAGGCAAAGAGCCGGCGGTTCGGTTCGATATCACACCCTTGGCTGCTGACAACGTAACGAAACAGGTGACGATCGATCTGGGGGATCAGCAGATCACCTACTCGCACGGGCCGGTGCGGCCAGTGACGATCGCCTGGCCGGGCGCCAACCGGATCATCAGCGCGCGGCTGGCGTTCGACCCGCCGCCCACCACCGGCAGCCCGGTTATCCAGACCTCCGGTCCCTGGGCGTTGTTCCGCCTGTTCGACCGCGGCACGTTGCGAGCGACCGGCAGCGCCGATCGTTACAACCTTGATTTCATTCTGGGCGACCGCCAGGCGTCATTCGAAATTCGCGCCGGTTCGGTGCTCAACCCGCTCGCCCCGGGACTGTTGCGAGGATTCGCATGTCCGGGCCTGTAGAAATCGCGCGAGGGTTCGCCGGGAAAATTCCCGCGCGCGGCGATTTCGTGCATGCCGGTTTGCCGCGCGACTTCACCGATCCGTGGCACGACTGGCAGTCGCTGGTCATCGCCGGCAGCCGCACCTTGATGGGCGAGGGCTGGCTCGATGCGTTCCTCGAAGCACCGGTCTGGCGCTTTGTGCTGCCGCCCGGCCTGTGTGGTGCGCGTGCCGCGATCGGCCTTATCATGCCAAGCGTGGACAAGGTCGGACGCTATTTTCCGCTGACCCTGGCCGCGTTGCCGGACGCCGGAACACCGAACGCGGAGGACTGGGCGACCTGGCTCGATAGCGTGGAATCGTTGGGACGCCTCGCGCTGGATGAAGACGCGCCGCCGGAACGATTGCTGCCGCCACCCTGCCCTTTGGCCATGCGCTTCGCTGACGACACCGCTTGTCTCTGGTGGACCGACGGCGGCCCGCGAGTCGAAGCCACTCGTTTCTCGTTACCGTCCCTGCCCGATGCCGCGTGCTTCGCATCCATGCTGGGCCATCTCGCACCGACGGAGAGCGCGTCATGATCGCGGATCGGATTCGCTCCTGGCATGCCACTCACGCCGGCACCAAACGAAAATACAACGAAGACACCTGGGTGGATCGCCCCGATCTGGGCGTTTGGGCGGTGGCCGACGGCGCCGGAGGACACCAGTCGGGAGAATACGCATCCGGCCTGATCGCGGAGGCACTCGACTCGCTGCCGCCGGAACTGTCCGCCTCCGAGTTGCTTGGCGCAGTGCGCGTGCGGATCGCCGAAACCCATCGCGCCCTGCGTGAGGAAGCCGAACGGCGTGGCGGCAATACGATAATCGCCTCGACCCTGGTGGCATTCCTGGCGCGCGGCGATCATTTCGCCTGTCTGTGGGCGGGCGATTCGCGGGCCTATTTGCTGCGCGATGGCGAGATGCGGCAGATCACGAAAGATCACAGCCTGGTGCAGGAACTCGTCGATAGCGGCACGATCGCGGCGGAAGACGCCGAGCGGCACCCGCACGCCAACATCATAACCCGCGCGATCGGGGCGGATGTCGACGACCTGGTGCTGGATAAGGTCAGCGGCCGGCTGCAGTATGGCGACAGGTTTTTGTTATGCAGCGACGGGCTGTGCAAAACGGTTCCGTTTCCGCAGCTCGCGGAGTTGTTGCGAAGTGACAATGGTGTCCCGCCGGCGCAATCCATGATCGCGGCCGCGTTGGCGTTGGATGTCACCGACAATGTCACCGCCGTGGCGATCGAGGTGCCGATGGCTGATGCGCGGGACTCTCAGTCGTGATGCCCCCACCGTCATCCCCAGGCTCCGGCGGGACGGCATCGGCCGAACCTTACCGCAATGCTTCGACGACCTCACGGATCACACCGGACCAATCACCGGGGGATTGTTGCCGGAACAACCTGGCGGTCGGATACCACGGGGTGTCGGTGCGGCCTCGCAACCAGCGCCAACATTGATCGTAACGGTTCAGCACCCACACCGGTTTGCCTAGCGCGCCGGCCAGATGCACGACCGAAGTATCGACGCTGATGATCAGGTCCAGCGCCTCCACCAGCGCGGCGGTGTCGGCATAATCGTCCAGTTCCTTCGTCCAGTCGTGCAGCACCATTCCGTCGGGTGGCGTCCGCGCCTGAGCAGCCGTGTCGCCCTTCTGCAATGAAATCAGGCAAAGCCCAGGGACCGAGGCAAGCGGCGCATAATGCCGCAACGTAACGGACCGCCGCCGGTCCATCGCCTGCGCCCGCGGTTGCTGACTGAACGGCGAACCAGCCCAGACCAGTCCGACCTTCCAGCCCGGCAATGCCGCGAGACGCCGCCGCCAGCCCGCGGTGCGTTCCGGGTCGGCGTGCAGATATGGAATCGCCGCCGGAACGGTCTCGAGCGTGGTGCGGAACGCCAAAGGCAGACTCATCATCGGGATCCACGCGTCGAACCGGGGTGGCGGATCGTCGTCGGTAACGATCCGCGTGACGCCCTCCAACCCGGCGAGCAAACGCAGCAATGGGCGCGGCACGTCCAGAACAACCGTGGCGATCGCGGCGAGCATCGGCACATAGCGGCAGAACTGTATCGAATCGCCCAGGCCCTGTTCGGCATGCACGAGGATCGTTTTGCTCGAGGTTGACGAATCGCCGAGCCAGGGCAGGCCCGGAAGATCGCGCCCCTCGGGGCCGAGCCTCGACTTCCAACGCCACTCGAAGCCTCGCCAGCCGCGTTCAAAATCGCCCAATGCCAGATGGCAGGCGCCCTTGTTGAACTGTGCCTCCGGCTGATCCCATTTCAAAGCGATGGCCTGGTCGCAACTTAACAGCGCTTCCTCGATCCGCCCCAGACCCGTGAGCGCGGCGGCACGATCCGTATGCGCCTCCGCGTAGTCTGGCTTCAGCGCGATCGCCCGCTCGCAACTCGTCAGTGCATCGTCAAGCCGTCCCAGACCCGCCAGCGCGGCACCGCGGTTCTTGTACGCGCCGGCATGGTCCGGCTTCAGCGCGATCGCTTTGTCGTAACACGACAGCGCTTGCTCCAGACGTCCGAGATCGGCCAGCACGGCGCCTCGGTTGTTATGCGGTTCCGGCGCGTTTGGCCGCAGCGCGATCGCCTTGTCATGGCTCGCCAGGGCTTCCCCGTGACGCCCCAGAGTCGCCAGCACCGTACCGCGGTTGTTGTGTGCCAATGCGAGGTCCGCCCTGAGATCGATCCCTTTGTCGTAGCTGGACAATGCGTCCTCGAAACGCGACAGGTCCCGCAGCAGGTTGCCGCGGTTGTAGTGCGCCGGCGCGTGATCCGGCTGCAATGCGATTGCCTTGTCGCAACTCGCCAATGCCTGCTCGGGGCGCCCAAGTTTCGCCAGCGCGGCGGCATGGTTGCTGTACGCCTCCGGTGAGTCCGGACGTAGCGCGATCGCCGTTGCGTAACTGAACAGCGCTTCGTCCGGATAGCCCAGAGCAGCCAGGGCAGCGCCACGGTTGGTGAAGGCGCCGGCATGGTCCGGCTTAAGCGCGATGGCCGCATCATGGTCCGACAACGCTTCCGCGTAACGTCCCAAATGTGCCAACGCGGCGCCGCGATTATTGTAGGCTTCCGCGTGGTCCGGATTCAGCGCGATCGCTTTGCTGAAACAATCAACGCCCAGTTGGAGTCTTTGGGTCTGGAGCGCGATCATTCCAAGCAGGTACGTGGCGTCGAAATGGTCCGGCCATCGCCGCAGGATGTCTCGGTAAGCGCTTTCGGCCTCCGTCAGTCTGCCCTGTTGATGCAGTCCTGGCGCCTGCCTGAAAACGGCTTCTGGCGAATTAGATTCATGCATTTGTTTGCTCGGCCCGAAACGAAAAAGGCCGGAGGAAAGTCCCCCGGCCCATTCGAACACACGACAAACCGCGGATCAGCTCGCCGTCTGCGTCGCGAGGTTGTAGACCACAAAGATGTTCTTCGCGTTCGCACCGTCAACGTCCTGTGTGATGTACTTCTGTTCGATTTTGGCGAAATTCAACGATATGCTCTCCGACGGGCGGTCGCCGCCGGACGACATCGACCAGCCGGACACACCGGTATCCCACAGGGTGATGTGCAGGTACTCGGAGTTGTCCTGGTCCGCGCGGGTGAACGCGAATTCGACCTGTGTTTTCAGATCGCCATCGAGCGAGTTGCGCCACAACGGCGGGCTGGCGGGATCGGAGTGCTTCGAGATGGTGATTTCCGAAACCGACGCGTGCGATCCCTGACGGTTGGCACCGCTGGCAGCCGCCGAGCCGATGCCACGGCCGGTACCGAACTGGAAGGATTCGCACATGATCCATCCCTTGAACTGCTCGGTATCAACGTCACCTTTTTTGTCGCCAAACTTCATGAAGATAGCCATGTTACTTCTCCCTCCTTGCGGTGTGCGGTGGAACTGTTGTCAGTCGATCGCGTACTGGAACGATCCAGCCGTGTCCACTCCCACGGTAATCGAGTCGATCGGGTCTCCTTCAGCGAGACGCGACAAAACCTCGGCTGACAATTCTGGCAGCAGCGTTCGCGACAGGATCTTCTCCACGTTACGAGCGCCGGAAGACGTTTCGGTGCAACGGGCGGCGATGGTATCGATCAGCGCCCCGTCCCAGGTGAATTTCGCGCCGTAGGTCTCCTGCACCCGGCGCCGTACCCGATCGAGCTGCAGCCCGACGATTTTCTTGATGATGTCCGGCGACAACGGAAAATACGGAACCAGTGTCACACGGCCCAGAAACGCCGGTTTAAACGTCTTCATCAGTTCGGGCATCAACGCCTCGGCGAGACCGGCGGCATCGGGCATCGTATCGGGATCCGCGCACAAACGGGTGATGAGGTCGGTGGCGGCATTCGATGTCATGATGATGACGGTGTTCTTGAAGTCGATGTCGCGACCTTCACCGTCCTTCATGTTGCCCTTGTCGAACACCTGGAAGAAGATGTCCTGAACGCCGGGATGGGCCTTTTCCATCTCATCCAGCAGGATGACGGAATACGGCCGGCGGCGCACGGCTTCGGTCAGCACGCCGCCTTCGCCATAGCCGACATAGCCGGGCGGGCTGCCCATCAGCAGGCTGACTTTATGTTCTTCCTTGAACTCCGACATGTTGATGACGGTCATGTTCTGCTCACCGCCATACAGCAGATCGGCGAGCGTCAACGCGGTTTCCGTCTTGCCGGTGCCGGAGGTTCCGACCATCAGGAATACGCCGATCGGCTTGCGCGGATCAGTCAACCCCGCCCTGCTGGTCTGGATCGCCTGGGCGACCGCCTCCAACGCGTGCGACTGGCCGACGATCCGGTTCTCCATGGTCTCCCGCAGATTGAGGACCGTGTGAATCTCGTTCGATTGCATCCGCCCCATCGGAATGCCGGTCCAGCCGGCGACGACCTCGGCGACCGCCACGGCGTCGACCACCGGATAGATCAGCGGTTCCTCACCTTGCAATTCCCGCAACTTCGCCGACGCCGCGGTCAGTTTTCCGCGCAACGCGTCTTTATCGGCGGTGTCCTCGGGGCTCTCGATCTTGGTGCGGGTGTCGGTGATCTCGGCCGCCAGTTCCTTTTCCTGTTCCCACCGCTCGTGCAGTGCCACGAGTTCGGAGGCCTTTACCGTCCGTTCCGCCAGCAGCGCGTCCCGCCGTTCGGTGTGATCCGCACCGCTGGCCATTTCGCGGTCGAGAATCGCGACCTCGGTGTCGATCAGGCCGATGCGCCGTTCGCGGTCCTCGATCGCCGGCGGGATCGCCGCCTGACTCATCGACACCCGGGCGCAGGCGGTATCGATCAGGCTGACCGCCTTGTCGGGCAACTGGCGGGACGGAATATAGCGGGCGGACAGCCGCACCGCCTCACTGACCGCCTCATCCAGAATGCGTACCTTATGATGCTTCTCCAGGGTCGACACCAGGCCGCGGATCATCGCGATGGCGATCGGCTCGCTGGGTTCCTCGACCTTCACCACCTGGAAGCGCCTTGTCAGCGCCGCGTCTTTTTCGAAGTACTTTTTGTATTCGGCCCAGGTGGTGGCGGCGATGGTACGGAGTTCGCCGCGCGCGAGGGCGGGTTTCAGCAGATTGGCCGCGTCGTTCTGTCCGGCCGCGCCGCCGGCGCCAATCATGGTATGCGCTTCGTCGATGAACAGGATGATCGGCTTCGGGCTGGCCTTCACCTCATCGATCACGCCGCGCAGGCGATTTTCGAACTCGCCCTTCATGCCCGCGCCGGCCTGCAGCAGGCCAAGGTCGAGCGTGCGCAACGTGACGCCTTTGAGGGCCGGCGGAACATCGCCCGATGCCAGCCGGATCGCGAAGCCTTCGACCACCGCGGTCTTTCCGACGCCGGCCTCACCGGTCATGATCGGGTTGTTCTGCCGCCGCCGCGTCAGGATATCGATCACCTGGCGGATTTCGGAATCGCGGCCGAGGATCGGATCGATCTTCCCGGCCTTCGCCTGCGCGGTGAGATCGATGGTAAACTGTTCCAAAGCGCCGGAGCCACCGGGCCGCGGCACGCCGCCTTCCGAGACGGCGGGACCGCCGTCCTCACCGGTCTGCGTCACCAGCGTGCCGGACTCCGCGCCTTCGGTGCTGTTGGCGGTGATCGCGGCGAAGTCGCGTTTCAGTAGATCCGACTGAATTTTTAGCAACTGGCCGGAGGCATCGCGGGCACTCCGCGCCAGCGTCTCATCCGCGAGCAACGCCCACAAAAGATGCCCGGAGCGAATTTTGCCACTGCCTTGTTCGAGCGAGGCGAACAGCCACGCCTGCTTCACCAGATCGGTGATCTCCGGCGCCAGCGAAGGCGCCCGGCCGTTGCCGGTCTTCATCTTTTCCAGGGAACGGTTCAGGTCGGTCAGAAAGCGTGCGTTATCGACCTCATAATGCCGCAGAATCGCCGCGATATCGCCATCGGCACGGTCCGCGAGCCTGACCAGCCAATGCTCGATCTCAACGTTATAATGGGTACGCGAGAGGGTCAGACCCGCGGCGGCTTCCAAGGCTCGCCGGCACGTATCGTTGAGCCGGGCTATGAGTTGTTTCAGATCGATGGCAGCCATTTTTCCCCTTCCGACGGGGGACACGGCGATGACACGCGGGACAATCGTCGATACCATTGCTGATATCGGTGTCCGGCGAGATCGATGTATCCTTCCGTGCCGATACTTTAGGTGCTATTTTGAGGCATTGTCCAGAAAGAAAGGCATGCGCATGGTCGATTTTCCTGAAGGGTTCGATCTGGCCGCTCTCCTCGAGCCAATCCCCGGCGACAATCAGCCGGGGGTAGATATCAGGGAAGATTTCTCCTCACAATCACCTTATAACAGATTGCGCGACGCACGATCCGATGCGCGCGATGCCGAGAAGATGATCGACAATGGCGATCCCAACGCCGGCGACCCCGCGCCGATGTGGCGAACTGTACGCGAAATCGGTCTTAAAGCCCTCAAAGAAACGACAAAAGACCTGGAGGTCGCGGCCTGGGTGACGGAAGCTTACGTGCGCAGCCATGGCCTCGCCGGCCTGTACGCGGGCGCTTCCCTGATCAAAGGCCTGGTCGAGCAGTTCTGGGACGGTCTGTTTCCGATGCCGGATGATTACGGACTCGAGACGCGTGTCGCGCCGATCACCGGGCTGAACGGCCGCGATGGCGGCGGCTCGCTGATTCAACCACTTTATAAACTGCATTTCTTCGACCGGCCCGACGGTACCCCGGTCACGTTCTTCGCTTATCAATCGTCTGAACAACTGCCCTCGCTGCCGACCGAGCGGCGCGACGCGCGCATCAAGGCGGGCGCCATCCCCTGGGAGGACATGGAAAAGGAAGCGCGCACCGCGGGCGCCGCATCTCTGGGCCGATTGCGCGACCAGGCCGCGGCCGCGCTTGAGGCGTGGGAGGCAATGGCCGCGGTGCTGGACGAAAAAGCCAGTGAGGATCCGCCATCCACTTCGCATGTGCGGGACATGCTGCGACATATCCACGAGATCGCGATCCGTTACGCGCCGCCGCCGGAAGCCGCCGCGGCGGAGCCGGACGCGGAGGCGGTCGAAGCAACCGGTGGACCAGCGGAAAGTGGCGCGGTCGCCGGCCCTGGCGGGTTCTCCGCCACGGCGCGGACGGTATCGCGCGATGACGCCCTCAAAACGTTGGAAACCATCGCCACGTTTTTCCGGCGCACCGAGCCGGTTTCGCCACTGGCCTACACGCTCGACGACGCGATCCGCCGCGCCAAACTGACCTGGCCGGAATTGCTGGAGGAGGTCGTGCCCGACGTCAACGTCCGCCAGGCGATCCTGACCTCGCTTGGCATTCGCCCGGCGTCGGAATAAGAAGATCAGGGATTGTGAGAAAAGTCACAGCGCGTGATGCCAAAGGACGATTAGCATACGCTTATTGACCTGGATTGACCGGTATCGCTAGTATCGCGGGTGAAGCCTGTTCAGAACGCCGGACCGGGGAAGTCCGCCGTTCTGAGAAATCCTGATTCTGACAGAGGGAATGAGATCCATGAGCGCAAGCGTCCATGACAAGCTCAAGCGAGTCCGCAAACCGCGGGTTCACATCACCTATGATGTCGAGACGGAAGGCGCCGCGATCGTACGGGAACTGCCGTTCGTCATGGGTGTGATGGGGGACTTCTCGGGCGACCCCACCGCGCCGTTGCAGCCCATGTCGGAACGCAAATTCGTGCAGATCGACCGTGACAACTTCAACGATGTCATGGCGCGCATGAACCCCGGCCTGAAATTGAAGGTCGACAACAAGCTCTCCGAGGAGGGCGGCCAGATGGCGGTCGATCTGAAGTTCAACAGCATCGAGGATTTCGAGCCGGCGCGCGTCGCCGCCCAGGTTCCCGCGCTGCGGGCATTGATGGAGACACGGGCGAAGCTGCGCGACCTCATGAGCAAGGTTGACCGGTCGGAAGAACTGGAAGGTCTGCTGGAGAAAGTGCTTCAGAACGAAAATGAACTGAAGACGCTGAGCGGCCAGCTCGGTATTGCATCGAAGGAGGGCTGACCATGTCGGGCGCACAGACCGCAACCCAGACCGCCGGCGCGGAAGCCACCGAAGGCGTATCGATCCTCGACCAGGTGGTCGCGGCCACCAAGCAGACGGCACCGGACCAGGCCCAGGACCTGATGAAGAACCTGGTCGAGCAGGCGATGTCGGGGACGGTTACCTTCGACAAGAACCTCAGCCGCACCTTCGAACGGGCGATCGCGGCGATCGACCAGAAGCTGTCCGAGCAGCTCAACGCGGTCATGCACGATCCGAAATTTCTGAAGCTGGAGGGCAGCTGGCGCGGGCTGCACTACCTGATCATGAACAGCGAGACCAGCACGTCGTTGAAGATCCGCCTGCTCAACGCGTCAAAGCGCGATCTGTCGCGCGATCTGCAGCGCGCCGTGGAATTTGACCAAAGCCAATTGTTCAAGAAGATCTACGAGAACGAATTCGGCACGCCGGGCGGCGAACCCTATGCCGCGCTGATCGGCGACTATGAGTGGACGCAGCATCCTGACGATATCGAGACGTTGCGGCTGATTTCCAACGTCGCGGCGGGGGCGTTCGCGCCATTCATTTCGGCCGCCGGTCCCGGCATGTTCGGGTTCGACAGCTACACCGAACTGGCCAAGCCGCGCGACCTCGCGAAGATCTTCGAGACCAGCGATTACATGAAGTGGCGCAGCTTCCGCGACAGCGAAGACGCCCGCTTCGTATCGCTGGTGATGCCGCGCACGCTGGCTCGGCTGCCGTATGGCGCGGCGACCAAGCAGATCGACGAGTTCAATTACGAAGAAGCACCGTACGACGCGACCGGCGCCGCGCGGTCGATGGATCACCAGGAATACTGCTGGATGAACGCCGCTTACGCGATGGGCACACGGCTCACCGACGCGTTCGCTCAATACGGTTTCTGCACCGCGATCCGCGGCGCCGAAGGCGGTGGCAAGGTGGAGAATCTGCCGACCCACGTGTTCACCTCCGACGACGGCGACATGGACGCCAAGTGCCCGACCGAAATCGCCATCACCGACCGGCGTGAGTTCGAGCTGTCCAATCTCGGCTTCCTGCCGCTGTGCCACTACAAGAACACCGACTACTCGGTATTCTTTGGCGCGCAGACGGCGCAGAAGGCGAAGAAATACGACCGGCCCGAGGCGACCGCGAACGCCGCGATCTCCGCTCGCCTGCCGTACATCATGGCGTCCAGCCGGTTCGCGCACTACCTGAAGGTCATGGCGCGCGACAAGATCGGCAGCTTCATGGAAGCCTCCGATGTCGAGCGTTGGCTGAACCGCTGGATCCTCAACTACGTCAACGCCAACGAACAAGCTGGGCAGGAGACGAAAGCCCGCTATCCGTTGCGGGAGGCGCAGGTGCGGGTGCAGGAAATCCCCGGCAAGCCAGGCTCGTACAACGCCGTCGCGTATCTGCGTCCGTGGCTGCAAATGGAAGAACTGACGACCAGCCTGCGCATGGTTGCCCGTATTCCGGCCGCTTCAGGCTAACGGACCGCCAACCGGCGCCGGCGGACGACGCCCGTGAACGACTCCACCTCCGCCATCGATGAGACCATCGCCCTCGCGGTGCTCCCCGATGGCGGAGACGTGACGGCTGAGCGTCCGCGACTCCGCGCCGCCGTTCTGTCGGGACGTTTTCTGGGCAGCCGGGATTACGCGCTTGAGGACGCGCTGACCGGCTTCCTCGCCGCGAACAATGACGACGCGCTGGACCATTGGCTGCCCGCCGGCTGGCACGGCTCGGCGGACGATGTGCGTGGCCTGCTCGATCGGGATATCGTCGCCATCGACGCGATGCTGTCCGAGCAACTCGATGCCATCCTGCATCATGACCGGTTGCGCCGGCTGGAAGGCACCTGGCGTGGCATGGCATGGCTGATCGGCGGCATGGACGCCGGTGCCCGGCTGAAAGTTAAAATCCTCAATGTCGGTTGGGCCGAGATCTGCCGCGACCTGGAACGCGCGGTCGAGTTCGATCAGAGCCAGACATTTCGAAAAATTTACGAAGACGAGTTCGGCATGCCGGGCGGCGAGCCGTATGGCCTGATGATCATCGATCATGACGTCCGCCACCGCTCCGGTGCAACCTCGCGCACTGATGACGTGAGTGCCCTCGCCGCGCTGGCCGGTGTCGCCGCCGCCGCGTTTTGTCCGATGATCGTGGGCGCGTCCCCGGTGCTGCTGGAAGTCGACGATTTCGCCGATCTCGCCACGGTCACCTACATCGCCAGCCCGTTGCGCAATGCCGATCACGCGCGGTGGCGCAACCTGACCACGCGAACGGACACGCGGTTCCTCGGCATCACGTTGCCGCGGTTGCTGGCGCGCCCGCCGTGGGAAGACGACGGCACGCGGGCCGACAATTTTCGTTACGCGGAATACGCACCGGAAGCGAAAGACCGCGTCTGGATGTCGGCGGGATACGCCTTTGGCCAGGTCGTCGCCCGCGCCTTCGCGCAAAGCGCGTGGCCCGGCGACACCCGCGGCGCCGACCTCGATCGTTTGGGCGGCGGCATCGTCGATGCGATGCCGGTGGAGCCGTTCCGCACCGATCCGGATGGCGTCTGGATCCGCAAGTCCGTCGAGATCGTCTGGAACGATCGCCAGGAGCGGGAGTTGCTCGACGCCGGACTGATCCCTCTGGCGGCGATCCCGCACGCTGACGAACTGGTCTTTGGCGCCGCCCGCAGCCCGCTGGTTCCGCAACGCTTCACCGGCGTCAATTCCGACGCCGCCAACGCCAACGCAAGGCTGTCCAATCAGATCAATACCATCATGTGCGCCTCCCGCTTCGCGCACTACGTCAAGATGCTGGGCCGCCAGATGGTCGGCTCCTTCAAGACGGCGGAGGAAATCGAGGAGGTGCTCGATGGCTGGCTCAAGCAATACGTCCGAAGCAACGCACCGTACGAAACCCGCGCCCGCTATCCGCTGATCGCCGGCAAGGTGTCGGTGCACGAAATGACGGGAAAGCCTGGAAGCTTCGGCTGCACGGTGTTTCTGCAACCGCACTATCAGATCGATGACGTCGCGGCGTCATTCCAACTCGTAACCGATCTCGGCGGGCGATGACCCGCGAGGAGCAGCCATGACCGACATGACCGCGGGCGATCTGTTGCGCGCCGGCAAATTGACCGACGCCCTCACCGCCGCGCAAAACGCCGTGCGTAAAGCACCCACCGATCTCAACGCTCGCATTTTGCTGGCGGAGATCCTGGTGTTTACCGGCAATCTGGAGCGCGCCGACGTTTTGCTGGATGCCGCGTCCACGATCGATCCCTCGACCGCGATGGTGGTCGCCGAGTTCCGCCAGTTGATCCGGGCCGACATGGCGCGGCGGCAGTTGTTCCGCGATGGCCGCGTGCCGGAGTTGCTGTCCGACCCAACCGAGGTGCAGCGGCTGCAACTCGCCGCGCTGGTGGCGTTGCGCGCCAACGATCCGGCGGAAGCGGCGAAACAGGCCGCCGCCGCCGAGGCAGCGCGTCCGCGCACGCCCGGCTTCCACAACGACACGCCGTTCGACGATTTGCGTGACGCGGACGACCTGCTGGCGGGCAATTTCGAAGTGCTGACCACCACCGGGAAATACTTCTGGATCCCGACCGAGCGCGTGCTCAGCGCCGAGTTCCACGCACCGAAACGGCCGCGCGACCTGATCTGGCGGCGGGTGTCCATGTCGGTCGCGGAAGGACCCGACGGCGACGTCTACATGCCGGTGATTTACGCCGGTGGCGGCGACCCCGCCTCGGATCTGTTGCGGCTCGGCCGTGAGACGGACTGGACCGATCCGGACGCCGGACCGGTGCGCGGCATCGGCCAGCGTGTGTTGCTGTGCGGCGAAGAGGACATCGCCATCATGGACCTCGGCGTGTTGCGGTTGGGCGCGTGAGTGGCAGAGGCGGGCCGGTTGGCCAGACCAATACGGTACGCGTCCAGCTGCCGCTGCTGGAGAGGCTGATCGACGACGCGCCGGATCGCGACCGCGACCCCCCCATGTCGGCCGCCGAGGCGATGCAGCATTTGCGGCAATCCGTGCGTCAGGAACTGGAGGCGTTGCTGAACGCCCGCCGCCGCTGGCGATCGCCGCCGCGCGATCTGACTGAGTTGCCGGGGTCGCCACTCGGTTACGGCATTCCCGATTTCGCCGCCGGCGTGTTCAACAACCAGGGCGAGCGGGATCGGCTGCGGCTGGAGATCGAGGCGACGATCCGCCGGTTCGAACCGCGCTTCCTGTCGGTGCGGGTGCATCTGATCGACGACGAGCAACGGCTGGACGCGTCATTGCGTTTGCGGATTGACGCCGTGCTGCACGCCGATCCGGCGCCCGAACAGGTCACCTTCGATACGATCGTCGACACCGTGAACGACAATGTGCGGATCCGCGCCAACGAGACGCTTTGATGCCAAAGATCCGGTCCGATGTCTGACTCATTACTTCCCTATTACGACCGCGAGCTGACCGCGATCCACCGGCTGGCGAACGAGTTCGCCGAGGCCTACCCGAAGATCGCCGGACGGTTGCGCCTGTCGCCGGGTGGCGTGGACGATCCGCATGTGGCGCGGCTGCTGGATGGCGTGGCGTTTCTCGCCGCCCGCGTGCATCACCGCCTGGATGACGAGTTCCCGGAGCTGACGGATGCGCTGCTCGGGATGCTGTATCCGCATTATCTGGCGCCGGTGCCGTCCTGTATGGTGGCGCGGCTGGATTGCTCCCCGGATCTGCAGGTGCCGGACACAAGGCCGGTCGGCACCGAGTTCGAGACCGAGCCGGTGCGCGGTGAGGCCTTGCGCTATCGCACCACCTCCCCCGTGACACTGTGGCCGATCGAGGTGGAGAATATCCGGCTGACCGGGCTGCCCATCGTCGCACCCGCCAATCCGGCCGCCGCCGGTGCCGTCGCCGCGCTGCGCATCACCCTGAAATGCGCCGTTCCCGACATGACCTTTGCCCAACTCGGCGTCGATCGGCTGCGGTTCTTTCTGCAGGGTCCATCGAACCAGACGCTGCCGCTGTACGAGCTGCTCGGCGGTCATGTGCTGTCGGTGGCGTTCGCCGATACCGCCACCGATCCCAATCCGGTGATCGTCCCGGCCAAGGTGGTGGAACCGGCGGGATTTGGCGACAATGAGGCATTGCTGCCATGGTCCGCGCGCGGCTTTTCCGGCTTCCGCCTGCTGACCGAATATTTCGCGTTTCCGGAAAAATTCCTGTTCATCGACATCGGCGGCATCGACAAGAAGACCATGGCGTCCGGTGGCAACCGCCTGGAGATTTTCATTTATCTCGACCGCGCGGTGACCGAACTGGAACGCACGGTCGGTCAGCAGTCGTTGGCTCTGGGTTGCGTGCCGCTGATCAATTTGTTCAGCCGCCGCTGCGAGCCGATCGCGGTTACCCACATGCAGACCGAGTATCGGATCGTTCCGGACGCGCGGCGGCCGCATTTCGCGGAAGTCTGGAGTATTGAACGGGTGCGGGAAACCCGGCCCGACGGCTCGACCCGGCCGTGGCGGCCGTTTCACCGCCTGACGGAATCGGACCCCGATCCGACCGCGCCCGGCGGGTTTTATCACCCGACCCGCCGCGCGGCCGCGCCCGGCGTGCCCGGCACCGAGGTGTTTCTGACCCCGCACGATCCCGGCTTCGATCCAACCGTTCCGGGCAACGTCACGCTGTCGATCGACGCTCTTTGCCTCAACCGCGATCTGCCGACCGACCTGCCCTATGGCGGCGGACGGCCCAACCTGCGGCTGGTCGAGGGCGCCGCGTCGGTCGCGGCGATCACCCCGGTCACCGCGCCCACGACCACGCTGCGGCCGCCGTTGCGGGAAAACGGCTTCTGGCGGCTGATCTCCCATCTGTCGCTCAGTCATTTGTCGGTCACCGGCGGCCCAGGCGGAGCCGATGCGCTGAAGGAGGTCTTGCGGCTTTACGCGTTCCGCGACACGCCGGAAACCACGACGGCGATCGAAGCCCTGATGAGCGTCGCCTCCCAACCCGGCACCGCGCGCGCCCCTGGGCGGATGGGGGCCTTCTGCCGCGGGCTGGACGTGACCTTGGAGTTCGATCCGCGCGCCTGGCAGGTCGGCGGATTGTTCCTGCTGGCGAGCGTGCTGGAACGGTTCCTCGCGCTGCACGCGACGGTCAACAGTTTCACCCGGACGCGAGCGGTCCTGCGCGGCCGGCCCGGCAATGCCGGCGCCTGGCCCGCCCGCGCCGGGACCCGTGTGTTGGCATGAAATTCGTGGCGTCAAGGCGGGGGCACGAAATCCAGGTCATGAAATTCGTGGCATGAAGGCGGGGGCATGAAATCGCGTTCGCCTCTGGAGGCGCTGGCGCAGATGCCGCGCCGGTTTGGCTTCGACGCCGCCGTGCGCGTGCTGACCCTGGCGCGTCGCACCGAGGATCCCGCGGAAGTCGCGCGCTTCCGCAGCCCGCCAGGCCTCACCTACCCACCGGCGGACGTGCTGGAGGTTCGCGGCGGCGGTAAACCTGACGTCACGGTGGGCATGATCGGGCTGACCGGTCCTTCCGGCGTGCTGCCGCGGCATTACACCGACGCCGTGGTGCAGGCGCTGCGCGGGCGGTCATCGTCGCTGCACGCGTTCATGGACACGCTGAGCCATCGGTTCGTCGCCTTCTTCGCGCGAGCCGGGGCGAAGTACCGGCCCGCGCGCGCCGCCGAAACCGCCGCGCTGCGCTCGCCGCCCACAGCGGATCCAATTTCGAAAATCCTGCTGGCGCTGACCGGGTATGGCACCGGCCATCTGACCGGCCGGATGCTGATTTCGACCGAGCCGTTGCTGCACTACGCCGGCCTGTTCGCGATGCGGCCGCGCTCAGCCCAGAGGCTCGGTGCGATGGTGTCCGACTGGTTGGGCATGCCGGTGGAGGTGATCGAGTTCGCCGGCGCATGGCTTGCTCTGCCGCCGGATCAGCGGACGCGCGTCGGCGCTAACGGCCAGTTCAACCAACTGAGCGCGAACGCGGCGGCCGGGGTGCGCGCATGGGATCCGCAGGCGCGGATCGTTCTGCGCATCGGGCCGCTGGATCGCACCGGGTTCGAACGCCTGCTGCCCGATCGCATCGCGCTGCAACGTCTCGTGTCGCTGGTGCGCACCTTCGTCGGGTTTGAAATCGGGTTCGCCATCAATCCGGTCCTCGCGGCCGATAGCGTTCCGCCGCTGCGGCTCGACGCGACGTCCGATCCGGCACCCAGGCTCGGGTGGAACACCTGGCTGGAACCGGTCGCGGGCGGACAGCGGCGGCACGTCGACGCGGCGGACCCGGTGTTCGAAGCCGAAATCATCGAGGCCCAAAGCCTCCATACAGGCGCGGCGGAAAGCCTCAATCCATCAGAGGCGCGACGCCTCGCGACATACTGAGGCGCGACGCCTCGCGACAAACTGAGGCGCGACGCCTCGCGACAAAGGAACGCATTGCATGAGGGAGTGGGGGCATGAGGGAGTGGGGCGCATGAGCGAGTGGGGCGCATGAGCGAGTGGGGCGGAGGTTACGTCACCGATATCACTTATTCGGTCGGATGGTATCGGCAGCAATCGCCGGCGATGATGGCGTTGGCCTCGATCATCGGCGGTGCATCGGCGACGATCCCGGCCGGCGACGATCCGGTGCTGTTGCTGGAACTCGGCTGCGGTTTCGGCTACGGCGCCATGGCGCTGGCGGCGAGCAACCCCACCTGGAACATCACCGCCGTCGACTTCAATCCCGCCCACATCGCCACCGCGCGCGAATGGGCGGCCGAAGCGGGCCTGACCAACGTCACCTTCGTCGAAGCCGACTTCGCGCGCTGGGAAGACAGCCCAGTACTGCGCGACCTGCCGGAGATGGACTTCGTCACAATGCATGGGATCTGGAGCTGGATCCCGCCCGCCGCGCAAACCGGCATCGTCCGTCTTCTGGGCCAGAAGGTCCGCCCAGGAGGGCTGGTGCATTTAAGTTATAATACGTTGCCAGGTTGGCAGGAGAGGATCGGCGTCGCGCGCGTCATTCGCGAAGCCGGCCAGCGCGTGGCCGGACGCAGCGACGTTCAGGCGCGGGCGGGACTGCGCGTCGTGAAAGACCTGATCGCCGCGCAGGCGCACTTCGCCACCAGCGGCTCAAGCGTGACGAACCTGGTCAACACGCTTGAGGATGCCAACGTCCACTACCTCGCGCACGAGTTCATGAACGCCCACTGGGCTCCGTGCTTCGTCACCGATGTCGCCGCCGCGCTGAGCGAGGCCAAACTGGAATGGATCGCCGCCGGCAACCTGCCTGACAATTTTCCGGAACTGATGCTGACGGAACCGCAACGGGAGATCTTCAACCGCTACAGCGATCCGTTGATGCAGGAACTCATCAAGGACATGTGCCTGCCGCGGTCGCTGCGGCACGACGTGTTCGTGCGTGGTGCGCGCCGCATCAATCTCAGCGAGCGTGCCGCGGCCCTGATGGACGTTCACCTCACGCTGGTGAAGCGGCCGGACGATCTGCCCGACGCGGTCAACATGCCGGCGGGACGGGCGGAACTGAACAAGGAATTCTACCAGCCGATCGTCACCGCGTTGAGCACGCGACCTGGCCGCGTCGGCGATTTGCTGCGCCTGCCGAACCTGGTTGGGCGGCGCGATAACCCGGCCGAACTGATCAGCATTCTGATCGCCGCCGACATGGTGGAACCGACCTCGCGGCCGATGACGGCGCCGGGCGTTGAGGCGATGCGTTTCAACACTGTCTCCGCGCGGCGGCTGATGGGCAAGGAGTCGCCCAATCGCCCGGTCGCGGCGGCCTGCCGGCCAACCGGCATTCCGTTGGTGACGCCGTTGCTCGCGCTGGCGTTGGTGGATTTCGTGCGCGCGGGGATCACGGACGTAGACGGTCTGATGCGGGCGATGAACACCTCCGCCGATCAGGAAGCGGACGCGCGCACGTCGGTCGAGGCATGCCTGCATCGTTTCCTTCCGGCATTGAAAAACGCCGGGGTGTATTGAACGTGGCCGCATGGGCAGGTCGCGCTCCGCGTCGTGATCCTCGGGCCTGGCCCCGCGACATTCACACATCTCGATTTCAGATGATTGGTTCGCTGGCCGAAAGAAAGCAAGGCTTTAACACGGAGAAGACAGGGAAAAGGCAGGGATTTTCACGGACAGGCAAGGATTTTGGCTTCCTCGGGCGGTGTATGATCGAACGTCCGCATGGAGCACCACACTTGCTTTTCCGTGAAAATCCCTGCCTTTTCCCTGTCTTGTCCGTGTTGGAATACTTACTTGCCGTGGTTCCGGCGAAGGGCAAGGCCCGAGCATGACGACCGAGGGCAATTCCATTCCTGGTCCAACTTTATCACGATGCCCGTGGGGCTCGTCCCGGAGGCCTGTCGCGGCACCGTGCCGGAACGGGTCCCCAGACCAGGCCCCAGACCAGGCCGACGCATGACGACGCATGACGACGCGGAGGCGTCGCCACGTCGCTGTCCAAGTGTGCTGGTATTATTTTCCGATCACACTATAAACCGCCATCCGATTGCGTTGAAGGAGGACCACCCATGCGCCGGTTTCTGAAACCTGTCGCCGCCATTCCCCTGGCCCTGATCGCCCTGAGCAGCGCCGCGCCCGCGCAGCAATCGGCTGATTCGATCATCAACGCCTTGAAGCCGAGCGGCAACCACGTCACCGGTTCCACGCGCGGCATCAAGCTCGGTGGCAGCCCAGCGGCGCAGCCTCCGTCGGCCACGCGGCCGGTGTCCACGACCGGAACCGCCACGCGGCCGCGGCCCACGCATGAGGAAACGGCCGCGCCGGTCGCCGGTCCGTCGGTCAACCTGACGGTCAACTTTCCCACCGGTTCCGCCGAGTTGACGCCGGGGGGCAAGGCATCCCTCGACGCTCTGGGCAAGGCGCTGGCTTCGAGCGACCTCGCGAAGTTCCGCTTCCGGATCGAAGGCCACACCGATAATGTCGGCTCACGGGAGGCGAACCTCGCGCTGTCGCGGCAGCGGGCCGAGGCTGTCGTGTCCTACCTGAGCAGCCAGTTCAATGTGGCGCCGTCGCGCCTGGAAGCAGTCGGGATGGGCGAGGAACATCCGTTGATCGCAACGCCGCCGCAGACGCCGGAAGCCCGGAACCGGCGGGTCCAGGTGATCAATATCGGCGCCTGATCGCGTCGCCTCCCCGACCCCTGGGTTCGTCAGAGATCGCGAGGGGAAGCTGACCTCGCCCGATCGCGCCCCCGATTGTTCCATCACCTGTCTCGCGGCGTGATAACACACTTGCTCTCGACCCCGCGCTCGGGCTACCTGACGTGGTAGCGGATCAGCCGATCCCCATTGCCCCGCGGGCTTCATCCCGAGCCAAGGGGTCGAACGCCGGCCGGGATCCAGGCCTCATTCCAGCTCATGGCAATGCCAGGATGCCGCAACCGTTTGACAACGACAGCACGATCAGGCTGACGAAGCCTCCCGCCGTGTCCCCCGTCAGATCGCAGCGGATCCCGGTGTGGACGATCGTGGCGCCGATCGTGCTCGTGATGGCCGCCGCGGCTGGTGGGTGGTTCCTGTGGCATTCGCCCGCGCCACCGGTGCCGCCACCGATCGCGATGCAGCCGGCCCCCTTCGCGCCACGGCCCGGCTCGACGGAAACTCCGCCGCGGCCGGATGCCGCCGTTCCGCCGGTCACGGTTACGCCACAGGCCCCCGTCCCGGCTTCGGTTTCCCCGGCCACGATTTCCCCGGCCACGCTTTCCCCGGCCACGCTTTCCCCGGCGGAACCCGCGCCAGCCCCGGCCGCGTTCAGCATCGAGACCGCCACCGAGCAGCAGATCCTGGCCCATGTCCCCGCCAATGGGGCACCCGATCCGATGATCTTCCGCTTCAAGGCGAACCCGCGGATCCTGCTCCTCGACTTCGCCTCCCTGCTCGATCAGGGCCGCATGCTGAACCGGGTCGCGGCCCTGTCTGAGAAAAGTGGCCTGCCGCATGACCGCCTGCTGAGCGACAGCGAACTCGATACCGCCATCCGGGCGGGCGGCGACACCGCCGAGACGTTCTATTACGGCCACGACTATGGCGCGCCGGAATTGCTGCGCTTCTTCGCGCTCGGCGATCGCGACAGCATCCGATTGATGAGCCAGGAGGACACCTTGCGCCGCCTGATCCGGCAGGACGGCTGGTTCGACCCGAACGTCCGCGCGGCGTTGCTTTCGATCCCCCAGGTGGGTGCCGACGCGCATGTCACGCGGTCCGCTCGCGCCACCATCCTGCATCATGAGCTGTCGCACGGTGAGTATTTCACCAACCCGGATTACGCGGCGTTCGCGCATCGGTTCTGGACGCGCACACTCACGCCCGCGGAGCGTGACCGCATCCGAATTCACCTCCATTCACTGGGCTATGATTCCTCGCTCGAGGAGGTGATGGAAAATGAGGCCCAGGCGTATTTGATGTTCACCGACGGCGCGGAATTTTTCACGCCGGAGGCGGTCCGCATGACCAAAGCGCGGCTCGCCGAGTTGCGGAAAGGGTTTCTCGGCGCCATGCCGGCCGGCTGGCTGCGTGACAGTCTCAGCCAGACGCTGAACGGCGCCAAAACGACGGCGACGGCGCGGCCCTGAGGCTGGAGGGCAGTGGCCGGAGCGGCCGTTTCGCTCGACTGGCGATCTGACCGTCGCGATGCGCGAGCGGTTCCCTCGCCGATACAAAACCCGGATTGTCGCGTTGTTCCCCGGGAGCCGGCCACACCCGCTACACGGCGGGGAAACCACCAGCGCGGCCGCGAACGGCCATCCTTTGACGCGATGGCATCGTGAAATCGTGATCTACCCCTTGTCACAGAGTGTACCCTTGGCTACATTCTGTGCCCAGAGGTGCAAAACATGGCCGATGCCGCGGCCAGACAGGCAACGACCGCGCAGCAGGCAACGACCGCCCAGATGGACAAAACCCCCGCATGAGCGACACCGTCATCCACCCGTCCGGCGCCGCATCGGGCACCCTCCCGGGTGGTCTGACCGGGCGCGTGATGCGGGCCGGCCAGGAGGCTCTCAGCGGCCAACGGCGGGGTTTGCGAGGCTTCCTGCCCTTTGCCGGCCCAGCGGTCATCGCGTCAGTGGCCTATATGGACCCCGGCAATTTCGCGACCAACATTCAGGCCGGTGCGCGCTATGGCTACGGCCTCGTCTGGGTGGTCCTGCTGGCCAACCTGATCGCGATGCTGTTCCAGGCGCTGTCGGCCCGCCTCGGCATCGTCAGCGGATACAGCCTCGCCGCGCTGTGCCGGACCCATTTCCCGCGCCCCGTCACCGTCGCCATGTGGATCGCGAGCGAGATCGCCGCGATGGCCACCGACCTCGCCGAGACGGTCGGCGCCGCGATCGGCCTCAGCCTGCTGCTTGGTCTGCCGCTGCTGACCACCCTCGGGATCACGCTGGTGCTGACCTGGGGACTGTTGACGTTACAGTCCCGCGGCTTTCGCCCGATCGAACTGATCATCGCCGGGTTCGTGGGCGTGATCGGGCTTTGCTATCTGGTCGAACTCGTCATCAGCCCGCCCGACTGGCGCTTGTTCGCCTGGCACGCGGTGGTGCCGGAAATCCAGGATGCCGACGCGCTGACGCTCGCGGTGGGCATCGTCGGCGCGACCATCATGCCGCACGCGATCTATCTCCACTCGGCGCTGATGCCGGGCCGCGTGCCGACGCGCAACCGGGCCGAAAAGGCGACGGTCATCCGCTATTCCAACATTGAGGTCCTGGTGGCGCTTGGCTTCGCCGGGCTGGTCAACCTCGCGATGGTGGCGATGGCCGCGTCGATGTTCCACATGGGCCATCCTGAGGTGGCGGAAATCGAAACCGCCTATCACACCCTGCTGCCGCTGATGGGCGGGCTCGCCGCCGTGGTGTTCATGGCCTCGCTGCTCGCCTCCGGCGTGTCGAGTTCGGTGGTCGGCACCATGGCCGGGCAGACCATCATGGCGGACTTCGTCGGCTTCCGGACCCCGCTTTGGCTGCGCCGGCTGCTGACCATGGTGCCGGCCTTCGTCGTGGTGGCGATCGGCGTGAACCCGACACAGGCACTGGTGGCGAGCCAGGTTGTCCTGAGCCTGGCGCTGCCGGTGCCGATGGTCGCGCTGCTGATCCTGGCGTTCCGGCGCGACGTGATGGGGGCGTTTTCGCCCGGCCCACTGACCCGCGCCGCGTCGGTGATTGGGACGGTGGTTGTGCTCGGGCTCAACATGGTGTTGTTGGCACAGATGGCCGGGCTATGATCCGGTCCCCGACCCGGTCCACTGACCGAGTCGGCCAACAAGGTCCGATCGCGCGGGATGGCAGAGCCAACACCCAGAACGATGCCGGAAGAGCCGGATCAGGCGATCCGCTTCGGCAAAGCGCGCTCGGCGCAATCCGGCGCGTTGCTGGAAGACTATGTTGAGCTGATTTCCGATCTGCACGCCACGAATGGCGAGGCCCGCCCCACCGACATCGCCCGCCGCCTCGGCGTGTCGCACGCCACGGTGATCAAGACCATTGGACGATTGAAGCGGGAGGGGCTGGCGGTCGCGAAGCCCTATCGCGGCGTGTTCCTGACCGGTCCCGGCGAAAGCCTGGCCGACCGGGTCCGCTCCCGCCATCGGGTGGTGGTTGACCTACTGCTGGCGGTTGGCGTCCCGGCGGAGTCAGCCGAACTCGATGCCGAGGGGATCGAGCACCACGTTTCGGACACCACATTGGCCGCCTTCGCGCGGTTCCTGAGCCTCAATCGGGCGTAGCACGGTCAGCCATCGCCTGTCGCCGCGATTCGCCCTTCCTCTGGCCGAACACGGGCCGCTGCGGTACGACTTGATCCGCGAGTGGGGCAGGATCGGCCGGGCGGGAACGGTGCGCGCCGACCCGCACCCTGACATCGCGTCGGCGGCGCACGCGGCATCACGGCTGGAATTGGTGAAACGGCGAAAGGGGTACCGATGATGAGCGACCTCTACGACGAGGACATCATGCACTGGTCAGAGCACCAGGCCGCGCTGCTGCGCCGTCGCGCCGCTGGCGAAATCGTGAACGATAAAGAACTCGACTGGCCGAACATCGCCGAGGAAATCGAGGACGTGGGCAAATCGCTGCTGCACTCCGTGCAATCGCATTTGGTGTTGGCGATCCTACGCGACCTAAAGGCCGAGGCGTGGCCACGATCGCGGGACGTTTCACACTGGCGCGCGGAAGCCCGGATTCACCGACGCGATGCGCGGCGGAGATTCTCCCCCGGCATGCGCCAGTATATCAACATCGCCGAACTCTATGCCGATGCGATGGCCGGCCTGCCGGACGACATGGACGGCCTCGTGCCGCTGCCGGTGCCGCCCGATTGTCCCGTGACGTTGGACGAAATGCTGGCGCCTCGGCCTGACGAACCGGCGGCATGACCCACCCAAAATAATCGCAGGTCGCCTGGGAGCCACGGAAGGCCATGGCGATTGCCTTCGATGCCGGCGCCGCGGCCATGACGTTCGTGATCGCGCTCCACACGGCGATCCTGTTTCGATGAGCGACATGCGTTCGATTCTGGCGGACTCGATTCTGGCGGATCTGCTGCTGCTGAAATGGATGCTGGTGTTCATGCTGGCCCAGGAGATCGCCGTCACCGTCAAGCTGTGCGCGCCCTGAAAGGCCGGCTGAATCCTGGTCTCGCGCCGCTCGCGTTCACGCCGGAACAAGTGCTCACGCTCGAATAAGCACGGGACCGGTCCACACAGCGTGTCACGCGCCAGGGTCCGGGCTGCCGCGTCGCATCGCCACCATGATCAGGGCCTCCATCCTCGTGCTACCGACACTCCACGCGACGGCCGTCCGGTAGCCGACACTGCATCGACCGTCGCGCGCGACGGTCCTCCAGGTCCATTTGGCGCATCTGGTTTTCTTTTTTGCAAACGAAGTGTCTCGGCCTGTTGGCGGCCGTAATTCCGCATCATGTGAAGCGCGTTTGTGTTGTCCATTCCCCCCACGTCGCCGAAACTGAAATCGGCCGGCGTTGCATTACCAGGAAAATTTGGCGATCGCCGCGACCGGCGCCATTCCCGCGCCTCGCGCCTCCGCCTCTAACTCGGCCGGATCATAAGATCCATCGGTCCGCCGCAGCGCTTCGCCATGCAGAC
>CALFNB010000039.1 GCA_937902425.1 uncultured Acetobacteraceae bacterium | reverse complement strand
ATTCAATGTCGGCCTGGCCACTGTCCGCTGCTGACCCAGGCTGAGTAAATACTCAATTGCTGATAACACCCGCGCAACGTCCTGTCAGTCCCGGCCCAACGGGGACATGGAAGATTCAAAGTAACCATCCGGCGGAGACCGCCTTGGCGGTCTGATCCCGCTGACCATCATCGGTCAAGGCGGCACCGCGACGGTCAATTTGGTGAATTCCGGCCGCTTCACGCCTGCGAGCCTGCTGGCCAGCGGGAACTTCGAAATCCTTTGATCCCAAACCACCGCCGGTTAGCGTCCCCGACTGACCGGCGGTGACAGACATTTCCCGTGGCTCACAAGTGCCAGCGGCGTTTTTTTCTGACCCGGGCGGTCAGACCCTATCCTGAGGCAGCCACCGCCATGTACACAGCGGGGCTGACCTGCCGCACCCGCCAGCCGAGCTCCCCGAACAAAACCGCGAGGCTGCGTTTCGTGTGGATCGAAATATGTCCGTTGCGTGGCGCGATATACCAATGGTCCATGCTATGTCGCGGAAGGTCATCGACCGACAAGGTGGAAAACACCATCACCCCGCCCGGCTTAAGGAATGACAGAGCTCGAGCGCAAGTCTCTCGCGGTGTCGGCGAATGCTCCAACACCTCATAGCAGGACACCAGATCGAATATTCCGGCTTCCGGCGGTTCGTCGTCGGTGAGGAACGGATCCCAGGTGCGCGTCACAAGGCCTTTCGCGCTGAGGATGCGCGCCAAATGCCCTTCACCGCCGCCAAAGTCCAGCAAATTAGCAGCGTTACGCTCCCGGGCACAGGCGATGAGCCGATGAGAAGCTATTTCCGCCCGGGTTCCTTTCATATCCGGATCGACCATGAGATATTGAGCATTATAGATATGTGTTCGGAACATGGCGGGCGTCCATGCATCAAACTGTGCCGAGAATACGAACCCGCATCCCCGGCAGCGATGATACCAGACAGGAATACCGCTCAGGGGAAAATGGCGTCCCTGCTCGATCTGGCAGCTCTTGTTGAAGTCCGCCACCCCGTGCAGCGCGGCGCGCTGAGGACAGATCTTGCAGGACACCTCCCGGGTCACGGGGCCAAGGGCAGCAGCGAGAGAGGGATCAACGACGAGTTCCATCAGGGGTGATCCGATCTTTTCAAATTACCAGCCCATCTTATTCATTGCATAGCCGGGATTTGCAAACGGGTATGGGATAACTGTTGGGCATCGTTCAGAGATTGGGTGCTGACGCCACTCTCCAGCCCCGGACAGAATCTGCGATGCCCGCCGCCGATGACGATACTCTGCTTACATTCTCTCTGCTTGACATCTGCAAGAAAGCAGACCACCGCGATCCGGCCCGGATCAGCTAAACATCAGTGGCTGAACGTCGGTCGGATATCCTGCCGCGATCCTCGACCCTTCGCGGACATTCCCGTGCAGCGCCTGCCGGCGGGTGTTCAGGTACTTCGAATGACCGTCCTCGCGCTTATGCCTCCAGAGCGTGACACCCACCATGTCGTCCTGGTCATTAACCGTGCCGTAACCCCACCGCCGAGGTCCAACAAACCCAAATTCACCTGGGCCAGGTCGCTGTCACACCCGTTTCATACCAGCGCCGCGGGCCTCGCTGAGCGCGCGAATACCTTGTCCACGGAGGCCGGCACGCGGGAATTCAACCGGTCGCGCACCGCTCGCAGTGCCGGGCCAGTGACGATCAGTGGCGCGCAACCTTGCGTTTCCCAACGCCGCGCCGCGAACTCGGGATATAGCGCGCGCACACCACCCCCGTTGAGGAAATTGGCGCGGCCGCCGGTGTCGAGATAGCTCTCCACGGGCAGACCGTCGGCCACCAGCACGGCGTGCTCATCGAGTTCGACGTGGTAGTACGTCACCACGCCGCCGATGGCTTCGCGGCGGATCGTGGCGCCGTTTTCGAGGTACTGGATTGGGATGAGCACGCCATCCACGTAGACGGCGTGATCCGGCGACAGCAGCAAATCGCGGTGCGGCAGGTCGTCGCCGAACGCACCCGCGAGGATTCGGATCGGGGTGACGGCCCGCGGCCTCGGATGGCGGTCGATATCGATGCGCGCGACGCCGATCCAGCGCACCGGCCCGCACTTCGCGCCGATCTCTGAGAGCGTCACCGCCAGATCGCCTTCGCGCAGGCTTTCGACCGGCACTTCGCCGCGGTCCGTCAGAATACGCGAGCCGGCGGCGAAGCAGCCGACGAAGATATCGGTGCCGGGGGTCGTCTGGCCGTCCGATCCAAACCCGAACGTAAAGCCAACGTAGTCGCCGATCAGATTGATCGACGCGAGGGTCGTTGTGTTGTCCATCACGTCCAGGATGCCGCTGACGGGCGATGTGAAGTGCGGCTGTAGCGAGGTGATTCCGGTGGTGAGCAGCAGATCGATCACGTCGTGCGTGGCGCTGTTGAAGGCTTGCAGACCCACGACCGCGCCGGTATAGCCCCCGCCCTCGTTACCCAAGGCCAGGACCCCGGTCGGGTCGAGGAACGTGGCCGTGCCTTTGTAATCATAGTTGACCTCGAGCGTGCCGAAGGTGGAGATCTGGACCACGCCCGCCCCGAGCGTGTCGCTGACGGCGACCGAGGCGGTGTCGAGATCGACGGTGCCATGGCTCGAGACCTTGATGGTACCGCTGAGGTCGATGGAACCGTTCGGGCCGGTGATGTGGACAAGGCCGTAACCGCTTACCTCGATCAGGCTGTTCGGGCCGGCCTCGAACGTATTCCCCGGCGAGAGTTCCAGGTCCTCACCGGGTAACGCCCCGCCCAGGCCGCCGCCGACGTCGATGATCGTGCCGTTGTTGATGAAGTTGGACGCGGTGACGGACGCCCCCGAGCCAGGCCCCGTGGTCAGCATGATCGTGCCGTCATTGACGATCGTGCCGCCGAAGGCGCCGCCATTGTCGATCAGACTGAGGGTGCTGCCGGCCCCGACCTGGTTCAGCGAAACGGCGGTGCCCAGCGTCAGGCTAATGTTGGAGCCGATACTCAAGTACTGGGTATTCGTTGTCGACGAGCCCAGGTTGATGACGAGATTGCCGCCGCTCGCGCTGTTGAGCGTCATCGAACTTTCGAAGTCCAGGTCGGCGCTGGTCGACGGGCCTGTGATGTCGATCTCGCCGGGGCCGTTGCCGGCCGCGTTGAGCACGGAGAGGCTTGAGGCCACTTCGAGTGAGTCGGACACGCCAAGGGCATTCAGCGCCAACGTGCCCTCCCAGGTCACGCCGTTCAGTGTGCCGCCCTGCGGCAGCAATACCGCATTGTTGTTGAATACGACCTTGCCGCCGCTGATTTCCCCGCCGACATTCAACGTGCCGGCTGTCGCGTTAATCGTGCCGGCCGTGAGGACGCCGAGGTTCGAAATGAACAGGTCGGCGTTGGCCGCGGTGATATTGATCAGGGCCGCCGCCTCTGCGTCGGTGACCGCGACCGTATAGTCGGCGCCGGAGAACGTGTTGGAAATGTCCGCCGTCCCGCCGTTGAGCGGGTGGTGGCCGGAGCTCCAGTTGCCGTCGGTGCGGAAGTCCCCGCCACCTGAATTGCTGAACGTGGTCACGGCATTTGCCTCCAAACGTGCGGGCTGCCCTGTTTGGACAAGCTCGGCATCAGGCTACAACGTCTCACGGTACGAGCCGGACAACAATGTCACCCATACAGCCGCTTACAGAGCGGCGAGGTTCGGCGGACAGACGATGCCGCCAGCCGTGGGTCCACCCCGGGTCGAAAGCAGCGGTTCGGGCCGGTCGGCGGCATTCCGGCTGACCAATTACCCCATCCATCTGGCGTCTCGGCACCAGGCGGCGAACCGCATCCCCCGGATTTCCTCAAGCACACGCCGAAGCGGAGGCTCTGGCGCCAGGCAAATGGTTCGATATGTGCACAGGAAGGGCAGCCACACAATCAGTGAACCGTGAGTCTCGGCGCTTCCCGTACTCATCATGGGGATGACGTCGGAGTGTACCGCGATCCAACGATTCCTGGTACTGTCAGACTCGGCGCGCTATTGGTGAAACGCCCCAACCTGGATGCAAATCCGGAACACCGGGGCGTTTTCACTGGCGCGCGTTGATACCGTCTCGCGAGGATTGCTCGGCCGCCTGAGGCAAACTGATCTCCTGACCGCGAGCAAACCCGCGAAAACGACTGCTCGGAACGGTAAGGTATCGACCGACCCGGCCTTCGCTCCGAAGCCGTGCCCCGGGACGCTTTGTGTAACGCGGGAATCGGGATAGACTTGGCCACGAAACAACAAGGTGGCGCGGTTCGAACCGGCATCCGCGCCATTCAATGGGAGAAACGCGGTTGGCAAAGCATCGTGCATGCTGATCTACATAGGACGCCGGCTGTCGCTGGCGCTGATCACCTGCGTCGCGATCTCCATCCTGACGTTCATCATCATTCGCCTGCCGCCGGGCGATTTCGTCGACGCGTATATCGCGAACCTCGCCTCGACCGGCAGCACGGTGACCGCCGAGCAGGCGCAGGCGATGCGGCATGAATATGGGTTGGATCGGCCGGTGTATGTGCAGTATGTGCTGTGGATCACGCGCGTCGTGCATGGCGATTTCGGCGTGTCGATGATGTGGCGCCGGCCGGTGACCGAGGTGATCGGCGACCGGCTCTGGCTCACCATGATCGTTTCGTTCGCCGCGCTGTTCCTGACCTGGACCATCGCGTTGCCGATCGGTATCTATTCGGCGGTCCGGCAGTATTCCATCGGCGATTATGTCGCCACCATGCTTGGCTTCATCGGCCTCGCCATTCCGAATTTTCTGCTCGCGCTGATCCTGATGTATTTCGGCTTCCGCTATCTGGGTCTGAGCGTCGGCGGCCTGTTCTCCGCCGAATTCGCGCAGGCACCATGGGGCCTGGCGAAAGCATGGGACCTGACCAAGCATGTGCCGTTGCCGGCCTGTGTGCTGGCGCTCGCCGGATCGGCGCAACTCATTCGCATCATGCGGGCGAACCTGCTGGATGAGTTGCGCAAACCTTATGTCATCACCGCGCGCGCCAAGGGGATTCCGGAGCATCGCGTGATCCTGAAATATCCGGTGCGCGCGGCGCTCAATCCGTTCGCCAGTTCCATCGCGTACGTGTTCCCGTATTTGGTCTCGGGCAGCATCATCGTGTCGCTGGTGCTCGGACTGCCGACGGTTGGGCCGTTGCTGCTGCAGGCGTTGGTGGCGCAGGACATGTTCCGGACATGTTCCTGGCCGGAACGATCGTGCTGCTGCTGGGTGTCATGACCGTGGTCGGCACGCTGATCTCCGACATGCTGCTGATGTGGATCGAGCCGCGGCTGCGTCTGACCGGACGTTCCTGAGCATGAGCGGCACGCTGAGCGACGACAGCCTCGCCTCCGCCGGCCAGTTGCGGCTGACCTGGCTGCGCTTCCGGCGCCACAAGCTGGCGTACGTCAGCCTGTTCATCGTCGCGCTGTTCTATCTGGTCGCGATCTTCGCCGACTTCCTGGCGATCAACGATCCGCACGCGGTCGATGCGCGGCGCGGCTATCTGCCGCCACAGACGGTGCATTTGTTTAACGGCGACGGCTTCAATCCATATGTCAGCGGCATGACGGGCAAGCGCGATCTGAAGACGTTCCGGCAGGTCTATGTCCCCGATCCCAACAAGAAACTTCCCGTGACATTGTTCGCCCATGGCTATCCCTATGAACCGCTCGGCCTGTTCGAAACCGACCGTCATTTGCTCGGCCTTGTTTCGCCGGAACCGCTGGATGGCATTTATCTGTTGGGCACCGATGCGCTCGGCCGCGACCTGTTTTCCCGCATCATGGTGGCGACGCGCATTTCGCTGTCCATCGGACTGGCGAGTGTCAGCCTCAGTCTGATCCTCGGCATTCTGTTGGGCGGCATTTCGGGGCTGTACGGCGGCCTCGTCGATTTGTTCTTGCAGCGGGTGATCGAGATCGTGCGTTCCATCCCCACCATACCGCTCTGGATGGGCATCGCGGCGGCGTTGCCGAATACCTGGACCGTGGTGCAGATCTATTTCGCGATCACTCTGATCATTTCGCTGGTCGGCTGGACCGAGCTTGCGCGCGTGGTGCGCGGCCGGTTCCTGACGTTGCGCGAGGAAGATTTCGTGATCGCGGCCGAACTCGCGGGAGCCAGCCAGTTACGCATCATGGTCCGGCACATGCTGCCGTCGTTCACCAGCCATGTGATCGCGGCGGTGTCGCTGGCGCTGCCGGCGATGATCATCAGCGAAACGTCGTTGTCGTTCCTTGGCCTCGGGCTGCGGCCGCCGGCGATCTCGTGGGGCATTTTGTTGCAGGACGCGCAGAACGTGCAGGTGCTGGCGGGTGCGCCGTGGCTGTTGCTCGCCGCGGTTCCGGTGGTGACGGTCATCCTCGCCTTCAACTTTCTGGGCGATGGCCTGCGCGACGCGGCTGACCCGTATGGGTGACGTTATGAAACCCATCGTCTCCGTGCGTGATCTGGCGGTGGAATTCCACCAGCACACCGGCACGGTGCGCGCGCTGGAGTCAGTGAACCTCGATCTTTATCCCGGCCGTGTGCTGGGTGTGGTCGGCGAATCGGGGTGCGGCAAGAGCGTCACGGCGCGCGCCATGCTGCGGATCCTGGACCGTAACGGTTCGATCACCGCCGGCCGCGTGACCTTGGACCCGGGCACGCCGGAGGAACAGGACCTGACCGCGTTGCCATCGGAAGGATCGCAAATCCGCGCCGTCCGCGGCGGCCGGATCGGCCTGATCTTCCAGGAGCCGATGGCCTCGCTCCGTCCGCGGCGGCCGGATCGGCTTGATCTTCCAGGAGCCGATGGCCTCGCTGTCGATGCAATACACCGTCGGCAACCAGATGATCGAAGCGATCCGCGCGCATCGCGACCCCGGCAAGCATGCGGCGCGTGAACGGGCGATCGCATTGCTGCATCAGGTCGGTATCCCTCGCCCGGAAACCCGGATCGATGCCTATCCGTTTCAACTCAGCGGCGGCCTGCGGCAACGCGTCGGCATCGCGCTGGCGCTGGCGGCGGAGCCGGACGTGCTGATCGCGGACGAGCCGACCACGGCGCTGGATGTCACGACTCAGGCACAGATCCTGGCGCTGCTGCGCCGGCTGCAACGCGACAAACACATCGCGCTGATGTTGATCACGCACGACATGGGCGTGATCGCGCAAATGGCCGACGACGTCGCGGTGATGTATCTCGGGCGCATCATTGAGTTCGCACCGGTGCGCGAACTGTTCCGTTCGCCGCGGCATCCGTACACGCGGGCGCTGCTGCGGTCGGTGCCGGATCTGGATGCGAAGCCGAGACAGCGACTGGCGACGATTGGCGGCGCGGTGCCGCAGCCAGGTTCCCGGCCGCCCATTGGCTGTCCGTTTCATCCACGCTGTCCGGAGGTCATGCCGGGCCGCTGCGACGTGACGATCCCGGCGCCGGTTTCACCGGGGGTCGCGGGCGCCTCCTGCTTCCTGGTCGAGGACCTGGTGGCATGAACGTGCTGGAAGTCAGCGGGCTGTCGAAACATTATCCCATCGTCGGCGGCATGCTGCGCCGTGAGGTGGGCCGCGTGCGCGCCGCCGACGACGTCAATTTCACCATCGAGCATGGCGAGACGCTGGCGCTCGTCGGAGAGTCCGGCTGTGGCAAAACCACCGTCGCCCGCTGCATCTTGCGCGCGCTGCGTCCGACAGCCGGCGAAATCCGCTTCTCGCCCGAAGACGGACAAATGATCGATCTCGCGCCGTTGTCGCGGAGCGCGTTGCGGCCGTTACGCCGGCATATCCAGTTGATCTTTCAGGACCCGTACGCCTCGCTCAATCCGCGCATGATGGTCGGCGACATCATCACCGAACCGTTGCTGGTGAATGGCGTCCCTGGGACCGAACGCCAGGCGCGGTTGCTGGAGTTGCTGGACCTCGTCGGTTTGCCCGTGGCGGCGCGCACCCGGTTCCCGCACGCGTTTTCCGGCGGCCAGCGGCAGCGCATCGGCATCGCGCGGGCGCTGGCCCTGAACCCGCGGCTGATCGTCGCGGATGAGCCGGTCTCGGCGCTGGATGTTTCGGTGCAGGCACAAATCATCAACCTGCTGCTCGACCTGCAGGACCGGTTGGGCCTGTCGATGCTGTTCGTCGCGCATGACCTCGGCGTGGTGCGCCATGTCAGCGACCGTGTCGCGGTGATGTATGTCGGCCGCATCGTCGAGGTGGCCCCGACCGTCGAACTCTACGCCACGCCGCGGCATCCCTACACACGCGCGCTGTTGGCGGCGGTGCCGAAGGCCGACCCCGAGACGCGCGATGCGGTGACCGCTCCACGCGGTGAGGTCGCCGATCCGGCCAATCCCCCATCGGGCTGCGCGTTTCACCCACGCTGCCCCTTCGCCATCGACCGCTGCCGCGTTGACCGCCCCCAGCTTCTCGAAATCGCCCATGGGCATTTCAGCAGCTGCTTCCGCGCCGACGAACCCGCGCTGCTGGCGTAACCAATGTTTTCCGGAGGACCGATGCGAAAGTCTCTCATTCTGCTGGCGCTGACACTGTTCGTTACGGGGGCGCAAGCGCAACAATCCGCGTACGAGCAATCCGGACTGGTCGGAAAACTGGAGAGCCCGGAAATCGTTACCGATCCGGCGAAATGGCCAAAGCCGACCGGAGAGGCTCCGGGGCTCGCGGCACTGGTCAAAGCCGGCAAACTGCCACCGGTGGCGGAACGCGTGCCGCTGGAGCCGCTCGTGCTGAAACCACTGCACAGCATTGGCACTTATGGGGGCACCTGGCGCCGCGGTTTTCTCGGCCGCGGCGATCAGGAGAACGGCAACCGCATCCGCTCCGGCGACAAGCTGCTGTTCTGGGATGCGACCGGCACCGTGATCATGCCGAGTGTGGCGAAGGGGTTTGAGTTGAGTGCCGATGGGAAGCGGACAACGTTGTTCTTACGCAAGGGCATGAAATGGTCGGATGGCGCGCCGTTCACCGCTGATGATTTCGTGTTCTGGTATGATGACATTTACCAGGACAAGGACCTCGTTCCGACGCCGGCACCCGAGTTGTCGGTTAACGGCAAACCGGCCCGGTTCGTGAAAATCGACGAAACCACGGTTGCTTTTGAGTTCGATGAACCGAATTACCTGTTCCCGGAGCTATTGGCGGGCGACACGCAAGTTGGTGGCGGACAGTCGCGGCTGCAGTCCGATGGCCGTGAATTCGGCCTGTACGCGCCAGCGCATTATCTGAAGCAGTTCCTGCCGAAATACAGCTCGACCGAGCAGGCGAACGCCGCCGCCAAAGCAGCCGGCTACGACAACTGGGTGCAGTATTTTCGTTTCAGGTCCGACTGGGGCCTCAATACCGGCGTCCCGACCGTGGCGGCCTGGATCATGGTGAGCCCGATCAACACCCAGTCCTGGGTGCTGGAGCGCAATCCGTATTATTACGCGATTGATACCGCGGGCAATCAGTTGCCCTACATCGACAAAGTGCAATTGACCCTGGCGGAAAACCCCGAGGTCATCAATTTGCGTGCCATCGCCGGCGAGTACGATTTCATGGAACGGTTTATCGACCTCGCGAAGCTGCCGGTGTTTCTGGAGAACGCTGAACGCGGCGGGTATCGGGTGCGACTCGATCCCGGGTTCAACGGGGCGGACTCGCAGATTTACTTCAATCTCGCCTATACGCACGACCGGGAAATTCGCAAGTGGTTTCAGAACGCCGACTTTCGCCGGGCGTTGTCGCTTGGGATCGATCGCGGACAGTTGAACGACGCGTTCTGGCTTGGCCTCGGTGTCGTTGGGACCCTGATTCCGGCCGCGATCATTCCGGAAAGCCCAGGTGAGGATTACCGGCTGATCTGGGCTACGCTCGACGTCAAGAAGGCCAACGCGATGCTGGATGGGATTGGGTTGAGCAAGAAGGACAAGGACGGGTTTCGGGTGCGTACTGACAATGGGGAAAGATTGCGGCTGCAGATCGACGTGGCGCAGACGCTGACGCCGACCTGGCCGCAACAGGTGGAGATGATCACGCAGCAATGGAAAGCCATCGGCATCTGGGCTGACGCCAAATTGTTCGAACGCAGCCTGTTCTATACGCGCGTACGCAATGACGACAACCAGATGTCGATCTTTTCCAACAACGGAACGGAGGCGCTGTATTTGCTGCCATCGGCGGTGTTGCCGATCGATCCGTCGAATTCTCAGGGCGGCGTCGGGCACGCGAAATGGTTCGCGTCGAACGGAGCGGCCGGTCTGAAACCAGAAAGTGAGGAAATGCTGAGGGCCTATGCCATGCTGGGCGAGGCGGTTACTCTGCCGGAGCAGGAACGTAACAAAAAAGCCCAGGAGATATGGAAATTGGCGGTTGAACAGGTGTGGTCGATCGGATTGGTGGGACAATCGCCGAATTATATGGGCACGCGGGTCGTCAATCTGAAGCTGGAGAATGTGCCGGAACGCGTCTGCATATCGCAACACTGCCGCACACCCTGGAGCGGGCGTCCCGATCAGTGGTACTTCAAACCATGAAACTGCTTCGGCTGATCGCGTTGCTCGTGTGGTGTGGCACGGCGGCGGCGCAGCAAGTGGACATGCGCCAAACGGGTCTGGTTGGCACACTGGAGGCGCCGGAGATCGTCACCGATCCGGCGCGCATTCCCACGCATTTTCAAGAAGCTCCGGCGCTGGCCGCGCTGGTGAAGGCGGGCAAATTGCCACCGGTGGAACAGCGGTTGCCGGCGGATCCGTTGGTGCTGAAACCGTTGCGCGCGACCGGAACTTATGGCGGCACGTGGCGGCGGGCGTTTCTCGGGCCGGGTGACGGGGAGAACGGCAACCGCATCCGGGCCGGCGACAAACCGTTGTTCTGGGATGTGACGGGCACCAAACTCGCAGCCCAGGTGGCCAAGGGCTGGTCGATCAGCGACGACGGCAAGCGCACGACGTTGTTCTTGCGTAAGGGCATGAAATGGTCGGACGGCGCGCCGTTCACCGCCGACGATTTCGTGTTCTGGTTCGAGGAGATTTATCAGAACAAGGAGATCGCCCCCTCCCCCACGCCGGAGTTGTCCGCCGGTGGCAAGCCTGGCCGGGTCGTGAAGATCGATGAAACCACCGTCGCGTTTGAATTCGACGCGCCGCATTTCCTGTTTCCCCAATTGCTCGGCGGCGACACGGCGGTGGGTGGCGGACAATCCCGCATGCAATCGGACGGGCTGGCGTTCGGGCTTTACGCGCCGGCGCATTACCTGCGGCGGTTCCTGCCGAAATTCAGCTCGCCCGACGCGTTGACCACTGGGGCGAAAGCCGCCGGCTATCCCAACTGGGTGCAATGGTTCCACTTCAAGTCGGACTGGCGGCTGAACACCGAACTGCCGACCGTCGCGGCCTGGATGATGACCCAGCCGATCAACACGCAAACCTGGATGCTGGAGCGTAATCCGTATTTCTACGAGGTCGATACGGAAGGCAATCAATTGCCCTATATCGACCGCGTGCAGATGATGCTGGCGGAAAACCCCGAGGTGGTGAATTTGCGCGCCATCGCCGGCGAATACGACGTGCAGGAACGCTTCATCGACATCGGCAAACTGCCGGTGTTCCTGGAAAACGCCGAGCGCGGTCATTACAAATTCCACCTCGATCCGGGCTTCAACGGCAGCGATTCGCAACTCGTGTTCAACATGGCGTATCGCACCGATCCCGAGGTCGCGAAATGGATCGCCAACGCGGACTTCCGTCGCGCGCTCTCGATCGCCATCGATCGCGACCAATTGAATGAGGCGTTCTGGCTCGGTCTGGGCACTCCCGGCTCGGGCGTGCCGTCGGAACTGATGCCGGAAAGTCCGGGCAAGGAATGGATCGCGAAATGGTCGAATTTCGATCCCGCCAAGGCCAACGCGATGCTGGATGCCATCGGCCTGACGAAGAAGGACCGCGAGGGCTACCGGCTGCGCACCGATAATGGCGAACGGTTACGGCTGCAGATCGACGTTGCGCAGACGTTGACGCCGACGTGGCCGCAACAGGTGGAAATGGTGATCCAGCAATGGCGCACGGTGGGGATCGCCGCTGATCTGAAATTGCTGGAACGCAGCCTGTTCTTCACGCGCGTGCGCAACGATCAGCATCAGATGTTGATCTTTTCGAACAGCGGCTCGGAGAGTCTGTTTCTGTTTCCGGTGCTGGCGTTACCGGTCGATCCGGCGGGCAGTCTGATGGGATCGGCCTGGTCGCAGTGGTACGCCTCCGACGGCAAGGCGGGTATGAAGCCGGACGATCCGGGCATGCTGCGGGTCTATGACCTGTTGCGGCTGGCTGGCAGTAAGCCGGAGGCGGAACGAAACGCCATTGCCCAGGAGATCTGGCGGATCGTGGCCGAGGCGAAGTGGCAGATCGGACTGGTCGGCCAGGCGCCTGGCAGTCAGGGCAGCCGCGTGGTCAGCGACCGGCTGGAGAACATTCCAGGCCGCGTCTGTATCTCGCAGCATTGCCGGCCGCCCTGGAGCGCCCGGCCGGAGCAATGGTTCTTCCGGTGATCATTGCGGTTCCGCGGTGGCCGCGCTGATCCGGTCAACGATTTCGGGCGTGCAGACGATGATCGGATTGCCCTTCGTCAGCCCATCGCCGGCCAGGAAATCGCTGGTCCAGCCGCCGGCCTCCCGCACGAGGATCATTCCCGCCAGAATGTCCCAGGCGTTGATGTGCAACTCGACATAGCCATCGTTCAGCCCAGAGGCGGTATCGGCGGCGCCCAAAGCGCCCGAGCCGAGCCGGCGAAATTCGATGCCATCGCCGATCAATCGCCGGATCAATGTGCCGTAAAGCTCGATGGGCCGGCGTGGCGACCAGCCGATCTCCACGACCGGTGACGCACCGTGGCGAAGGTTGCTGACCTGGGCCGGCGCGCCGTTCAGAAATGCGCCACCGCCGCGCCGCGCGGTAAACAGCCTGCCCTCATCAGGCGCGTTGATCACCCCGCTTTCGATTTCGCCGCCGGCGACCAACGCGATGGAAACGCACCAGCGCGGCGTGCCGTGGATGTAGTTCACCGTGCCGTCGATCGGATCGACCACCCAAACGAGGTCGGCGGCAACGCCACCATCCTCCTCGCCGATCACCGCGTCACCGAACCGTTCGCCGATGCGTTCGCGGATCAATGCTTCCACGTCATGGTCGGCTTTGGTCGCGTAATCCATCGGATTCTTGGCCTCCAGCGCACCCAGCCGGCGCCGAAGGTCGAGGGCCAGAGCGCCGGCCTCGCGGGCCAATGCGATCGCGAAATCGTGGCGGGCGGCCAGGGTGTCCGTCATGGTGGTGTTGCCGCCGGCAGCAGCGACAGTCCAAGCGGGGAAAACGTCACGCCGACCGTGCGGCCTGAGGCCAACGGTGCGGCGACGTTGGTGTCGACAACGAACACTGTTTCCTCGAAGCCGCTGATTGTCACGTCATACTCCATGTGGTCCCCGCCGTACACCGCGCGCCGGATCGTGCCGCGCAACCCATCGGAATCGGCCGACAAATGCACGGTATGTGGGCGGATCGCCAGCTCGGCCTCGCCGATATCCAGTCCGCGGCGCGGCAGCGACAAGGTCGCTTCGCCAAATCGCACCTGCGCGATGTCGCCATCCACAGCGGTGACCTGAACCGGCAGAATGCTCGCCTCGCCCATGAAGTCGACGACAAAACGATCGGCCGGTGTTTCATACAGTGCGCGCGGCGTGCTGTCCTGCGCGATCCGCGCGTTGTTCATCACGATGATCCGATCCGAAATCGCCAACGCCTCCGACTGGTCGTGCGTCACATAAACCACGGTCAGACCAAGCGATTGTTGCAGCCCGCGAATGTCGTCGCGCACCCGTCGCCGCAGTCGCGCATCCAGGTTCGATAACGGTTCGTCGAACAGCAGCACCTTGGGTTCCAGCACCATCGCCCGCGCCAGCGCCACGCGCTGCTGCTGCCCTCCCGACAATTCACTGGGCAGCCGGTGTTCCAGCCCGGTCAGTCCCACCAGATCCAGTCGCGCCATCGCCTGCTCCACCGCCTGGCGTTTCGGCACGTGCGTGGAACGAAGACCGTAGCAGACATTGTCGAGCACACTCAAGTGCGGGAACAGCGCGTAGGACTGAAACACCATGCTGACATCGCGCTCCGCCGGCGACAGCGCGGTGACGTCGATACCACCGATCAGGATGCGCCCGGAGTTCGCGTGCTCCAATCCCGCGATCAACCGTAACGTCGTGGTTTTGCCGCAACCCGATGGCCCGAGCAGCGTGACCAGCGTGCCGGCTGCGATCTCGAAGCTGACATTGTCGACGGCGGTCATCGCGCCATACCGCTTGCTGACCCGGTCAAACACGACCGCGCTCATGATGGGACCAACGGCATTTCAGTCGTTCTCACATCGCGACGACCCAACCGAGCCTCCCCCACCACCGCGTCGATCGTTACCAGGACCAGCATCATGAACACGATCAGCACGGCGGAGTAAACGATCGCGATACCGTATTCTCCGACATCCGCTCGGCCGACGATATAGACCGTCGCGAGATTGTAGCCGCCGGTGACCAGGAAGATCACCGCGCTGACCGCGGTCATGGCGCGGACAAAGCTGTAGGTCATCGCCGCGACGATCGCCGGTCGCAGCAATGGCAGGATGACGCGGCCCAGAGTTGAAGCCGGACCGGCGCGCAGCATCAGCGACGCCTCATCCAGACTGCGGTCGATCTGACTGAGTGAGGCGAGGCCGGCGCGAATACCCACCGGCATGTTGCGAAACACGAAGGCCGCGACGATGATCGCGCCGGTTCCGGTCAATTGGATCGGTCCGACATTGAATGTCAGGATGTAGCCGATGCCGATCACGGTGCCGGGAATGGCGAAACTCATCATCGTGGCGAACTCGAAGATATTCCGGCCGCGAAAGCGTATCCGGTCCAGCAAGTACGCCGTCAGCACGCCAAGAGCGGCGGTGATCGGCATGGCGATGAGCGAAAGCTTCGCCGTGGTCAGGAAGGATGGCCATGCGGAACCACTGAGGAACCAGCCGCCAACCCCGTGATCGACGCCGAACGCGGTCAGGAAATAACGCAAGGTCGGCGTGTTGTCGCGGCCAATTTGTTCGACGAAGCCTCCCACCAGGATGGTCCCGTAGACCGCCACCGTCAGCAGCAGCCAGGGCACCACGCCCACGACGCACAGCACCGTCAAAGCACGCGGCAATGTCGCATGCATCCCGGCGTCGCCCTTGCCGGTCAGTGTGGTGTAGCGCGCTCGCCCGAGCCACGAGCGCTGCGCCGCGAACGCCGCCAAAGTAAACGTCAGCAGGATCAGCGCGAGCACCGCCGCGCGGCCCTGATCATGCGCCGCGCCAACGACGGCGAAGAAGATCTCGGTTGACAGCACATTGAAGTTGCCACCGATCACCAGCGGATTGGCGAAATCGGCCAGGCTCTCCACGAAGCCGATCAGAAACGCGTTGGCGAGGCCTGGCCGCATCAGAGGCCACGTCACGGTGTTGAAGGTGCGCCAGGAACTCGCCCGCAAAGTGCGGGAGGCTTCTTCCAGGCTCGGGCTGACGCCTCGCAGCACGCCGACCAGGATCATGAACGCGACCGGCGTGAAGGCCAGCACCTGCGCGATCGAGATCCCCCATAAGCCGTAAATCCAGCGGCTGCGTGGGATGCCGGCGTGCGACGCCAGGAAGTTCGTTACCATGCCGGCGCGGCCAAACAGCAGGATCAGCGCCAGACCGATCACGAACGGCGGCGTGATGATCGGCAACAGCGACAGGCCGCGTACCAGCGGCTTCAATGGCATGGCTGTGCGAATCGCGAGCAATGCGAACGCCAGGCCCAGAAGCGTGGTCACGGCTCCGACCAGGATCGCCAGCGCCACTGTGTTCCAGGCCACGCCGCAGTGTCCGCCGGTCAGACATCCCAGGCCCCAAATTGAAGGATCGGTCAGTTTGGTGAGGAACAACAACGGCGCGAACGTTCCGGCATCATCGCGCACCGCCGAAGCCAGCACGGTCAGGATCGGCCAGAACACGAAAACCAGGATGCTGCCGCCGATGGTCAGCAACGAACCAGTAACGAACACCTGGCCGCCGCCATAACCCAGTCGCGCCAGACCCTGAGCCAGGCTCGCGCCACACGCCAGCGCGAAGGCCAGCGCACCCCAGCCGAGCGGCGCCTGCTCCGGCTGCCCCAACGCGGCTGGCACGTCGATGGTCCAACCCTTGTGGCCGATCAGCGTCGACTCCAGTACGAGCCAGGCGATGCCAAGCACTCCGGCGATGACCTGGTGACGCGGCCGGACCGAACTCGCCAGCAGCATCGGCAACAGCAATGGCCATAACCAGATGCGGCCGTCCCACGCCTCCAACACCGCGGAACGCGGCAGCGGTGCACCGGCGTACCAGGGCAACAGCAACAGGCCGATCCAACCCAGAGCCAGCCAGGTCAAGGCTGTTGGTGCTCGCGCGGTCACGATGACGCTGGCAGCGCGGCGCTGCCCTTCGCCGTCATGATCGGGCTCGTCCCGGCCACGCGCACCCAATCGGTGCCGCGAACGAGCTCAGCCATGACGGGGAAGAACGTGCCATGAGGTTATTTCGGCGCGGACTTCACCTCGGTCGTCCACCGTCCCAGCAGCCGCTTCCGTTCGGCTGACGAACCATATTTCGCGAAGTCGTAATCGATCAACTTAACCTTGTTCAAATCCGGCGCCTGAGCTGGAATTGGCGCATCGGCGTTGGACGGCACCTGGTAGCTGCGATTGGCGGCACCGAGTTTCTGCGCCTCGGCGGTCAGCGCCCATTCGTAAAACTTCCTGGCCTCCGCGGCATTCTTGCCACCCTTCACCAGACTCATCGAGCCGATTTCATAACCCGTCCCCTCGCATGGGGAGACCACCTGAACCGGCTTGCCGCGGATCGCCACGTCGATGACATCGTGTTGGAACGCGATGCCGATCACGGTTTCTCCAAGTCCCGCCGCCTGCGCCGGTGCCGCGCCCGCCTTGGTATATTCATTGATGTTCGAGTTCAATTTCTTCAAATAGACAAACGCCGGTTCCTCGCCCATCAATTGCACCAATGTCGCGAGTGCCGTCCACGCCGTGCCGGAGGAATTCGGATCGGCCATCTGCACCTCGCCCTTGAATTCCGGCTTGATCAGGTCCGCCCAACACGCGGGAGGTGTGAGCTTCCGGCTGGCGATTTCCTCGGTGTTGTAGCCGAAACCGAGCGCGCCCAGGTAAATGCCGACCGTTCTGTATTTCGATCGTTCCGCCTGTTTTTGTGCCCACTCGCGCAGTTTCGGCAGGGTCGCGGATTTGTATTCCTCGGTCAGGCCTTCCTCGGCGGCCTGCAGATGCGGATCGCCGGTGCCACCCCACCAGATGTCGGCCTGTGGATTTTCTTTCTCGGCGCGCAGGCGGGCATAAATTTCGCCGGCACTCATGCGGGTCATCTGCACGTTGACGCCGGTTTGTTTCTGATACTCGGTGGTCATCGCGCGGCACCAGTTTTCATCGACGCCACAATACATGATCAGCGTGCCTTGCGCGGCCGCGATCCTGGTCAGCGCGAGCAGCATCATGGCCGCACCGGCCGCGATCCGCCACCATTTCCTGTTCGTCATGCGTTTCCCTCCGTTTGGCGCGTTGTCATAACAGGCCGGCGCGCCGTGCGAACCCCAACAGATTGTCGTGTCCCAGCCGCGCATAAGTCAAAGGATGCGCTTTGGCCGGATCCTGCTCGGCTTCCACCACCAGCCAGCCGGCGTAATCCGGCAGTTCCGCCAACACGCCGGGAAAGTTCACCATGCCATCGCCCGGCACGGTGAAGACGCCGTCGACCACGCTGTCGAGGAAGCTCCGGTCGTCGCGTAGCGCTTCGGCCATCACCGTCTCCCGCACGTCCTTGCAGTGGACGTGCATGATGCGCGCGCGATGACGGCGGGCGAGTGCGACCGGATCGGCGCCGGCGAAGGTCGCGTGGCCGGTGTCCAGCAGCAACATCAGGCTCGGTCCGGTCAGGTGCATCAGCCGGTCGATCTCGGCCTCCGACTGCACGATCGTTCCCATATGGTGATGATAAGCGATCGACAGCCCCTCGCGCGCCACCGCGTCGGCCAGTTCGGTCAGGCGACGCGCGAACACCGGCCACCGCGGGTCGGTCAGCACCGGACGCCGCGACAACGGCACGGAACGATCGCCATGGATCGCGTTCGACGTCTCCGCCAGGATCAACACGGTGCAGCCCAGAGCGCGCAGCAGCGCGAGATGGCCGCGCATGGCAGCGAGTTCAGTCGAGGCGTCCTGTTCCAGCAGGTGCGATGAATACCAACCCGAAACCAGTGCCAAACCATGCCGTTGCAGTATCGGACCCAGCACAGCGGCATCGCGCGGAAATTTATGACCGAGCTCAATGCCATCGAACCCCGCCGACCGCGCCTCGGTCAGGCAGGTTTCCAAGGGCGTCTCGCCGCCCAGTACGCGCAAATCATCGTTCGACCAGCCGATCGGATTGGTACCGAGACGAACGGTCATGCGCGCCGGTCCCGTGCCGCGAGCGCCGCTGTGTAAGCTTCACGCGCGACCTGAACCTCAGGCCGCGCCGACACCTCGGGGACCGCGACGTCCCACCAATGCCCGCCGGCCGCCGTACTGATGCCGGGATCGGTCTCCACGACGATGACCGAAGTACGTGACGCTGACTGTGCCCGACGCACGGCATCGTTCAGTTCGCCCAGGCTGGCGACACGTTCGGCGAGCGCACCGAGGCTGGCGGCATGGGCGCGCAGATCGACCCCATGCGGCACCAGGTTGTTGAACGGCGCGCCACCGGTCGCCTGTTGCAGCCGGTTGATGCAGCCGAACCCACCATTGTCCAGCAGCACAATGGTAAGTTTCAGACCCATCGCGACCGAGGTGGCGATCTCGGAATTCAGCATCAGATAACTGCCGTCGCCAACCATCACGACCACCTCGCGCGCGGGATCGGCGAGTTTAACGCCCAGTCCGCCGGCGATTTCGTAACCCATGCAGGAGTAGCCGTATTCGAGGTGATAGGTGCCGGGTCCCTCGGCGCGCCACAATTTATGCAACTCGCCCGGCAGGCCACCGGCGGCGCAGACAACCACCGTCCCCGGCGTCACCGCGCGTTGCACGGCACCGATCACCTGGGCGTCGGACGGGATCGCGGTGTTGCCTGGCGCCGTCACCGACCCGGCGGCGGCGGTCCATTCGTCGCGCCAGGCCGTCACGGCAGCGGACCATTCCGGCGGTGCGCGATATCCGGTCAGCGCCGTATCCAAACCAACAAGACCTTCCCGTGCATCGGCGACCAGTGGCATCGCACCATGCTTTCCCGCATCAAAACTCTGGACATTCAGACCAATCAACCGGCCGCGGAACAACGCGCGCGAGCCAGTGGTGAAATCCTGCAACCGCGTGCCCACGGTGAGGATTACGTCCGCCGCTTCGGCCGCTCGGTTCGCCGCGGCGGTTCCGGTCACGCCAATGGCGCCAAGATTGAACGGGTGATCGGCCGGCAAAATCCCCTTCCCGGCTTGCGTTTCCACGACCGGGATCGCATGCGCCGTCGCGAAGTCTGACAACCGCCCTTCAGCCTCCGCGTACAATACACCGCCACCGGCAACGATCAGCGGCGTCCGCGCGGCACGCAATACGCTGACGGCGTCAGCCAGTTCGCGCGCATCGGGTGGCGGACGCCGCGGCCGCCAGACACGATCGGCGAAGAACTCCGATGGCCAGTCGATCGCCTCGGCCTGCGTGTCCTGGCACAGCGCCAGGGTCACCGGCCCGCACTCGGCCGGATCGGTCAGCACCCGCATCGCGCGAGGCAGAGCATCCAGCAATTGCTCGGGCCGCGCGATGCGGTCGAAGTAACGCGATACCGGCCGGAAACAGTCGTTCACCGAGGCAGTGCCATCGCCCCAGTCCTCCAGTTGTTGCAGCACCGGATCGGGACGCCGTGACGCGAACACGTCGCCCGGCAGAAACAACACCGGCAACCGATTGACATGCGCCACCGCCGCCGCCGTCACCATGTTGCTCGCTCCGGGCCCGATCGAGCTGGTGCACGCCATCATTCGCCGCCGCCGCGTGGCCTTGGCGAAAGCGATCGCGGCGTGACCCATGGCCTGTTCGTTATGGCCCCGGAAGGTCGGCAGCACGTCGCGCACGGCGTACAGCGCCTCACCCAGAGCGGCGACGTTGCCATGTCCGAAAATGGCCCACACGCCGGCGAACAACGGACGGTCCGATTCGCCTCGTTGTGCTGCCAGGTAGCGCACCAGGGCCTGCGCGGTGGTAAGCCGGATCGTTCTCATCCATGTTCCTCCCGGCGGGAATTGTCTACACAACCTGGGCCAGACACAACCGGTAAAGAGGAAACGCCATGCTGGATATCGCCGTGCTCGGCGCCGGCCGGATCGGACGCATCCATGCCGGCAATATCGCGGCCCACCCTGGCGCGCGACTCGCCGGCATCGCCGACACGGACCAGGAGGCCGCCGGCCGGCTGGCCACGTCGCTCGGAACTCGCACATTGATTGTCGCGGACGCCATGCACGCCGACGCCGTGCTGATCGCGTCTCCCACACCGACGCACGCCGATTATATCGAGCAGGCCGCCGCCGCCGGACGCGCGGTATTCTGCGAGAAGCCGATCGATCTGGCGGCGGACCGGGTGCGCGCCTGCCTCGCCGCCGTTTCCCGCGCCGGGACGCTGCTGATGGTTGGCTTCAACCGGCGCTTCGACCCGCATTTCGCCTTATTGAAACAGCGGCTCGACGCGGGCGAGATCGGCGCGCTGGAGTTGCTGACCATCATCAGCCGCGATCCCTCGCCGCCGCCGCCGTCTTATGTCGCGACATCCGGCGGTTTGTTTCGCGATATGATGATCCATGACCTGGACATGGCGCGCTTCATGCTGGACGAGGAGCCCGTCGCGGTCTCGGCGGTGGCCTCCTGCCTCGTCGATCCGGCGATCGGTGCCGCCGGTGACGTGGATACCGCGGTGGTGACGTTGCGTACCGCTTCGGGGCGGCTGTGTCAGATCTCCAACTCCCGCCGTGCGACGTACGGCTACGACCAACGGATCGAGGCGCACGGTGCCGGCGGCCTGTTACGCGCCGGAAACGTCATGCCAACGACAGTGGAGGTCGCCACCGCGTCAGGGTTCCGCACCGACCCGGTGCTGCCGTTCTTCCTGGAGCGCTACGCGGCGGCCTATCGCGCGGAACTCGACGCTTTCGTGCGAGCGGCGCGCGGCGAAGGACCGGCGCGGCCAAACGGAGAGGACGGATTGCGTGCATTGCTTCTGGCCGACGCGGCGGTTGAGGCCGCACGTACCGGCCGCACAGTAAAACCAGCGGAGATTTAACCCATGCGCATTGGACTGGTCACCGACGGACTGCCCGCACTACGATTCGCGGAATTGTTAAGCACGGCGGCGGAGCTTGGCATCGCCACTCTGGAATTCGGCTGCGGCAACTGGTCGTCGGCGCCGCATCTCGACCTCGACGGATTGCTGGCGTCGGAACGGGCGCGGGACGACTTCCTCGGCCGGATCGCCGCGCATGGGCTGGCGATCAGTGCTTTGAATTGTTCGGGCAATCCGCTGCATCCGGGCGCGTCCGGCGCGGCGCATCGCGCGGTGACCAGCAAGACCATTCGGCTGGCCGGGATTCTGGGCGTGCGGCGGGTCGTTCTGATGTCGGGATGTCCGGGCGGCCCAGGAGATGCGAATGCGAACTGGGTGACGACGGCGTGGCCTCCGGAGGCGGCGCGCGTGCTGGACTGGCAATGGACGGAGCAGGTGATCCCGTACTGGACCGGCCTCGTCGCCGAGGCGCGCGCGGCGGGCGTGGAACGGCTATGCCTGGAGCTGCACGGCCAGCAGAACGTTTACAACGTCGGTACTTTGTTTCGGTTGCGGGAGGCGGTGGGACCGGTCGTGGGAGCCAACCTGGACCCGAGCCATTTGTTCTGGATGGGGGCCGATCCGCTCGCCGCGGTGCCGGCGCTTGGCAACGCGATCTATCATGTGCACGCCAAGGATACGCGGATCAACCCGGCGGTGGCGCCGATCAACAGCCTGATCGATGTGACACCTGCCGACCGCATCGAGCAGCGCGCATGGTCCTACGTCACATTGGGCGATGGTCACGACATGGCATGGTGGAAAGCGTTTTGCACCGCCCTGCTCTGGGCTGGTTATGACGACGTGCTGTCGATCGAGCACGAGGATCTGGCGCTGCCACCGATTGAAGGCGTGCGCCGTTCCGTGGACTTGTTACACAAAGCGATCGATTAAGCCCAGGCGCGGGTTTCACTCATAGCGCAGAGCTTCGATGGGATTGAGCCGTGCCGCCTTGTGGGCCGGGTAGAAGCCGAAGAAAATTCCCACCGCGGCGGAAAACAAGAACCCACCGGCGATCGCGGTGAGCGAGATCGGCGCCGGCCAGCCGAAGAAAAGCGACACCGTCCAGGATATCGTTACACCGCAAATGATCCCCGCGATGCCGCCGCTCACGCTGATGAACACCGCCTCCGCCAAGAACTGGAGCAATACGTGCAGCCGGCGCGCGCCGATCGCCATGCGCAGTCCAATCTCACGCGTTCGCTCGGTGACCGAGACCAGCAAGATGTTCATGATGCCGATGCCGCCGACGAGCAGCGAAATCGACGCCACCGCCGCCAGCAAAAGCGCCATGATCCGGCTGCTGCTTTCAGCGGTTTCGGCGATCTGGCTCAGGTTGCGCACCGAGAAATCCGCGGGCGTGTCTGGCCTGATGCGGTGGCGGCGCAGCAGCGTATCGGTGACCTGGCGGAGCGCCGGCTGCACCGCCTCGGCGCTGATCGCCTGGATGTAGATCTGATTGACGAAGCCGGTCATCCGCGACTGCAGGCCATACGGATTGGGCGCCGGCAAATAAACCCAGTTGATCGGCGTCTGTTGTTGGCTCGGCGCCGCGACGCCAAGCACCTTGCGTTCGCCGGTGGTGAATGGGACCATGACGACATCGTCCTGATCTTGCCCGTAAGCCGTCTGTCCCTTGGCGCCCAGAAGGCCGATGACCCGCAGCGGCACGCCCTTCACCTGCACCAGGGCGCCGATCGGATTCTCCGTCGTGCCGAACAGCTGAGTTGCGACGGTCTGACCCAGAAGTACGACCAGCGCCGCCCTCGCGTCGTCGTCCGCCGTGATGGGTCGGCCGGCCGCGATCCGCCAGTTGGTGACCGGCGGATAGTTGGGACTGACCCCCTGGATCGTTGTGTTCCAGTTCTGATTGCCGAACTCCACCTGACCCCCCTGACGGATCAGATAACTGACGCTGCCCACCGCCGGGTCCTCGCGCCGGATCACCTGTGCGTCACTCACCGTAATGGTCGAGGCACTGCCGGACCCGGCCCGAATGCCGCCGGTGTGGGCGGCGCCCGGCACGACCACCAACAAGTTGGTGCCGAGGCTTTCGATCTGCTTGCGCACCGCGTCGTTCGCTCCCTGGCCGACCGCGACCATGACGATCAGGGCGGCGACCCCAATGAATACGCCGAGCATGGTCAGCGCGGAGCGTGTCCGATTGCGTCCGATCGCCTGGATGGCGGCGGCGGCGATCATCAGCGCGAAAGCCCAGACAGCGGTGGCCCTGAGCGCGGCCGCCGGCACTTTGGCGTCCGGCACCGGAGTTTGCTGGCTGGTGACCGCGGGGGCCGCCCTGTTTGGCCGCTCATCGGAAATGATCAGGCCGTCCAGCATCGTCACCACGCGGTTGGTATATTCGGCGATGTCCGGCGCATGGGTCACGACGACGATGGTGACGCCGCGCTCCCGGTTCAGCTTCACCAGCGTTTCCATGATCTCATGCGAGGTGCGCGAATCGAGGTTGCCGGTCGGTTCGTCGGCCAGCAAAAGGCTCGGGTTGTTGATCAGCGCGCGGGCGATCGCGACACGCTGCTGCTGACCGCCGGAGAGTTGTGCCGGCGTGTTGCGCTCCCGGTCACCGAGGCCGAGTAATTCCAGCGACGCGCGCGCACGTGCGACACGCGACGCCCCGTTCACCGGGCCGGAACTCGCGTAGAACAATGGCAGAGCGACGTTCTCGATCGAACTGGTGCGCGCCAGCAGATTGAAGCTCTGGAATACGAAGCCGAGCCGCTCGCTGCGGATCCGCGCGAGCGCCGGTTCGTCGAGATCCGCGACGTCGACGCCATCCAGGAAGTAATGGCCGGAACTCGGCCGGTCCAGGCCGCCCAGGATCGCCATCAAGGTGGATTTGCCGGAGCCGGAAGAACCCATGATCGAAACGAATTCGCCGCGTTCGATCACCAGGCTGACCCCGGCCAGCGCATGAACATCGATATCGCCGACGTGGTAGGTGCGCGTGACGTTCTCAACGCGGATGACGGGTTCAGGCATCGCCGACGCGCCGCGTCAGAGTCGCGGCAGCGGCAGCGCGCCATGGGCGGCGGCATCGCGCTGCTCGGCCGTGATCGCCTGATCGCCCGGCTTCACGTCGCCCGACACAATTTCGGTGAAGCTGTCGTCATCGAGACCGGCAACGACCGGAACCGCGATGGGTTTGCCGTCGCGCAGCAGCCAAATCCGCGCGGCACCGGGCGCACCGGGAGCGGCGCCGGCGGGCGTATAACGCAGCGCCTGATCCGGCACACGGAGCACATCGGCGCGCTGATCGGTGACGATCTGGGTGGACGCGGTCATCCCCGGCTTCAACGCCAGATCGGTGTTGTCAACGGCGACCACGACATCGTAAGTCACGACATTCTGCACGGTTTGCGGCGATTGACGCACCTGGACGACGGCGCCCTGAAACACCCGCCCAGGCCAGGCATCCACGGTGAAGGTGGATGGGTTGGTTGGTTTGACGGGACCGATGTCGCTTTCGCTGACATTGGTGTCCACTTCCATTTTGGTCAGGTCGGTGGCGATCAGAAACAAAGTTGGCGTCTGCAAGGTCGCCGCGACCGTCTGGCCCATGGTGACGGCCCGCGACACCACGGTGCCGTCCACCGGAGAGGCGATATCGGTGTAGCCGAGATTGATGGTCGCGGCGTCGAGTTCCGCCTGGCGAAGCACGATCGAGGCCGCATCAAGTTCAACCTGCGCTGTCCCCTGATCAAGCTGGCTTTTGGCGATATCGGCGACATCCCGCGACACGTAATTCTTCAGCGCGAGTTGCCGATTGCGCTCATAATTCACCTGGGCATAGACCACATTCGCTTTGTCTTTCTCCAGTTGTGCCTTGGCGACATCAAGATTGGCCTTGTCCTGGTCAACGACGGACTGGTACGGACGCGGATCGATCTTGGCGCAGACCTGGCCCTGCTTTACCTGCGTGTTGTAGTCGCAAAACAGTTCCCGGATCACGCCCGAGACGTAACTGCCAACGATGATGGTCAGCACGGGATTGACCGTTCCGGTGGCCGTCACGGTGCGGGTCACGGCGCCACGGGCGAGCGGCACCGTCGTATAGCGGACGCTGGTGTCGCTGCGCGTCGCCCACCACACCGCCCCCGCCACCACGAGCAGCACAAGCAACAGCCCAACGCCCATCTGCCAACGTCGATCAGTCCGCGCCGGCACGGACGCGGCGGCGATCGGCGGTTTCGATGTCGTGATCTGCTGGTCCATTAGCCCTTTGGATACCCCACCGTCTGGGCGAAGCCGATGAACCGGGACTCCGCCAACTTCAGCGTATGCGCGAGCCGCTCCGCGTCCAGCGAGGCCCGGAACACACAGGCCAATCCCTCCGACGCGCAATACAGATAAACGTTCTGACCGATGAAACCGACGTCCGCCGCGCCGACGCGACGCTGTTCCTCGGGCGAAACGCCAGCCATATGCGAGGCGTCGGACACGTAAACCAACGTCAATGGCGCCGTCGCGACGAAATCCCGCACACCCGTCTGGGCTCTGAAGTCTCCCACCAGATGCGGCATCAATCGATGCGCGATCGGATCGTAACGCCAGGCCGCCTCGGCCATCACCGCGTAGATTTCGGTCTCCCGCGCATGCCGCCATGACGGAGCGGTGCGATCCTGCGTCGCCGGCCGGTTCACGCCATAGGCGGACCACAGCAATTCCGACAGCACCTGTGGCGGCAGCGGGCGCGGCGCGAATTCCCGTTGCGACCGGCGCTGCTTCAGCGCCTGTGCCAACGAGCAACCAAAATCGGCGCGCGGCGCCGGCAACATGATCGGCGCGAGGTCCTGAACCGGCGCGACGCCAGGCGTGATCGCCGCGGCCAGCAGACCGGTCGTGGCCTGACGCCTTGGAACCAGAATGGACGTCACGGAACGGTCTCCCGCACATCGGCCGCCGTCAGCACGGCACGCCGCACCAGCGTTGCCAGGATCGGCAATTTGTAAGCGTTGCGGCGCAGCGGCTCGGCACCGGCGATGGCAGCCTCACCCGCCGCATTGGCCACCGCCGCGTCGATCAGCCGGCCGGTTAACGCGGCTTCCGCTTTCTGGGCGCGCCACGGCACCGGCGCGGCGGCACCCAGCACGACCGAAACGTTCTGGCAACGTCCGTCCGCCGCGCGTTGCAGCACCACCGCGACATCGGCGATCGACCAGTCGGATGACAACCGTTCCGCCTGTTTCAGAAACACCGAGCGCACACCTGCCGGCATCGGCGGCAACAGCACCGCTGTCATTACTTCACCAGCACGCAGATCCGTTTCTCGGGTAACATCGACCTCCGGCCCCACCAGAAACGCCTCGAGCGCCACGGTCCGCGTCCCACCCTGAGCGTTCGCCAACTCGACCCGCGCGTTGAACGCGACCAGCGCGGTCGCGACCGTCGATGGATGCACGATCGCGCAACCGTCATGGCCAAACACCGCGTGATACTGGTTCTCACCGGCGAAGGCGAAGCAATGCTCGCCGCCTTTGCGCGCGCAATGATGCGCCGCCGAACGGAAATACCAGCAGCGCGGCCGTTGCAGCAGATTGCCGCCAAGGGTCGCCACATGCCGGATCTGGGGAGTGGCCGAACTCGCCGCCGCATCGGCGAGCGCGGTGTAACGTTGCCGCGAGATGGAGTGCGCCGCCAGTTGTTCCAATGTCACCAGCGCACCGATGCGCGTGCCGGCGGCATCCTCGGTGATCGTATCAAGCCCAGGAATGTCGCGCAGATTGATGACGCGGGTGGGTCGCAGCAATCCTTCTTTCATCAGATCGAGCAGATCGATCCCGCCCGCCTTCATCACCACGCGATCCGCGTCGGTATCGGCGCGCATCGCCTCGGCGACGGTGCATTTGCCAGCCGAAGCGGCCTCCGCGACGGTACGTGCGCTCTGCCAGGTGAAGCGGTCCATCGCTCAACTCCTCCGCGGCAGCCGGCCGAGCGCCGCCAGCACCGTCGCCGGTGTCATCGGCAATTCCCGCACCCGCACGCCGATCGCGTTGAACACGGCGTTGGCGATCGCCGGCGCGGTGGCGATATTGGACGGCTCGGCGATGCCATACGCATCGGTGGCACTCTGGCCCTGATAGTTTTCCAGCACGATCACCTCGATCGGCGGCGTGTCGCGAGGGCCCACCAGTTTGTATTGCTCCAGATTGGCGTTCATCATGCGGCCGGTGTGCTGATCGATCACGCGCTCCTCCAGCAACGCGTAGGAAATGCCCATCAGCACGCCGCCCATTACCTGGCTCTCGATCAGTTTCGGGTTCATCGGCCGGCCGCAATCCTGCACCGCGACGATGCGCTCTACCCGGATCGAACCGGTCTCGGTATCGACCGAAACCTCCGCGAATTGCACACCGCCGAGGTCGTTCACCGCGCCGGCCATGTCACCGGAACGCCGGCGAAAGCCGCCATAGTCATCGGCACGCGACTCCACCACGCTCAGTTGATCGGTGCGCATCCCGGCGGTGGCGTCGCGGAAGTTCATGCCGCGCGCCGGATCGTTGCCAATGATGATCTTGCCGTCGCGCGCCGCCAGTTGTTCGGGAGTGGCACCAAGCGCCGGCGCGACCTGACGAAACAACGCCTGCTTCACCTTCCACGCCGCGGTCCGCGCCGCCGGGGTGATCGAGGCCGTGGTCTGGCTGCCGTACGATGGCGGTCCCGCCGGAAAGTCGGTGTCGCCGATATGCACCGTGATATCCTCGGGGAGCAGGCCAAATTCCTCCGCCACGACCTGCGCCAAAATCGTGCCGATGCCGGTGCCGAGGTCCTGCACGCCCGACAACACCAGCACCGAGCCGTCGCGCAACACGCGCACCTCGCACGACGCATTGGTATAAACGTTGGCGCCCCAGATCGATTGCGCGACTCCGATGCCGCGTTTGGTCGCGCCGGTATCCGCGCCGGGCGCATGGCGGCGATCCCAGCCAGACTTCGCCGCGCCCAGACGACGTTCCTCCCGCCGCACCGGACTGGGATCGATGCGATCGCGCAACACCAGCGGATCGAGGCCGAGCTGACCGGCCAGATCGTCGATCGCCTGCTCCATCGCGAAAGCGCCCGGCGTGTTGCCCGGCCCACGCATCGCCGAGCCGCGGCCGGCATTGATGAACACATCGTTCTGCGCCAACGAGAAATTCGGGCACGCGTACAGCGTCTGCGCGAAGTTGCCGACGCCGGCGCCGACACCCACGCCCGCCGAACCAAATTCAACCAACGATATCGCGCTGAGCGTCCCGTCGCGGTGCGCGCCAATCCGGATCTGCTGCCAGGTCTCCGGACGGTTGCCGCTGTCGAGATGCTCCTCCTCGCGGTCGAACACCAGGCGCACCGGCGCACCGGCCTGGCGCGACAGCATGACCGCGATCTGGCCATACACGCCAAGTTGCGACTTCGAACCAAATCCGCCGCCCATGGCGGCGACCTTGACGCGCACCTGACTGAGTTTCAGGTCGAACACCCGCGCCAGTTCGCGACGCACGCCGGCGGTGAACTGGGTCGACATCCAGACCGTCAGCCCATCCGCGCGCCAGTCGGCGACGATCGCGTGCGGTTCCATGCAGCAATGGGTCTGCGTCCGCGTACGATATTCGCCTTCAACAATCACTTCCGCCACGGCGAAGCCTTGCTCGACGTCGCCGCGGCTGCCCAGAGTCTCCGGACCACGCACATTACCGGTCAGCGGCAGAGCGCCCGACACGGGGATTTCCACCGCGTTCAACGGCAACGCCTCGCCGGGCTGATAAACCAGCGCCGCGTTGGCACGGCGCGCGATGTCCATGTCGACAACGAAGGGCAACGCCGCCGCGTCGACGCGGATCAGGCGGAGGGCCGCATCGGCGGCGGCTTGCGTGGTCGCCGCGACCGCCGCGATGGGGGCACCCGCATAACGCAGAATGGAGTCGTTTCGTGCGATCGCCAACACCGCGCGCACGCCGGCCTGGCGCTCGGCGGCAGCGGTGTCGATCGCCCGCACCCGCGCATTTGGCGACGTCGAGCGCAGGATGCGAGCGTGCAACATGCCCGGCGGTTTCACGTCAACCGTGAAGCGCACGGCACCGGTCACTTTGGCGCGCCCATCCTGCCGCCGCACCGGCTTGCCGATCACCCGCAGCGCATCGTTCACCGGCAGCGGCGGTGGCTCGCCATCGGGGATCTGACGCTCGATTTCGCCCACTCCCGCACCGGCGATGCCAAACGGAAATCTCATGGCCCGGGCTTCCGTACCGCCAGAACGGCTTCGACGATGTGAGGATAAGCGCCGCAGCGGCACAAATGCCCGTCGATCGCCGCCCGCACGTCGTCCGCGGTTGGATTTGGAACGCGTTCCAGCAATGCGGCGCAACTCATGACCATACCGGGAGTGCAATAACCGCATTGCAGCGCGTCGTGTGCGATGAACGCCTCCTGCACCGGGTGCAGGGTGTCGCCGTGCGCCAGACCCTCGATGGTGGTCACCGCGCGGGCGCCGACATCGACGGCGAGCAGCATGCACGATGCGACCGGCGCCCCGTCGAGCCAGACGGTGCAGGCGGAACAGGCGCCCCGATCGCAGCCGATTTTGGTGCCCGTCAGATCGAGCGGACCGCGCAAAACCTCGGCGAGTGTCATGCACGGTTCAACACTGACTTCCTGGTTTCGCCCATTGACAGTCAGCGTCAGCGGTATCGCCCCTGGGCCCACGATCGGCGGTTCATCCGCGGCGGCCGCGATGTGCATGTCGGCGAGCAGCGCGACACCGCTCGCGGTCGCGCCCGTGCCACGCAGGAACAAGCGGCGTGTTACGGAATGTGTACGATCGGCATTGGGCATCGGTTGCTCCCCGACCATTGGCGATGTCGCCGCGTGGTACTTAGAGGATCTGAGCTTGTGACGCCTTGATTCAGGTCAACGGCGCACCCTCACCGATCAGGCCGCCGCCTTCGCCGCGTTCTGGACTCGCCGGCTGATAGCCCACCATGCCGCGCGGCTCGCCATGCCATGCCAGATCGAATGCGGCCGGAGGCCACAGACCTTGAACGCCATCGCGACAATGCGATCCATATGCTCCGGTTGATAAAACCGATACGCCCGCACCATGTAGGCCCTGGCGTATTTCTCGCGCCGATAGGTGGCGTCCGCCGGAGCATTGGCGGCGAAATAAGCATAGGCGAGTTCGTCATCCTCGGATTCGCGCATGCGTCCCAGCACGATACGCATCCGCTCGAAGCGGCTGAGTTCCTCGCGGGTCAGATAGCGTTTCAGGTGGCTGTAAAATAGTTTATAATGCCGCAGTTCATCGGCGGCGATTTGCCGGCAGATCGCTTTGAGCACCGGTTCTTCGGTCGCATCGGCGATCGCGGTGTAGTACGAACTGGTCCCCGTCTCGACGATACAACGTGCGATCAACTCCCCGGAGCGGGAGCCGCGAACCGATTGCACCGCCTCGATATCGAAGCCGTACCCGGCCTCGAACCGCGCGTACGCCCGCGGCAAACTGAACGCCGGATCGGCGAGTTCGGCGTAACGGCCAAGTGCTTCGCCGTGCTGCACTTCCTCGTCAGCCCAGTTTCTGGCGGCTTGCTGAAACCGGGGGTCGTCGGAGAAAACGTTGCATAGATAGTGTCCATATTTACCGCCGCCATATTCCACCAGTGCCGCCGCTTTGATCACTTGCAGCGTTTCCGGGTCGACTTTGCCCGCGTCGAATTGATCCCATGGCAGGTCGGCTACTTTCCAATGACTGGAATTCATCGTGTATCCCCACTCACCAGCCTGACTACATCCGAACCTATATTGGGTCGCGTGGACCGGGCGCCAAGCCTTTTCACCGGCCCGGCCCTGCCTCCGATGGCCGGAGGCGCTTTTCGACTTCCAGGCGCAATTCCTCGATCATCGTCTGGGTGACCGGGTCGATCGCCTCGATGGCGGTGAGCACCGTCTCACAGGCCTCGCGCAGGGCGAACAACAGGCCGCGCTCCGCGTCATGCAGCGTCAGATGGTGCGCGAGATGATCGGCCTCGGCGGGATGACCTTGCTCCCGCAGACGCTCGATCAGGTCCCCGGTCCGTCGTGCCGGATCGTCCGTCATGAACTTCTCTCCATCCAGGACTGAAATCGCGTCGCCTGTCCCGGTCGAACGACCGGGCTGCTGTCCATCAAAGCGCGCTGCTGATATAGCACACGCGAATGACCATGGCGCCTCCCATCCCGCGAATGTTACTGTTGGTTGCGTTGGGCTTCTTCCTGGGTCTCGCGTTCGAGGAGTTCCACGCCCATGCGCATCAAAAGCGGCCAGGCGGCATTCGCAGCTTCCCGTTGCTGGCCGTGGTCGGCGCGCTGCTCTGGCGGCTGGATCCGGCGCATCTGATCCCATTGAGCACGGGCCTGTTGGCACTCAGTGCATGGCTCACCTGCTATTACTGGCGGCACCTCGGTGAAACCGACGCGGAGGGGTTTCCCAACGTCGGGCTGATGGTGCCGATTTGTAACGTTCTGGCGTATCTGCTTGGCCCGGTGGCCCTCGCCGAGCCGCCCTGGGTCGCCATCGGCGCCACCGTGGCCGCCGTGCTGTTCCTGACCGCGCGGGAGCAACTGCATGGCTTCGCCCGCCGCGTTGAACTGAGCGAGATCGTCAACGCCGGCCGGTTCCTGCTGCTGACCGGCTTCGTGCTGCCGCTGCTGCCGGATACGCCGGTGACGGAGCTGACCAGCATCACGCCGCGTCAGGTCTGGCTGGCGATGGTCGCGGTATGCTCGGTGTCCTATGCCAGCTATTTGCTGCAGCGTTATGTCGCGCCGGCCAGCGCCGGATTGCTGACCGCGGTGCTTGGCGGGCTGTATTCCTCCACGGCGACCACGGTGGTGCTGGCTCGGCGCGCTCGGGCGGAACAGGCGGTTTCGCGGCAGACGCAGGCCGGGATCATCCTCGCCACGGCCATCATGTATCCGCGGCTGCTGATCGTGATCGCGGTATTCAATCGGACGCTGGGGCTCGCCGTCGCGCCGGCGGGGGGTTGTACTGGTTCGGCCCGGATCGCTACCGGGGCGAGACCGCCGCGCCCGCGCCCGCCAACCCGCTGGAACTGGGTGCCGCCGCGATCTTCGCCGTCCTCTTCATCATCGTTTCCCTCGCCTCATCCTGGGCTGTGCAGCGCTTCGGCACCGCGGGGATCTATGCGCTGGCGGTGATCGTTGGCGTATCGGATATCGATCCGTTCGTGCTGAGCCTGGCCCAGAACGGTGCTGGACAGGTTTCGGTCGGCGTCGGCGTCGTCGCGATCCTGCTGGCGGCGTCGTCCAACAACCTGCTGAAGGCGGGCTACGCGATGGCTTATTCAGGAGGAACCCGGTTGATCTGGCCGGTCGGCGCGCTGGCGGTGCTGGCGGCATGCGGCGTTGGACTGGCGGTGGCGCTGGCGTGAGCGCGATGTTTCAGGCCTGACGTCCCCGGACTGGGCGGCGGACAACCGGTTCAGGCGTACGAGAGAAGTCGTACCGGCATACAACGGCCACAAGTCGTCAGGCGCCGCCAGGTAAGTATTTACCACGGAGGAAGATCGAGGATCACGGAGGACCACGGAGAAGGATTACAAAATCCGCATCCAGTCCGATCAATCCCCGCGGTCAACGACGTCGCGCGACGACAATCGTGTCTGGTCAGAGCGACCGCGAACAACTGTGCCTATAAAATTTCCGGCGCGAAGCGCGATTCTGTCCTTCTCGGTGGCCCTCCGTGATCCTCGTGCTTCCTCCGTGGTAAATTCCTTCTTGCTTCAGAACGATCGAATCCCCCGGGCCTCGATGTACCCAGAACGATCTCGAAACAATGCGCGAAGCCCGCGAAACACAGGTCCGGAACCGGCCGGGTCAGAGCTACCCTTTCGGCGATTGCCCACAACGCAATGGTCGGACGATGCGATGACCCTGACCCGTTATCACGCCGCCTTGTGCACCGCCGCTTCCGCCTCGCGCACCACGGCGATCGTCCGCACCAGGCTCGACGGGTTCACGCTGATCGAGTCGATGCCGAGACCGGTCAAATAGCGTGCGATTTCCGGATAATTCGCCGGTGCCTCACCGCAAATGCCGACATGCCGGTGGTTGCGCCGCGCCCCGGTCACCGCGAGACGCAGCATCTCCAGCATGCCTGGATCGCGCTCATCGAAATCGAACGCCACGATCTCCGAATCCCGGTCGACGCCCAGTGTGAGCTGCGTCAGGTCGTTGGACCCGATCGAGAACCCGTCGAACTCGGCGGCGAACGCATCCACCTGGATGACGTTGTTCGGGATCTCGCACATGACGAACACTTGCAGCCCGTTTCGGCCGCGTTCCAGACCGTGCCGCGCCATGGTCGCCAGCACGCGTTTCGCTTCCTCCACGCGGCGGCAGAACGGCACCATGACGCGGAGATTGGTCAGTCCCATGGCGTCACGAACCCGGCACAACGCCTCACACTCAAGCGCGAAACCATCCGCGTAGGCCGGGTGCGCGTAGCGCGCGGCGCCGCGGAAGCCGAGCATCGGGTTGGCCTCCACCGGCTCGAACGCCGCGCCGCCGATCAGGCTCGCGTATTCGTTGGTTTTGAAGTCCGACAGCCGGATGATGACCGGCCGCGGATAAAACGCGGCGGCGATGGTGCCGACCCCCTCGGCCAGGGTGCGGACAAAGAACTCGCGCGGCGAGGCGAAGCCGCGGCTCAATGCATCGATCCGCGCCTGGTCCTCCGGCGTGACCTTCTCGGGATGCACCAGCGCCATCGGATGCACGCCGATATGCTCGCTGATGATGAACTCCATGCGCGCCAGGCCGACGCCGGCATTCGGCATCATCGCGGTGTGGAACGCGAGGTCCGGATTGCCGAGGTTGACCATGATCTCGGTCTTGGGCAGTGCCAATGTGCTCATCGGCACGCGCGTCACCTCGAACGGTACGGTGCCGGCCAGGACCGTGCCGTTTTCACCATCGGCGCACGACACCGTGACGACGGTTCCGGTGGTCAGTGTGCGTGTCGCGGTCGCCGATCCGACGACGGCCGGCACGCCCAGTTCGCGGGCGACGATGGCGGCGTGGCAGGTGCGGCCGCCGCGGTCGGTGATGATGGCGCCGGCGGTCTTCATCACCGGTTCCCAGTCGGGGCTGGTGGCGCTGGCGACCAGCACCTCACCGGGCCGGAATTCGCGCAGATCGGCGGTGCCGGCGATGACCCGCACGATGCCGGTGCCGATCTTCTCGCCGACCGCCTTGCCGCGCACCAGCACCGGCGCGGTGCCGGTCAGCGTGTAGCTTTCGAAGAACCCGGTTTCGCGCCGCGAGGCCACCGTCTCCGGCCGCGCCTGCACGATATACAGCTTGCCATCATCGGCATCTTTCGCCCACTCGATATCCATCGGCACGGCATGGCCGGCGCGCGCGGAGTAGTGATCCTCGATGCGGATCGCGTGGCCGGCGAGGTCAAGCACCTCCGCGTCGCTGAGGCAGAAGCACGCGCGTTCCGCCGCCTCGGTCGGCACATTCAACGTGCTGGCGGCGATATGACCCGGCGCGCAGGTGAGCCGCATCTGCTTCTGACCGAGGGTCCGCCGCAACACCGCCCGATGGCCTTGCTTAAAGGTTGGTTTATGCACGAAGAACTCGTCGGGATCGACCGTGCCCTGGACGATGTTCTCGCCCAGACCATAAGCGCCGGTGATGAAGACGACGTCGCGGAAGCCGGACTCGGTGTCCAGGGTGAAGATCACCCCGCTGCTGGCGCGATCGGACCGCACCATCTTCATGACGCCGACCGACAAGGCGACCTTGAAATGATCGAAGCCGTTGTTCACCCGGTAAACAATGCCGCGATCGGTGAACAAGGAGGCGAAGCAGCGCCGGCACGCCTCGAACAGGTCATCGGCACCGCTGACATTGAGATAGCTCTCATGCTGCCCGGCGAAGCTCGCGGTGGGCAGGTCCTCGGCGGTCGCGGAACTGCGCACCGCGACGGCGACGCCCGCGCCGTACTGGAGTTCAAGCTGACGATACGCGGCCGCGATGTCCTGGCGCAACGCCGCGGTGCCGGTGGCGGCATGCACGATCGCCCTCGCCTCCGCCGCGCGCGCCGCGAGCATCGGCAAATCGTGAATGTCCAGGCCGTCGAGCAACTGGTGCAGTCGCGGCCACGCGCCCGCCTGGGTCCCCGCCTGGGTCCCCGCCTGGGTCAGCGCATCGGTATAGGCCGCGGCGGTCAGCGCGAACCCGTTCGGCACCAGCACCCCGGCGCCACCGAGCGAGCGATACATCTCGCCCAGAGACGCGTTCTTGCCGCCGACCAGGGGAACGTCTTCGAGCCTGATACTTTCGAACCAGCGAACGTATTGTGACGAAGCTGTCATGGTGAAACAGGCCCTCGCGGTTGCCGTGACCCCATTCACACCGTCACCAGCCTGGGCGCATTGATCTGCGTCAGACGCGCGCGACGCGATGGCGCACCCGGCACGCTGGCGAAGGACCACAAGCCTGCTACTCTCACCTCGCCAGCCCCCGGAAAGCCCCCTGAAAAGCCCCCCGGAAAGCACGGCCGGAGGCGCATCGCGATTGTCATTACGAGGTGATTCTTTGTCTGATCATGACGTCAACCACGGTGCTGGAGTGCCGATGAACGCGGCGCGGTACTGGCTCTCCGCCATCGCGGAGTCCACCGACGACGCGATCATCGGCAAGAACCTCAACGGCGTCGTCATTTCGTGGAACAAGGCCGCGGCGGGGATGTTCGGCTTCACCGCCGATGAGATCGTCGGCCAACCCATCACAGCCATCATTCCGCCCGAGCGGCTCGACGAGGAAGCCCTGATCCTCGACCGGGTACGGCGCGGCGAGCGGCTGGTTCACTTCGAGACCGAACGGCGGCGCAAGGATGGGACGATCGTCCCGGTGACGCTGACGATTTCACCCATTCGCGACGACGCCGGCCGGGTCATCGGTGTCTCCAAGGTCGCCCGCGACCTCAGCGAGGCGCATCGCGCGCACCTGGTGTCGGGCCGTCGTGAGGCGCTGCTGAGTTCGATCCTCGATACCATGCCGGATGCCCTGGTCGTGATCGACGACCGGGCGCTCATTCAATCATTCAGCACGGCGGCCGAGCGGCTGTTCGGCTTCACCGCCGCCGAGGTGCTGAACCGCAACGTCAGCATGCTGATGCCGTCGCCGTATCGGGAGGAGCATGACAAGTACCTGACCCGCCACCTCACGACCGGCGAGCGCCGCATCATCGGCATCGGCCGGGTGGTCGTCGGCATGCGCAAGGACGGCACGACGTTCGCCATGGAGCTGACCGTCGGGACGGTCGAGCTGCCCGGCGCGAAGCTGTTCACCGGCTTCATCCGCGATCTGACGGAACGCCAGGACCGGGAGCGCCGGCTGCGGGAAATGCAGGCCGAACTGATCCATATCTCGCGGCTTACCGATCTCGGTCAGATGGTTTCCGCTCTGGCACACGAGGTGAACCAGCCGCTGGCCGCCATGGCCAACTACATCAACGGCGCGCGGCGCTTGCTCGCCGCCGGCAACCAGGCGGGCGGGCAGCAGGCCATCGAGCGGGTCGCGGAGCAGTCCGAGCGGGCACGCCAGATCATCCGCCGGCTGCGCGATCTGGTGAAGAAGACCGATTCGGCGAAACAGCGCGAAAGCGTGCCGGTCACCATCGAGGAAGCGACCGCTCTGGCGCTGGTCGGGGTCGGCCAGGGGCTGAAGCTGGAGATCCGCGTCGCCGAAGATGCCGCCGAAGCGGTCATCGACAAGATCCAGATCCAGCAGGTGCTGATCAACCTGATGCGCAACGCCGTGGAGGCGATGGGCACGATGGCGCGCCGCGAACTCACCGTTAGCGCGAGCCGGATTGGCGAGATGGTGGAGATCCGGGTCACCGATAGCGGACCCGGCCTGCCGGAGTCGGTGCGGACCCGGTTGTTTCAGCCGTTCGTCACCACCAAGCCGGAGGGAATGGGCGTGGGCCTGTCGGTCTGCCGTTCGATCGTCGAGGCGCATGGCGGAGAGCTTCACGGTGACGACGCGGCCGGCGGCGGCACCGTGTTTCGCTTCACCATACCGCGCGCGACCGCGCCGGTACCCACGGTCGCATGATCGAACCAAATTCGGACCGAATGATCTAAGTCAATGCGCCATCGCCCGGCGCGCCGCATCAGGCTTCGGGAACCGTTATGCACCGCAACGGCGGGTGGCGCACAAGCCGTTTCGTCAGTTGCGATCAGACACTCATTCGTAGACCAGGAACAGGTCCAGGACGTCCGCGCAGATGAACAGTAACCCCCCTGGCGTCGTGGCGATCGTCGATGATGACCCCGCGGTCCTCGACTCCCTGAAATTCCTGCTCGAAGTGGTTGGCTACCGGGTCGCCACGCACGCCTCGGCGGAAGCGTTTCTTGATGGCCGCGCCAGTTGGGGTCACGCCGATGGGGGTCGCGCCGGTTGGCCGGCGTGCCTGATCGCCGACCATTACATGCCGAGGATGACCGGCCTGGACCTGGCCGAGCGGCTGCGCGACGACGGTGTGGACATTCCCATCTTGCTCATCACCGGCTCCCCCTCGCCCGCGATCGTCTCCCGCGCCGCCCAACTGGGCGTTGTCAGAGTGCTGGAAAAGCCGCCGGAGGAATACGATCTCCTGAGCTTCGTGAACTCGTATCTCTGAAGCGGCGGTCAACCGCTCCCGGGCTCCGCCGCCAGCAGCAGACGAACCAGATCCGGCAGGCTGTTGGCCCGGAGTTTCTCGAAGACCCGGGCGCGATGCACCTCGATCGTGCGCGGGCTGCCGCCCAGTGTATTGGCGATGGCTTTGTTGGGGAGGCCGGAGACCAGGAGGTCGAACACCTCGCGCTCTCGCGGCGTCAGCGCGGCAAGGCGTGACGCCGCGTCTTCGGACGTCGCGGCGATTTCCCGCAGCCGTTCGCTTTGTTCAAGGGCTCGGCCAATGGCCTCGAACAGCAACGTGTCCTCGAACGGTTTCTCCAGGAAATCGACCGCGCCGGCTTTCATGGCCTGGACGGCGATCGCGATGTCGCCCTGTCCCGTCATGACGATGACGGGCAAGCTGTTCCCCTCCTCCCGCAGCCGGCGCAGCAACGCCAACCCATCGATGTCCGGCATGCGCACATCGGTGAGCACGCAGCCAGGGCCCGTGGGGCTCGCGGCGAGCAGCGCGCCGGCGCTGTCGAACGTGCGGACGACGAAGCCGGAGGCTTCCAGGAGCAGCCGCAGCGAATCACGCATCGCCGGGTCGTCATCCACGACATGGACGGTCCTTGTCGCGCTCATCCTGCCATCACTACGTAGAATCCCGTACGCGTCATACCGAATTTCGCACTGATCCACGCCTCGGTATTCTTGACCGCACTGAAACACGAATCAGCGACGGAGGGTAGAATGCTCGCGATTTCACAGGCCACTGATCCGCGGTCAGGCATCACCATGAGTTATCCGATTGCCGCCCACATGGCCAGCGGCGCGGGGGCGCCAAATGGGGTCATAAGTGCGCCGGTCCTGACGGCATTGGAGGCGCGGTCGACCACCATCCGTGTCGAGCGGGATGAGGAGATCGTCGCGCAGGAAGACCTGGCCATCAATTGCTATCAGGTCGTCAGCGGCTGCGTGCGAACCGTCCGGTTGCTGGAGGATGGCCGCCGTCACATCGGGGAGTTCCTGTTCGCCGGCGACATGTTCGGTTGGGAAGCCCTCGACCGGCACGATTTCGGTGCCGAGGCGGTCACGCCGGTGACGCTGCGCCGCTACGCGCGCCGCGACCTGGAGCAACTCGCCGATCAGGACCGCGGCGTTGCCCGCCGGCTGCGGGAGCTTTCGTCGTGCCGGCTGCGGTCCGGCCGGGAACACATGGTGCTTCTGGGCCGCAAGACCGCGTCCGAGCGGATCGCCAGCTTCCTGTTGGAGATGGCGGCGCGGATCAACCCGGACGCACGCGCCTCGATCGAACTGCCGATGAGCCGCTCCGACATGGGCGATTACCTCGGCCTGACCATCGAGACGGTTTGCCGCCGGTTGACGCGACTGCGCGTGGATGGGACGATCGCCATCGACGGCACGAAAATCGCCATCCGCGATCGTCGGGCACTTGGCGAGGCGGGGTGCGAACGCGTGATGCACTGATCGCCCGCCGTCCAAATGAGCCGGGGGCTTGATCTGGGTCAATGCGCGGTTTGGCTTTCGCGCGCACCCAGGGAGTGGGCCTGACCTTCTTGGTCCAGCCTCGGACGGAGGTGCGCTTTCCGATAACCGGACTTCATTACGAAGGATTTACGACCTGCACCGCGCTCGCGACCCATCCGGGGATACCGGATAAAAACTCAGGCGAGGAAGGATGCGTCGATGTCGATGGATCTGTCGAAAGCCTTGGTCGAAACGGTCCCGGAACAGCCTGACGCGCCGCCGCCGCCGGCTCGGGACACCGTTGGCGGTCCCGCCATGCGGCCGCACGATGCGCGGCCGCTCGACTGGGACAACGCGGTGCACGCCGCCGCGGCGCGGCTGGAGGAATCGTGGGTCCTGCCCGACGCTACCGGCCGCATGCTGTCATCCGGCCTCGCCGGTGAACTGGCGGCCACGCTGTGCGCCTTTGGCATGGTCGCCGCCGAGGTCGAACATATGGTCGACCATATGCACGACCACGCTGCCAGGCCGGGGACCGGCGGCGAAAGGACACCGCGGAAAACCCTGGAGTAAGCGACCCGCCACCACGAAATCGAAGTTCGGCAATGACGGAGCGGAGGAGTTTTGTATCCCGTGCTTCGCATTGCGGGCTCATGCTTGATCTGTGTCAATGCGGGACGCTCATCCTGAAACTTAAATTTAACAAATCGCGATGGTTTTCGCCTTGGGAAAGTCACGGCGATCTTACGCGGGAGTTATCGAAATGTCATTACAACAATCTAATGTGCACGCTTTTCCCCGAGCGCCGGCCGCCGAACTCGCGTTGCCGAGGCCGCGAAAAGAGGGTGGATGGCCGCTGCTGAGCGCACTCAGGTTGCGGCGTTCCACACGCGAATACGCGAACCGCCCGCTGGCGCCTCAGGTGCTGTCCGATCTGCTGTGGGCGGCGTTCGGCGTCAATCGTGAGAGCGGCGAACAAACGGCCCCGTATTGGCGCCATGTCATGGTGATCGACGTCTGCATCGCGATGGCGGACGGCGTGTGGCGCTATGAGCCGAAGCCCCATTCTCTGACGCGGCTCTCGCGGGAGGATATTCGCGCGCAAACAGGCTCGCAGGACTTCGTCGCCGCGGCGCCGCTCAATCTGATCTATGTCGCGCACGGGGAGCGTATGGCGGAACTGCCGCGGGAACAGCGGCGGCTGTATGCATCGGTCGACAGCGCGTTCATCGGGCAGAATGTCTATCTGTTTTGCGCGTCCGAAGGTCTCGCCACGGTGTTTCGTGGGGCGGTGGATTATCCGCGCCTCGAAAAGACCCTGGGCCTCCCGCCGGATCAGTTCGTGACTTTCGCACAAACGGTGGGCTACCCGCGGTTGTAAACAGCGTCCGCCGGCAACTGCAAGCCCAGAGGAATACAATGAAGCATGTCATCACGCGGAAACTCGCTGCTCGCGGCCGGTTGGCCGGGAGTGCGATCGTGCTGGCGTGCGCGCTGTTCGTCGCGCCCGCCCAGGCGCAACATGGTCCGGGAGGCGGCGGTTTCCGAGGCGGCGACTTCCACGGGCGTGACTTCGGGCACTTCGCTCCGGGGGAACTGCACGCCTGGCGCGGCGGCGGCTGGCGGCATGAGTGGCACGACGGCCGTTTCGCCTGGTGGTGGGTGGCGGGCGGCCTTTGGTACTTTTACCCAGTGCCGATCTATCCTTATCCAACCTATGTCCCGCCGGCGATCGTCGTACAGCAGCCACCCCCGGTACCGGCCGGGTTGCCGCCGGCGCAGTTCTGGTACTTCTGCGACAATCCACAGGGCTATTACCCGTATGTCGCGTCCTGCAACGGTCCCTGGCGCGAAGTGCCGACGACACCCCCGAAATGAGTACCGTCATGTCGTCCTTTAAGATCAATGGCGCCGCGCTGACCGCTGTCCTGCTGTTCGGCGGCTGCGTCGCGCCGCCGATGGGCCCCACGATCCCGGTCATGCCCGCCCCGAACAAACCGTTCGAGGTGTTCCGAGACGATCAGGCGATCTGCATGGACTATGCCAACCAGCAGGTCGCCGGCGGAGCCCAGCAGGCGAACAACCAGCAGGTCCTGACCGGCGTCGCGGGCACCGTCCTCGGGGCCGGACTGGGCGCCGCGATCGGCGGCGGGCGAGGCGCGGCGATCGGCGCGGCCTACGGTGCCGTGGGCGGCACCATGGTGGGTGCCGGCGGCGCGCAGCAGGCGCAAATGAGCCTGCAACAGCGCTATGATCTGGCCTATGCGCAATGCATGTACTCGCGCGGCAATCAGGTTCCCGGTTTCGAGCCGAGCTACCCGGCACCGCCGCCACCGCCGATGCGATAAAGGATATCGCCGTGCCAGACAAAACAACCGGAGATCGGCGGCGTGTGGTGATCCTCGGCGCGGCCGGCCGCGACTTTCATGACTTCAATGTCGTTTACCGGAACGATCCGGCTCATGATGTTGTCGCGTTCACCGCCACGCAGATCCCAGGCATCGCGGGACGCCGGTATCCACCGGAACTCGCGGGCGCGCTCTATCCGGACGGCATTCCGATCCTGGCGGAAGCCGCCCTCGAAACCATATGCCGCGAACAGCGTGTGGACGACGTCGTGTTCGCCTACAGCGACGTGCCACATGAGCACGTGATGCATCTCGGCTCCCGCGCGCTCGCCGCCGGCGCGGATTTCCTGCTGCTGGGACCGCGCCGCACGATGCTGAAATCGTCGCGCCCGGTCATCGCCGTCAGCGCGGTGCGCACCGGATGCGGCAAGTCGGCGATCGCGCGTTGGTTGTCACGCCGGTTGCGCGATGGCGGCAGGCAAGTCGCCGTGCTGCGGCATCCCATGCCGTACGGCGACCTGGCGCGGCAGCGCGTGCAAATATTCGCATCTTTGCGCGACCTCGACGCCGCCGATTGCACCGTCGAAGAGCGCGAGGAGTACGAACCGCACATCGCTCTGGGCAACGTCGTGTTCGCCGGCGTCGACTACGCCGCGATCCTGGCCGCCGCCGAAACCGAAGCCGACATCATCGTGTGGGACGGCGGCAACAACGATTTTCCCTTTTTGTCTCCCGATTTGCACATCGTCGTCGCCGACGCGTTGCGCCCGCGGCACATCGCCACCCACCACCCGGGGGAGGCGGTGGCGCGCATGGCCGATGTGCTGGTGGTCAACAAGGTCGATGCCGCATCGTCACACGATATCGAGACCGCGATCGAAGGCTTGCGGGCGGTCAACCCAACCGCGCCGATCGTGCGCGCCGCGTCGCCGGTCCTGCTGGACGACCCCGATGCCGTTCGCGGCCGGCGCGTGCTGGTGATCGAGGATGGGCCGACGATTACCCACGGCGGCATGGCGTTCGGCGCCGGACACGTCGCGGCGATCGCCGCCGGCGCGGCGGAAATGATTGATCCCAGACTGTCGGCCACCCCCGAAATTCAGGCGGTGTTTCGCGCTTACCCGCATATCGGCATGGTGCTGCCCGCCGCGGGATATGGCGCGGCGCAGCTTCAGGCGCTGGCGAAAACGATCGAGGCCAGTACAGCGGAGATCGTCGTGTCGGCGACCCCGATCGATCTCGGGCGGCTCATTCGCACCGGCAAGCGCATCGTCCGCGCCCGTTACGAATACGCCGAGGGCGGCACGCCCGGACTCGCGGCTTACGTCGACCGGTTCATGCGGACACTGGTGTGATGCGGATCGTGGTGGCGCTTGGCGGCAATGCCCTGCTCCGCCGTAACGAAGCGCCGGACGTGGCAACCCAGCGCCGGAACATTGACCGCGCGGTCAGCATCGGCGTCGCACCGATCGCCCGCCGTCATGACGTGATCATTACCCATGGCAACGGGCCACAGATCGGGCTGCTCGCATTGCGGGCGGGGGCGGATCCGCTCGATCTGCTGGGCGCCGAGAGTGAAGGGATGATCGGTTATCTGGTCGGTATCGCGCTGGCGAACGCGCTGCCAGGTCACGAGATCGTTACGCTGCTGACTCAGGTCGAGGTCGATCCGAACGATCCGGCTTTCGCCGCGCCGCGCAAGCCGATCGGTCCGGTTTATACCGAGGAGGCAGCACGCCTTACCCCATGGACGATGATCCGTGACGGCGCATTCTGGCGCCGAGGCGTGGCTTCGCCGAAACCGCGGCGGATCCGGGAGATCGCGTCGATCCGACATCTGCTTCGCGCCGGTGTTCTCGTGGTGTGTGCGGGCGGCGGCGGCATTCCGGTCATCGTCACGCCATCGGGTGGGCTCGCCGGTGTCGAGGCGGTCATCGACAAGGATCTGACCGCCGCGCTGCTGGCCGAAGCGGTCGACGCCGACGTTCTGCTGATCCTGACTGATGTTCCGGCCGTCTGGACACGCTGGCCGATGGCGGAGGGAACACCGATTCACCAGACCACACCTGAGGCTCTACGTGCTTACACGTTCGCCGGCGGCTCGATGGGCCCCAAGGTCGACGCGGCCTGCCGGTTCGTGGAACGGACCGGCCGCGACGCGCGCATCGGCGCGATCGAGCAGGCCGAAGCCGTGCTGGCGGGAACCGCCGGAACGCTGATCCGGCGGGCCGGCTTCGCGAAAGGGAACAGCGATGCCCTATCCAAGCAACGATGACCTGCCGCCTTCGGTCAGGAACCACCTGCCGCCCCACGCCCAGGATATCTACCGGGAGGCGTTCAATCACGCCTGGGCGCGCTACGGCGGCGACGAAGCAACGCCGCATCGCATCGCCTGGGCCGCGGTCAAGCGCGGCTACCGCAAAGCAGGAGATATCTGGGTCCCGCGCGATGCCGGTCCGGATGATTGAGTGTCGTAAACTGGGCTCAACCGCACCTGATTGATTTGCATCAATGCGCTCTCGCGCGGGCGGCGGCATATCCCGCCAGCTTTACTCAGCAGGAGAAAAGCCATGGCCAATACACCAGTTGAAGTTAAGCGCTCCGAACCAGCCGCCGATAGTTGGCGGCAGTTGCGCTCCGAAATGGAGCGTCTGTTCGACCGGTTCGGCTTCGGGATGACGCCGTTCCGCAATTGGTTCGATATCGAACCGGCGTTGCAAGTACGCACCAGCTTCACCATGCCATCTCCGGCGATGGATATCGTCGAAGAAGACAAGGACTACAAGCTGACCGCCGAGTTGCCCGGCATGGCCGAGAAGGACATCCAGGTCGTGGTGTCCGGCGATACGCTGACCGTGAAGGGCGAAAAGAAGCAGGAAACCGAACGCAAGGAAAAGAACTACTCCTTGTCCGAGCGGTCGTATGGCTCCTTCCAGCGGACATTCTATCTGCCCGAGGGTGTCGATCGCGACAAGATCGGCGCTGAATTCGCCAAGGGCGTGTTGACCGTTACACTGCCGAAATCGGCGAGCGCCGCGAAGTCCAAGACCATCGAAGTGAAGGCGGCGGCCTGATCCAATCGCCCCGTGCCGGGGGCCATGCACACGATTTGTTACGGAAGTGGATCATGTTCTCGAATATCGCGTTGGCGGGCACATTGCTGATTACCGCGACGCGCGCGCTGGCGAAGGCTCACGCCGCCGTCCGGGTGCCCGCCGGTAAAGCGTTCGACCTCAATACAGGAGAGTAAGCGGTGGCCCATAAACAAGTGCTGTTTCGTTCCGCCGCGCGCGAGAAGATCCTGCGCGGCGCGACCCTGCTCTGCGACGCCATTCGTGTCACATTGGGCCCGAAATCGAAATCGGTGCTGATCCAGAAAAGTTGGGGAACACCGATCGTCTGTAATGATGGCGTGACGATCGCCAAGGAGTTCGACCTCAAGGATCCGGAGGAGAATCTCGGCGCGCAAATGTTGCGCCAGGCGGCGGAGAAGACCGGCGACAGCGTCGGCGACGGCACCAGTACGTCGACGATTCTGGCGCAAACCATCTTCGCCGACGGCGTGCGCAATGTCGCCGCCGGCGCCAGCGCCATCGACCTGAAGCGCGGCCTGGATCGCGCGTCGAAGACCGCGATCGGCGCCTTGCGCGCAATGTCGAGCGAGGTGAAGACCCGCAAGGAAAAAGCCCAGGTGGCAACGATCTCGGCACACAACGACCCGGCGATCGGCGAACTCGTCGCGGACGCGATGGAGAAAGTCGGCGGCGAAGGCGTGATCACGGTCGAGGAGTCGAAAACCACCGAAACGACACTGGACGTGGTCGAGGGCATGCAGTTCGACCGCGGCTATATCTCCCCTTATTTCGTTACAAATGCGGATAAGATGATCGCCGAACTCGAGGACCCGCACGTGCTGATCCACGAGAAGAAGCTGTCCGCGTTGCAACCGATGCTGCCGCTGCTTGAAGCGGTCGCGCGCTCCGGCCATCCGTTGTTGATCGTCGCCGAGGACGTCGAAGGCGAAGCGCTGGCGACGCTGGTGGTGAACAAACTGCGCGGCGGCCTGCGGGTCGTGGCGGTGAAGGCGCCGGGATTCGGCGACCGGCGAAAGGCGATGCTCGAAGATCTGGCCACCCTCACCGGCGGCCAGATGATCTGCGAGGAAGTCGGCGTCAAGCTGGAGAATGCGACGATCGACATGCTGGGCTTGACGAAGCGGGTGATCGTTACCAATGAGAACACAACGGTCGTCGGCGGCGGTGGCGACAAGGCGGACATCGAAGGCCGTTGCAAGCAAATCCGCGCGCAGATCGAGGACACCAAGTCCGACTACGACCGCGAGAAACTGCGGGAGCGGCTGGCCCGGCTGGCCGGCGGCGTGGCGGTGATCCGTGTTGGCGCACCCTCCGAAGCCGAAATGAAATCGCGCAAGGAAGCGCTGGACGATGCGATCAGCGCCACCAAGGCGGCGGTCGCCGAGGGCATCGTTCCGGGTGGCGGCCTGGCGTTGATCCGGTGCATCGACGCGGTCGCCCGGGAAGAGGCGAAATGCGAAGGTGACGAGCGTACCGGCGTGCAAATCCTGAAGCGCGCGCTCGAGTCGCCGGCGCGACAGATCGCGGAGAACTCCGCCGTCGATGGCGGCGTCGTGGTGGCGCGCATGATGGACTCGCAAGGCGCGTACGGCTTCGACGCAGCACGCAAGCAATACTGCGACCTGGTCGAGGCCGGGATCATCGATCCCACCAAAGTCGTCAGGGTCGCACTGGAGAATGCCGTTTCGGTCGCGAGTGTTCTGCTGCTGACCGAAGCGACGATGACCGAAATCCCCGAGCCGAAACGGGACCGTGCCCCGGAGTCGGAAATGGCGATGTGATACCCCGATGTGATATCCC
>CALFNB010000038.1 GCA_937902425.1 uncultured Acetobacteraceae bacterium | reverse complement strand
AAACACAGCCCCGACCATGAGGGGTTCTTCGCCAAGGTGCGGGACTTCTTCGAGGGCGGGCGGGCCTAAACGGCGCCGGTCGTCCCTGGCTTGATGGAGGTCGGACCGGCGGTTCCCCGCGGCGCCGGCGCGGCGGCATTCAGGCAGTCTTCCAGCGAGACCCATTTGTCGCATAGAAGTTGATCCAGCGTGAAGGGGCACACGGTTGGCCAATGCCGGGATCCCTCGGGCCTCAGTCCGCCGGCCTCGAGTTGCTCGATCGCCTCGTCATATAGCTTCCCCAGGTCGATTCGTTGCCGCATTGAAGGTGCGAAGCGCCGGCCCGCGTTTTTCTGAAACGCGACAATCTCGCCGCGCCAATGTCGCAAAGCCTCGCTGTCCGGCGACAACCAAATCTTCAGCAGATGCACAAGCATCAGGTTCAAATAGCTTTGAACTGAATGGAGTTCGGACAGGCCCACGTCCTCGATCTCCTCAACGACGTGCGTCCAGTCGACGCCATTCACCCGCTCGCCACGTTCGAGGCGGCGTAGGAGATCGGCCTGCTGTTCCGACCACATCAGGATGTCGCGGTCATAGAGATCGTTCGGCATACGCCGGATGTTACACTCCCTCCGGATGAAGTGCCAGCAATGACGCTCGATCAGCGTCGTGCGGGAAACATGGTCGTCGCCCCTTGCGGCGCGGTCCGCGATGCTCACTTTATAGCTCATGAAAAAGCATGACCGACGCTCCCCGTTTGCTCTCCCGATCATGATGGCCCGACTGACGACCGCGTCGTGGGAAACGATCTTCCACCGGTCCGTGATGATGGCCCAGGGGACCTGCTCGGCGGTCGAGTATCAGCGTATGGCGATGGAAAAGGCAGCGGCGGCGCAAAGTGCGATGCTGGCCCTCATGACAGGGGGAAGCCCGGCCGCCGTGATGGCGCCCTATGTCACGCGCGCACGGGCCAACGCGAAACGGCTCCGTCGCCAGGCGTAACAGCACGACGCGAACCACGAACGCTACGCACCGCGACGAGCGCCTCTGACGAAGGGCACGCAAATCAATGCGGCGACCGTCAGCACCGCGACCATGGCCCAGGCCTCGTTGATGGCCTGGGTGAGCGCGGCTCGCTCAATCATCGGCCGCAGGACTGCCTCCATTGCTTCTGTCGGCGGCCCCGCCGGACGGGCCGCGAAAGCTTCAGGAGAGAGACCAATAAATCTGGCGGTCTCGATGTCGCCCGCGCGCAGGCGGTCCACGATCTGCTGGCCATGCAGGCTCGAACGGCCATAAATCACCGAATCGATCAGGGCGAGACCGATCGCGCCGCCGAGATTGCGCATCAGGTTGAACAAGCCGCTCGCATCGGCAACGCGATGCGGCTCCAAATGCCCCAACGCCAATCGAGTGGGAGGCAGTAGACAGAACATGATCGCGACGCCGCGAATGATCTGTGGCCAGAACATTTCGTCGTAATCGGTGCGCGGGCTCTGCAGGGCGCTCATCCCAAGCCCGACGGCGAACAACGCGAACCCGGCCGCCGTCAGCCACCGTGCATCGAGACGCTGTTCGAGGACCACGGCGATCGGCGCGGTCAACAACTGCGCCACGCCTGTCACCAGCATGATCGTACCGATCTCCAGTGCGTCATGGTAACGCACGAACGCCAGATACACCGGCATGAGATAGACCGAGCCGAACAGGCCAATCCCGAGCACGAAGCTCAGGATGCAGCCAATGGTGAAGTCGCGATCAGTGAAACTTCCGATGTCGACGATCCGATGGCCGGCACGCAATGTGCGTCCGATGAACGCCGCCGCGCTCGCGATGCTGAGTGCGAGCAGCCCCAGCACCAGACCGGCCGTCCACCCTCGGTCTGGCGCCTCCTTGAGGGCGATTTCCAGCGCGGCCAGGGCTGTCGCCATCATAATCAGAGACGGGATGTCGAGCGTGCGGACTTCGCGCGGCTGCATGGGCGCTTTCGGCAGCGATGCGGCCGCGATAACGGCCGAACCGACCCCGGGGATGACGTTGATCAGAAACAGCCAGTGCCAGGAGTAAGTATCGGTGATCCAGCCACCGACGATTGGACCAATGGTTGGTGCCAGCACCGCGAGCACGCCCGCGAGCATTGTGGCGATGCCCTGGCGTGGTTCCGGGAACAGCAAGAACACCGCCGAAAATACCGCTGGGATCAATGTCCCGCCGGAAAACCCCTGTAATACCCGCCAGGAAATCAGCATGCCGAAATGCGTGCTTATCGCACAGCCAAACGACGCCAGCGTGAAACAACTGATCGCCAGTACAAACAGCCAGCGCATGCTCAGTGTGCGCGTCAGCACGCCGGTCAGTGGAATCGCGATCACCTCGGCGACGAGATAGGCGGTTTGCACCCAACTCATCTGGTCAGGTGGGATACCGAGTGCACCCTGGATGACCGGCAGCGACGTCGCGACGACCTGCACGTCGAGGATCGCCATGAACATGCCGATGCACATCGCCGCGAAGCCGAACCAGGTGCGTACCAGGATGCGGCTTTCAGTGTCTGTCAGGAAACGAATCACGCGAAATCAATGGATCGCAAGCAGAGCACCGCGCGCCCAGGCAAGGTACTCACGATGGAAGTGGGCCTCGGACGGTTCGACCGCGCGAAAATATCTGTATGCATCAGTGTTCATGTGTGGTTGCCCTCTTTCGTGGCGGCATTGGCTCCGAAAGACAAAGTGCAACCACACATGAACACTGATGCATACAGATGATTTGGGGCCACGAGCCGCTCCGGGGATTCTCAGCATGAAGCCAAAATTGCCTCTGTCGATCAATCAGAGGAATTCGGGCAGACTCTCGGGAAGGGGTTCGCGTCAAAGATGCTCGATTTCTCCCGATAACGGGAACGTCGCATTCTCCGCCCGCACGCGGATCGCCAGAACCGCGAGATTGGTGACCGAGAAGACCAACGCATACCCTGGCATGCCCAAACAGAGCGGCAAGATGGCGATCTCTCCAATCACGACGAGATAGTTGGGGTGCGTGAGAAACCGATATGGTCCGCGTGTGACCAGCGGCGCGCCCGGCAGCACGATGATGCGCGTCGTCCAGCGTCGGCCAAGCGTCGCCAAAACCCAGAACCTCAGGACCTGCAACGCCAGGAATACCGTCAGCCAACCAAGGTGAAGTGGAGCAGCCCAACCGATCCCCCACAAACCCATGAGCCAAAGCGTGTGCAACATGACGATGAGGGGATAGTGGCCGGGGGCGACCTCATACGCGCCTTTCGCCAGCAGCGCCGCGGTGTTGCGATGGGCGAGCCACAGTTCGACCAGCCGTTCCAGCGTAACAGCCGCCAACAGGATAATGGCTGGTGTCACGCGGCTTTTTTAAGGGAAACGCAACTCGCGGTGAAGCCTGGTCCCATGGCGGTCAGCAATGTCCGCGAAGGCAGGCCGGCGTGCATGAGACGTTCCAGCACGAACAACGCGGTTGGCGACGACATGTTGCCATAGTCGGCGAGGATCGCGCGCTCGATGTCCAAGGTGCCCTGGCCCAGATCGAGGGCCCGTTCCAGTGCATCGACGACTTTCGTGCCGCCGGGATGGCACGCGAACCGGTCGATGTCGGCCAGGCCCAACCCCGACCGCCCGAGTATCCCGGTGATGGCGGGCGCCATGCGTTCCTCGGCGAACGGCGGGATCGCGCGGTCGAAAATCACCCCGAAGCCTTGCGGATCGACCGACCAGCCCATGATGTCGAGCGTGTCGGGCCACATGTGCTGGCCGCTCATTTC
>CALFNB010000037.1 GCA_937902425.1 uncultured Acetobacteraceae bacterium | reverse complement strand
CACGGCGGCGCAGAAGAAGCTGTTCTTCAACCTGCGCCGGCTGAAGGGCCAGATGAAGGCCATCGACGACGGCGATCTGCAGCCCGAGCAGGTGACCGAGATCGCTCGCCTGTTGGGCGTGCCGGAACAGGACGTCGTCAACATGAACCGCCGCCTCGCGGCGCCGGATCACAGCCTGAACGCTCCGGTGCGTCAGGACAGTGAGGGCGAGTGGCAGGATTGGCTGGTGGACGACACCGAGAGCCAGGAAACCTCGATCGCCGACCGGGAGGAGCTGACCGGCCGCAAAGCGCTGCTCGCCGGTGCGTTGAAGACGCTGAACGAACGGGAACGCGATATCCTGATCGAGCGGCGGCTGAAGGATAATCCCGCGACGCTTGAGGACTTGTCGCACAAGTATAATATTTCGCGGGAGCGGGTGCGGCAGATCGAGGTTCGCTCGTTTGAGAAGCTGCAGAAGGCGATGAAGGCGCGGGTCGCCGAGCAGCGGGCCGAGGCGAGCCAGCGCGCGGCGGCGCATTGAGGGTGTGACCTGGTCCCCAAGGGGACCGGGGATGGGTTCGCTGAACCGATGCGTCGTCAGGCCCGGCCTGACGACGTGCGGCTTTTTTCACACTTTGCCGCAATTCAGAAAACACTGGCGGGACATCGGTAACAGGTCACGCTCACAGGGTGGCTATCGCCGGGGGTCTCATTACAACAAGCGTGGGGGCCGCGGTTGGAGCGGCGGGACAAAGAGCACGATCAGGTGCTATGATCTCTGAAGGTGTGAAATGGACAGCCAGATTTCCAACGATCCGGTACTGGGCCGCTTGCGCGCGGCATTGGCGAAAACCTATGGTGACCGCCTGGAGCGGGCTGTTCTGTTCGGCTCACGCGCGCGCGGTGATTTCCGACCCGATTCTGATTACGATGTTGCTGTGTTCATTCGCGATCCCGATGCTTGGTTTGATGAAGTTGTACGGCTCGCGGACCTCGGCACGGACATTCTGATGGATACCGGCGCGGTCATTTCAGCCAAGCCGTTTCGAGCCGGTGCTTACAACGACCCTTTGCCCTTGATGAGGGAGATCATGAGTGAAGGTCGAGATTTGTGAATGAGGCCAAGGGCCATATCCTGAAGGCGCGCGAAAATATCGGCTTCGCCCGCTATGCGCTGGCGGGTGAATATACCGACGAGGCAGGGCGCGGCGCGTATATGGCGGCTTTTCATGTCGCCTTGGCGTTCGTCGTCGCTCGCACGGGCAAATCCCCCAAAACCCACGGCGGTACTCGGAGCGAGTTCGCGCGCCTCGCGCGTGATGAACAGCGTATCAGCCGCGAGCAGGTGTCGCTCCTCGGCTGGTCGTATGAATTGAAAAACGTCGCGGACTACGGACAGGAGCATTCTGTTTCCATCGCGGATGCCGCGCGCGCCATTGACGAGGCCTCGCGGCTGATCGAGACCTTGGCGGCGATTATCAGCGATATGTCGACCTGAGAATCCCGCCGCTCAACCCAATCCTGTCCGAGCCATCTCCCGCCCCGCCAGTGCCGCCACCACGACCGCGCACCCCGACGTGAGCAGGTTGATCCCCACCAGCAAGCCCAAAGCCCAGATGGCTGTCCCGGGCCAGCCGGCGATGATGATGGCCGCCAACACCAGATCGGCGATCCCGCTCATCAGCATCCAGCCCCAGGTTCCCGCCATCACCTGACGGGAAGCCAGCGCGACCGCTGTCTGGAACACGCCCTCGGCGATGAAAAACGCGGTCAGCACGACCGTGAGCGATACCGCGCCCTCGATCGGCTTCAGGATGAGCAGCACGCCAATCACGACCGAAAGCGCCGCGGTGACGAGGCTCCACAAAAAGGCGTTGACGTGGTGGGTTGAGACAATCGCGATGAGGCCAATGAGCCCGCTGATCAGGAGCAGCCATCCGACGTAGATATCGACGGCGAGGGTCGCCGCCACGGGCGCGCAAACCGCGAGCACGCCGAGAATGATCATCACCACGCCCTGGAACAAGAAAAGCCGCCAATGGGTGCTGAACGCATTGGTCACGGCCCGTCGCATGTCGCTGACACTTGAATCGACGGCAGCCATTGGGGGATCGACGGAAGCCATTGGTTTTCTCCTGTGAGATGAGCTCGCATCGCCTCAGTGGCGTTCATACTCGCATCGTCTGAATGGCGTTAATAACTGAGTCGCGCCGTGGCAATGGGCCGCTCGAGCCGCCAGGCGGCTTCGCCGCCTCCCGCGGTCATCCTGGGGTCAATCGGGCTACGATTGGGCCTTTGGCGCCGGGTCCAGCCCCCAGGTCTCGGCGATCCGCGACCGCGCGGCGCGAAGCCGGGTCGACCTCGCCAGCGCGGCGGCCTCGAGTACCGCTCGGACGGCCAGCGGCGCGAGTTGGGTCAGCAGCCAACCGGCGGCGCCGGCGCTCCAGGCAACGCCGAGTGTCCAGGGGTCGCTGACGATCGCGATCGCGGCGTCGAATGACTGCCCCACGTTCCACAGCCTGATCACCGGGTGCACGCATCCGGCCAGCCCGCAGGTCAGCACCGTTCGCGCGACCGGTCGCCCAGGCTCCTGATCGAGTTTGAGCGCCACGGCACCCGGCACGAGCAACCCGGCCGCGAGCGTGGCGATGCCCGGTGCGATCGCGGCCAGCACGCCGCAGGCGAGGCCCGATAGCCAAACCACGGACCGGTTGCTCGCGGCCGCCTGGCCCGCTGAATGATTTTGCTTCGTCTTCGATGCCTTGGGTGGCTTGGCCATCGGTCAGCCCAGGGCGGCCAGGATCAACGTGATCGCGGCGGCGGCGAGGCCGACTCCGGCGGCGATTTCCTGACCCAGACGCGCCGCGAACGCCGCCCGGTGCCGCCCGCCCTCGGCGATTCCGCGCAACTCAGCGTCCATGAGGTCCAGTTCGACGCGGGCGACCCGCAGACCTTCGAAGTCCACCTCATGCGCGGCGGGATCCAGCAGTAAGGCAAGGATCGGGCTCAGCAAGCCCAAAGCGGTCAGCGTTTTCAGCTGCTCCTCCACCGCCGCCCTGCGGTCGCGGTTCTTCCACCGTTCCACCAACGGCTGGGCGCGCGCCGCCACCCATGCGGTGACACCCTTCAACGGCGCCGGATGGTAGCGGTTTTGCAACTCGCTCAGGAGTCGCAACGCGATGAGAGCACGGTTCTGAACGTCGCCCTCAGTCGCGAGCGCCTGCACCTCCTGGTCCAACCAACGCTCCGACCGCGCGCCAATGAAGGCGGCGATTCTCGGTTCCAGCAGATCGGCATCCCGCGAGGCCGTCGCCACGGCTTCGAGCGCCGGTGCCAGGTCGCTGACGTTGGTGATCCACCGGTTGCCCAGAAGCGTGCTGACGCACGGGGTCATCGGATTGAGCGTGTAGGCGAGCCGCGGCAGGCCGCCCGCCGGCCCCCTGATCTGCAACACCGCTCGCCGTTGCCTCGCCTCCAATCGATGGGGGCCGGCTGGCGTACGCTCCTCCCGCATACCAGCCCAGATGCCCTGAACCTCATAAATCACGACGTCGTGAAGCTTGTGTTGCAGCTCTGGGTCACCCTCCAGCGCGGCGGCCAGCGCGGATCCGATGCCATCGGGAAACATCGCGAGATCGCGCCAGCAAAGCGGCATGAAAATATCGGCGTCCGCGATCGCCCGCATCACCAGCATCGGCTGGAACGCTTCCTTGGCGGTCGACACATCCAGGGCGTGCCGCCGAACCAGTTCCTCCAGTTTCACCGCGAGACCGCTGTCGCCCAGACCGCGGCGGAGCCAGTACATCAGCGTGCCGCCCAGGATCGCGGTCAACGCCTCGTCGGGCTCGAATGCCATCGCCAGAGCCAAGGTCCGGTTGTTCCAGACCATCGTGGTCCCGATCTTCAAAGGCCGCTGCGCGCGAGGCGCCGGGCGGGCGGCAATTCTGCGGCCACGCGTGCCGACGGGGTCGCGCAGCAGCGACGGGGAGGGCCGGTGCTCCGGATCCTCGGCGAGCATGCCGCGGACGAGGTCGGTCAGGATCGGTGGCAGCCGCTCCCCCGCCGTGATCGCGGCGAAATCGCCGAGTTCAAGCTTGCGATACATCGTCGTCGCGTGGTCGATGCCAGGCATCGGGAGCCGACCCAGGGCGAGGGTCACCAACAGGACGCCAAGGGCGTAGACGTCGTCGGCCGTGTGCCCGTCGCCACGGGCCGCGGGGTGGCAGAGGGCCGCATAGGCGGTCTCGCAGACCGAGGGCTGGTGCATCGCGGGCGGGGCGGCCCATGCGGCGCCAAGCGTGACCGGCCGGTTCGGTTGACCCTGGAACACGTTGTTGGGCCGAATGGCGCGATGGGTCATGCCGAGGGAATGAAGTTGCTCCAGCACCGCCGCGATCGGCCGTAGCACGAACTCGATGATGTGGGGCTCGGTCCATGGTCTGGGAGCGCTGGACACGGACGGTCCGGGCGGGGCCTGGCAAATCACGTACCAGCCGGGCTGGCCGTCGATCGGCGGCCCGTTGCCATGCGCCAGGGGGGTGAGCAGACCCTCGATACCGGCGACGAGACCGTGCAAGGGGCGGGGACGGGCCGGGGCGCGGCGGTCAACGCGGAGTGCCATCAGCGGAAGATCGCCGCCGCGGCGGCCGCTCGCGGCGTAGGCCGGGATACCGCCGCCCGCGTCCGGCAATCCGCGGGTCACGTCGACCGAGTAATGACCAGCGACGAGGAAGGCGGGATCCGGCCCATTACGATCGGACATGGGAGCCTCAGGCGGCGGCCGCTTCGGCGAAGACCTGGTCCGGCCTGACGTCGGCGGCCGGCTCGGCTTCCGGTGCATCCCGGGTCCGCGAGGCGCGTTCGATCTGGATCAGCGACTCCTCGTAATGGTACGTGAAGGTGGCGATGTCGCCGATGGTGGCGGCCCAACTGGCCTGGGTGAACAGAGTGCGATAGTTCGCGAGCAGGTCGGGCTGGGTGGCGAGCGTGACCGTTGTCTCAATATACTGTTCGATTGTCGTGGTGATTCCTTCGGTGGCGCCGATCGCCTGCAACAACCGTCCCGCCATGCGGGAAGCGAACGATTCGCCGCTGAGCGTGACCATCGGCAATCCCATGCGGATCGCGTCGCTGGCGATGGTGCCGGCATTGTAAGGCGACGTATCCAGGAACAGATCGGGCAGCGCGAGGCGTGCCATGTACGTGGCCGGATCGACCCGCTCGGCGAACAAGATGCGCGCCGGGTCAATGCCCAGTACGGTCGCGCGCGCACACAGGTTGCCGCGCGACCAGATGTTGTCGGAGACCAGCCATAGCACCGAGTCTTCAACGTGCCGCAAGACCTCCATCCAGGCGCTGAACATCGTTTCTGTGATTTTGTAATGATTGGAGAAGCAACAGAATACGAAACGATCTTCCGGCAGGCCCGACATCGCGCGGGTGACCGGTTCGCCGATCACCCGCTTGCGGTCGTTGGCCTGGTAGTTCGGCGCGACGTACAGCGGCTGAGGTTGGTACAGCGCGGCGTAGGCCGGCGGAATGACGAAATCGTCGCACAGCAGGAAGTCCAGCTCCGGCATCGGTACCGGGCCGATGAAGCCGAGGTAGGTCGCCTGAATCGGAGCCGGACGCCAGCGCAGGATCGCCATGCGGGTTCCCGTGGTCAGACCGTTGAGGTCGATCAGGATGTCGATCTCATCGGCGCGGATGGTGCGCGCCGCGGCCTCATCCGTCATGTCCTTGATGATCGTGAAATGATCGAACGCCGCGATCACGCGCCGGCGGATGTCGCTGCCGTCCTCCGGGCTTGTGCAATAGCCGTGGATTTCGAACCGCGACCGGTCATGCCGCTCGAACAGTTCGGCGATCAGATAGCTCATGGCGTGGCGGCAGAAATCCGACGACAGGTAGCCCACGCGGATGCGGTCGTGACGGTAGCCGTCCGGGGGCGCGAGATACTCCGGCGCGGGTGGGATTTTGCGCAGGATCCAGGCACCGGCGATGCTCGCCTGCACCGCCACCTGATCGGTCAGCGCCAGCGCCGCGAGCGGGCCGCAGCTCGCCATCAGGTCGTCCGGGGACAGGCCGGGGATCGCATTGTTCAGGATCGGCCAGTCGCACATCCGCTGGCGGACATGCAGCCAGTGCTGGATGACATCCGGCTGGTCGTGCTGGATCGCCAGGCTGCTCCGCATCGCCGTCTCGGCGTCGGCCAGGCGGCCCAGTTGCTCCAGCAGGCGGGCGCGCTGGTTGAGCAGGGCGATGCGCGCCTCGTCCTTCTGCAGCGTTTCCGTCCAACAGGCGAGTGCCGCCGCCGTGTCGCCGCGGCGCTCCAGCAGCAGCCCGAGGTTGATCGCGGCGGGGGCGAAATCGGGACGCGTCGCGAGCGCGGCGCGATAGGCGAGGATGGCGTTGTCCTGCTCGCCGGCGTGGCCCCACTCGGCGCCGAGGTTGAACCAGGCGGCGTGCGCCTGGCGCCCTCCGGCGCCGTACAGCGCGATCCAGGTGCGGTAGAGGTCGATGACCTGGCGGTCGCCCTTGTTGGTGCCGATTTGCTCGACCGTGGCCAGCAGTTCCCCGAACGAGGTGGGGTTGCCGGCGGCGTGTTCGGGCGGGTTTGGCTGGTTCATGCGGGGCGCGCCTCATCCAGGGTGGAGGCCGCCATTCGAGGGTATCGAGACGAATATTCGGTTAACGCCGGGCCGGGATTTCCGGATTTTTCGCTGGAAAGTCCGTGTGACCATCAGCGGTTGGGGAGCCGGTGCGACACCATGGGCATCACCGACCTGGGAATGATCACGTGGACAAAGTATGCTTCTTCGTGCCCCAGATCATCCCCCCCACCGGGTTGCCTCTGCTGATCGACGGTGACACCGGCTGTGGGGAGGCGCGGAACGTCATGCCCATGATCCGCTCCTTCAAGGACGTCGGCGCCGCGGCCGTGACAAATCGAGGACCGTCGTTGCCCGGGAAGCGCGGACCTCTGAACGACAACAAGGTGGCCGATCTACATGACATGGCGGCCAGGATCGCGGCGGCTCAGCGGGCGCGGGCGGAGCTTCACGCGACGATCGAGTATCACGATTACGAGGCGCTGAATGCGTCAATCGTGACAACGACCACTGCGCGGGCGACTCCGAGGCGGGGGTGAAGCGCCGGGCGAACAGGACGGCGGGTCGTGCCGATAACGTACCGAAAATTCTTTGTTTCAGGCCATCAGCGCGCTTTCCTGGCGCGCATGGAACTGTCCGTCCCCCTGAACCGCGCGCAGGCCACCCGATGATGCTGCGCGGCGAGGGATACTGTCGGAATTCTTTACACTTCCTGGACCGAGACCGTGACCTACTCCCCACCGGGTCGCGGCTAGCGCTATTAGTGTGAGGTGCGTTCAACGAGCGGAGACGATATTTCCGATTCGCACGCCGGCACCATCAAGATGGCAATGCGCAGCAAAAAGGGCGACGCCACCGGCGCCGCCCTTCATGGACCAGCGACGGCCAGGTCAGGCGCGTCTGCGTCGTATCA
>CALFNB010000036.1 GCA_937902425.1 uncultured Acetobacteraceae bacterium | reverse complement strand
TTGTAGTCTCGGAAGGAAATTCCCGCGTGCGTGCCGATAGTTTTGCAAGTGGCTCAAGTATATACGGCTTCCAGTCCGCCGTCGCGAGGCCGTCGGCCTCCAGCGCGTAAACGAGGTCCTTCGCCAGATACGCGTACGGACTTTTGTAGTCGCTGTAGACCGTGATCGCGCGTCGAGCCGTCATGCGGAAAAACCTTTGAACCGAGGTCGGGGACCGTGGCTACGCCAACCCGGCGTCCCCCGCACCCCTTGGGGAAAACCCGAGCATTATCGTGAGATTAACGCTGTGATGATTTGGTCTCAAGGCACGCAGCCGGGTATCATTTTGTCATGACCATCCCGACTCGCTCAATCGGTCCCCTGATCCGGGAATGGCGGCAGCGACGCCGCCTCAGCCAGTTCGAGCTTGCTCGCGAAGCACACATATCCCCCAGGCAACTGAGTTTCCTGGAGACCGGCCGCGCCATGCCAGGCCGGGAGATGCTGCTCCATCTGGCCGAGCGACTGATGATTCCGCTGCGCGCCAGGAATGAGATGCTGGACGCCGCCGGCCTCGCCCAATGCTATCCGGAACGGCCGATGGACGATCCCGGGTTTCGCATGACACGCCGGAGCATCGACCTCATTCTTTCCATGCATGAACCGAATCCGGCCGTGGCGATCGACCGGCACTGGACGATGGTGGCGTCGAACCGAGCCGCCGCCAATCTGATCGCCGGTGTCGTTCCGTTACTGCTGACACCGCCGGTCAATATGATCCGTCTCAGTCTGCATCCCGCCGGGTTGGCGCCGCGGATCATCAATCTGGCGGAGTGGCGGCGGCACCTCATCTTCCGCCTGCGCCGCCAGATCGAGATGACCGGCGACCCAGTCCTCCTGGACCTTGTTGACGAGGTGAGCGCCTATCCACAACCCACCGCCGCTTCAGGCCAGGTGGGGCCGCCGGACGTCGTGGCGGTGCCGCTTCGCCTGGCGACGGTGCATGGGCCGTTGGCGTTCTTCAGCACCACGACGGTGTTCGGCGGGCCGAACGACATCACCTTGGCGGAACTCGCGATTGAAGCGTTTTTCCCGGCCGATCCGGCCACCGAGACCATCATGCGGCGGATGGCGGCGGAGCACGTGCCGGCATCGGCATCGGCTCCGGCCCAGACAACCCGGCCGGTGCTGCGAGCAGCAATCGGTTGATCGACTCCAAGGCCGGGAACAACCGCTGCCAGGCGCGAGCGAACGCCTCCAGGCCGGTGCCTCGCGCGGCGAGCAACGCTCCGATCTCCGCCACGGATCGCTTGCCGTCGACCAGCCGCAGGATCGCACCCGCCATGGGCGGCACCGGCACCGGGACACGCAGCCCATCGAGGCCGACGAACAACGTGTTGTTGCCCTGAATGCCTTTGGCGAGATCCTCGCCGGTCATCTCGCGACAGATCGGCACCGCGTCGGGACTGAACGGATCGGCCCGATCGGGAGGTTCGTCGGCGCGGGTGCAGTAAACGATATGCGCCGCGATATTGCCGACCAGAGCCTCAGCCAGCGCGGCGCGCTCCACGGGAGCGAGCGTGGCGATGCGCGCGCGCAGCCTCGGGTCCGGCAGCAACGGGACCGGGTCGTAGCGGATCGGCTCGACCCAGCAGGTGATCGCGAGGCCCGCGCGCGCCAGCAGATCGTGCAGCGCCGGCACCGTATAGGCCTGATCGCGCGGATTGAGCAGCAGATCGTACAGGCCGGCGTCGCCACCGCTCAGATGGTCGGTGACGCTCCGGTTCGCGCGCAGCCACGCGGTCTCGGGCAAGTGTTTCATGACCCGGCGCGCCACATCGAGCCGCGCGGCGGGAGTTTCATGCGCGGGCGCCAGTAGCCGCAGTCCATCCTGAATCATGTAAATGCCGGTCCGCCCATGCGGCGCGTAGACCATCAACCCGATCCCGCCCCCCGTTGCCAGCACCGACAGGAGGGCGCGGACCCCGGCCTCCGGATCCGGCAGGTGGTGCAGCACCCCGCAGCAATCGATGTAGTCGAATGGGCCCAGACCCGATCCTGGCAGGTCGAGCAGCGACCGCTGCTCCCACACGATGTTGGTCAGCCCGCGTGCCGCCGCCCTCGCCTGGGCGATCTTCAGCGCGGCGGCGGAACGGTCGAGCCAGGTCACCGTCCCTTCCCGTCCCTCCCGCGCCATCTGTCGCGCCAGCATGATCGTCGCGTCGCCGGTGCCGCCGCCGGCGATCAGCACCCGCAACGGCCGCGACGCCGGTCTGGTCGCACCGAACACCCAATGGTCGACTTCCCGCAGATGGCCCGGACTGCCGACGATCAGGCGCTTCGCCTCATCACGCGGATCGCGGTGCGGATAGGGATAAGCCTCGTACTGGGCCGCCAATCGCAGATCGGTCTGATCAGTCATGCCACCAGCCTACGTGATTTTCCCGCCGCGCGGGACATGGGTGCGCCACGGACAATCGTCCGCGGCCGAGAACGCGCGAGGGCTCCGCCCTTCGAACCCACCAGGAGGCAGCACCTCCTGGTGGGGTCTCGAGGCAACGCCCCGGCGGCGCCCTTGCGGCACACCGGGGTCGGGTGTTAGTCCCGGCGCCACGCGACAAGGGGTTGACTAATGGCGTCCACGTTCGAAACCGTTGCCGACATCATCGCCGACACGTGCGACATCGAGCGGGACAAGATCACGCCGGAAAGTCATGCCATTAACGATCTCGGCATCGACAGCCTGGACTTTCTGGACATCGCCTTCGCCATCGACAAGTCTTTCGCCATCAAAATGCCGCTGGAGCAGTGGACGCGGGAAGTGAACGACGGCAAGGTCTCGACCGAGGAGTATTTCGTCCTTGGCAACCTGTGCAAGCACATCGACCTGCTGGTGGCGGCGAAACCAGCCTGAGACCCCGTCGGAAGATCAGGTAAGCCGATGATCCTCGAGTATTTCCAGATGGTCGACCGGATCGTCGCGCTCGACCGGAAGGCCGGCACGATCCGGACCTCCTGTCAGGTTCCCACCCAGAGCCCGGTTTTCGTCGGCCACTTTCCCGGCTTTCCCCGCCTGCCCGGCGCGCTGATGATCGAGACCATGGCGCAAACCGGCGGCTGGCTGGTGCTGGCGCAACTGAAGTTCGCCAAAATGCCGTTTCTGACCCGGGTCGAAAGCGCGAAATTGCGCCGCTTCGTGGAGCCGGGCGAAACTCTGGACGGTGCGGCGACATTGACCCATGACGGCTCCGGCTTCGCGGTGATCGAGTCGGTGATCTCGACCGGCGGACAGAAGGTCGCCTCGGCGGAAATCCGCTACGTGGTGGGGCCGTTCCCGAATGACACCATCCGCGCCGCGATGGTCTTCAAGGCGCGCGAAATCGGCTTCCCCGAGGATTGCCTGCATGCCGAATGACCGCCCCGAATGACCATCATGGCGCCTGATCGGGATCCACTCATCACGGGCATCGGGCTCATCTCCTGTCTGGGCGAGGGCGAGAACGCGCATCTCGCCGCGCTCGATGCGTTCGTTCCGGTGATCGACGAGACCAGTTTCGCGCCCTACCTGGTCCATCCGATGACGAACCTGGCGCTGGACACGCAGATCCCCAAACGCGGCGACCAGCGGCAGATGGAGCCGTGGCAGCGATTCGGGGTTTACGCGGCGGGCCTGGCGCTCGACTCGGCCAAGGCGAAGGGCGACCCGGCGCTGCTCGAACGCATGGACATGATCGTGGCGGCGGGCGGCGGAGAGCGGGACTATGCCGTTGACGCGGCGATCCTGGCGGCCATGCCCAAGGCGGACGATCCGGACGCTTATTTGAACGAGCACTTGCTGTCCGACCTCCGCCCCACGCTGTTCCTGGCGCAACTGTCCAACCTGCTGGCGGGCAACATTTCGATCGTGCACGGCGTGATCGGCTCATCGCGCACCTTCATGGGCGAGGAAGCCTCCGGTGCCGACGCATTGTACATCGCCTGCGCCCGGATCGAGGCCGGACAAAGCGAGATCTGCCTCGTCGGCGGTTCCTTCAACGCGCAACGGCCGGACGCGTTTCTGCATGACGCCATGGGACACGCCTTGTGGCGCGGTCCGTTTGTTCCGGTTTGGTCGCGCGAGGCCCAGGGCGGCGGTACGATCCTGGGTTCGGTCGGCTGCTTCCTGGTGATCGAAAGCCGGGCCCATGCCAGGGCTCGCGGCGTCACGCCCAAGGCCCGCATCGCGGGTGTCATGACCGATCGCTGCCGCCGCGCGCCTGGCCAGGCGGCCGCGAACGCCGCCCGTCAGATCGCCGCTTTGGGTGGCACGGCCGCCGCCAGTGCCGTCATTTCCGCCGCCAGCGGTGGCGCGGGAGCAACGGCGGAGGAGCGGTCGTTCCTCGATGGTCTTGGCCTGCCGGTGCGGGCCGCGTCGACCGCGCTTGGCAACTCGGTGGAACCGTCCTTTCCGGCCGCGATCGCGCTGGCGGCGATGAGCATCGGCCGCGGCAAATTGTTCCCTCCGCTCGAACCCGCGGAAACGCCGCTCGAGGGAGCGCCGGCGGGCCTGTTCGTTACTTCGTGGGGCTTCTGGCGCGGCGAGGCCACCGCTCTCGTCGTCCCGGCACAGGAGAGCGGCCGTGGCTGATACCGATCATCTTGGCCGTACCATCGTTGTCGTCACCGGTACCGGGATCATCACGTCACTCGGACAGGGGCAGCGGGAGAACTGGCACGCGCTGACCAATGGTGTGTCCGGGATCCATCGCATTACCCGGTTTCCGATCGGCGGCCTGCGCACCACGATCGCGGGCACCGTGGATTTCATTCCTGTAGCGGAACCTTCGGCCCCCGCCTACGCGCAACGCCTCGCCGAACTGGTGGTCGAGGAGGCCCTGGCCGAGTCAGCCATCGGCCGTCCGGGCGACTTCCCGGGACCGCTTTTCATGGCGCTGCCGCCCGTGGAGTTGGAGTGGCCGCAGCGTCGCGCCCTCGCGGCGGCGGCGGCTGTCAACGACGGACTAAGCTACACCGATCTCATCCGCGCGGCGGATCGCGGGCACTTCGAACCGTGGTTCGAGCGGTTCCTGTTCGGCTCGGTCGGCGAGGGGCTGGCGAGCCGTTTCGGCACAAAGGGCTCACCCATCGCGACCTCCACCGCCTGCGCCTCCGGCGGCACCGCCATTCAACTGGGCGTTGAGGCGATCCGCCGCGGTGAGTGCGATGCCGCGCTGGTCGTCGGCACCGATGCCTCGATCAACCCCGAGAGCCTGATCCGGTTCAGTCTGCTGTCGGCGTTGTCGACAAGAAACGATCCGCCGTCGTCCGCCGCGCGTCCATTCAGCAAGGATCGTGACGGCTTCGTGATGGCCGAGGGCGCCGGTGCCCTGGTGCTGGAAAGCCTCGCGCATGCCCGCGCCCGGGGCGCGGTTGTACTGGGCGTCGTCGAAGGTTGCGGCGAAGCGGCGGACGGGTTCCACCGTACCCGTTCCTCGCCCGACGGCAAGCCGATCATTGCTTGCATGAAACGGGCATTGGCGGATGCCGGTCTGGCGCCGGACGCCATCGGCTATGTGAACGCGCACGGTACCGGCACGCCGGAGAACGACCGGATGGAGTGGGTCGGAATTGCCGCCGTGTTCGGGGAGCGCAGCGGTTCGTTGCCGATCTCATCCAACAAATCGATGATCGGCCATACGCTGACCGCGGCCGGAACGATCGAGGCGATCTTCACGCTGTACACGATGCGTTATGGATTGCTGCCTCCGACGATCAATTACGACATTCCCGATCCGGCGTTGCCGCTGGATTGCGTGCCGAATACCGCGCGGCCGGCGAAGGTCGCGCATGCGATTTCAAACTCGTTCGGATTTGGCGGGCAGAACGTCTGCGTTGTACTGGGCTTCGAACCGCGTTGACCCGCGCTCTGGTCATTGGCGGCCGCCGCGGCATCGGCGCCGCTGTCGTGGGTTTGCTCGCCGGCCGGGGTTTCGACGTAACGTATACCTACCGAACTGAACGTGGCGAGTTTCCGCCGCCGGTGGAGGCGGTGCGTCTGGACCTCGCGGATCGTGACGCCGTCGAGGCTTTCGCGAAGTCGCTGGAGGACGGGCCGGCCTGGGATGCGCTGGTGCAGGTTGGCGGCACGACCTATGACGCGCTGGCGGCGATGATGGACCAGGACAAGGCCGAGCAGGCGATGCAGGTCAACTTCTTCTCGTTCACGCGCATCGCGCGCGCGGTGGTGCGGCCGATGATGCGGGCGCGCAACGGACGCATTGTCGCGGTCGGCTCAGTGATCGGTCAGGTCGCGAGCCAGGGTAACACCGCTTACGGCGCGACCAAGGCCGCATTGTTGGCATACGTGAAAGGCCTCGCGATTGAGAGCGCGAAGCGTGGTGTGACGGTGAACTATGTGGCGCCCGGCTTTGTCGATACCGAAATGATGACGCCATTCGCGGCGTATCGCCCGGCGACGGAAGGACGCGTGCCAACCGGGCGTTACGCGCGGCCGGAGGAGATCGCCGCGGTGGTCGGGTTCCTGGTGTCGCCGGAAGCGAGTTACGTGACCGGGGCATATATTCCGGTGGATGGCGGGTTGACCGCCTCGGCGGGCATTCCGCGATAGCCAACAGGTCGGCGCGACCGGTCCGACGCTTCGGTCTGGTGCTGACGAATTCAGTTTCCCATCAGCGTGTCGTAAGAAAGCTTCGTGAGCTTCGCGATATCCGTGAGCTTTGTGAAAAATCGGGCCGAGGTCCACGATCAGGCATCGCCATGAGCCTGCGCGTCCGCCGCGGCGAACACCAGTGCGATCGGTCACCTCCAGGTAGTCCGCCTCGAAGCCAGCCGCGCGCGGCAAGGGCTTCAGGTCGGAACCGCACCGGACGTGCAAGGTCGTGACATCGGCGTCCAAGGCCATCGGTCCACCTCTGACTTGTCCCGCTCGTCACCCGTGCCCGCTCCTCAATGAGGGCAAGGGCCGATTTTGGATGGTGCCACCATTACTCCCTGAAACCGCGCATTGCCCACTTTTTGATCATGAAGATCCCGCAACCTCCCCTTGCAACGCGCGCTCACCGGGTGCATTGGTCCCCCGAACATCGAACCCGGC